>JBJTNB010000045.1:0-3947 GCA_046073845.1 Micrococcales bacterium
TCACCCTCAAGTCGGGTGACTACGTCGTTCACGAGATTCACGGCATCGGCCGCTTCAAAGAGCTGGTCACCCGAACCATGGGCGTTGCCGGTTCGACTCGCGAATACCTACTTATTGAATACGCACCATCGAAGAAGGGCCACCCCGGCGACACCCTTTATGTGCCGACCGACCAGCTCGATTACCTGACCCGCTATGTCGGCGGCGAAGCCCCCGTGCTCAGCAAGATGGGTGGTGGCGATTGGTCGCGCACCAAGGCCAACGCCCGCAAGGCAGTTCGCAAGATCGCTATCGACCTGGTCAAGCTCTACTCGGCCCGAGTCAAGTCGAAGGGTCACGCCTTCGGTCCAGACACCCCTTGGCAACGCGAACTCGAAGAGGCCTTCGCCTTCACCGAAACCCCGGATCAGCTCACCACCATCGATGAGGTCAAACGCGACATGGAGGCTGCGATTCCGATGGACCGCCTACTCGCTGGCGATGTCGGCTACGGCAAGACCGAGGTCGCGATTCGTGCGGCATTCAAAGCAATCCAGGATGGCACACAGGTCGCAATGCTCGTTCCGACCACGCTGCTGGTTCGGCAGCACGTCGAAACGATTAACGATCGTTTCGCCGGGTTCCCTGTCACGGTCAAAGCGCTCAGCCGTTTTCAAACCGATAAAGAGGCAAAAGAAATTCTTGCTGGTCTTGCAACCGGCGCAGTCGACATGGTTGTCGGCACGCATCGTCTGCTCAGCAAAAACGTCAAGTTTAGAAACCTCGGGTTGATCATCGTCGACGAAGAACAGCGCTTCGGTGTTGAACACAAAGAGCAGCTCAAGGCGATGAAACAAAACGTCGATGTACTGTCGATGTCGGCAACCCCGATTCCGCGCACGCTCGAAATGGCAATCACCGGCATCCGTGAAATGTCTACTTTGGCTACTCCTCCAGAAGAACGTCACCCGATTCTGACGTTCGTTGGTGGCTACAGCGACAAGCAGGTTGCCGCCGCGATTCGTCGCGAACTGATTCGCGAGGGGCAGGTATTCTTCGTGCACAATCGCGTGCAGAGCATCGACAAGGTGGCCAGCGATCTTCGCGCGATGGTGCCTGAGGCGCGCATTGCCGTGGCGCATGGTCAGATGAACGAACACCAGCTCGAGCAGGTCGTGATCGACTTTTGGCAGAAGAAGTTCGACGTGCTGGTATCGACAACGATCATCGAAACCGGAATCGACATTCCAAATGCCAACACGCTGATTGTCGACCGCGCCGAAAACTTCGGACTCAGCCAGCTGCATCAGATTCGCGGGCGAGTTGGTCGTTCGCGCGAGCGTGCCTATGCCTACTTCTTCTATGACCCGAGCAAGACCCTCACCGAGACGGCTCACGACCGCCTTGCCACAATTGCCACCAACAACGAGCTCGGCTCTGGCATGCAGGTGGCGCTCAAAGACCTCGAGATTCGAGGTGCCGGCAATCTGCTCGGCGGTGAGCAAAGCGGCCACATCGCCGGCGTTGGCTTTGACCTTTATTTGCGCATAATTGGCGAGGCTGTTGCCGAGTTCAAGGGGCAGAAGATCGAGGCCCCTGCCGAGCTCAAACTTGAGCTGCCAGTTGATGCCCACATTCCAACCACCTACGTCGACAGTGAGCGCCTGCGCCTCGAGGCCTATCACAAGCTCTCTGCGGCATCGGGCGAGACCGGCACGCGCGAGCAACTGGCCGAAATATTGGCCGAACTGACTGACCGCTACGGCGCAGCCCCGCAATCCGTGCTGAATCTGATCGAGATCACCGCGCTTCGCCAACAGGCCAACCGCCTCGGAGTCAAAGAGTTCACCATGCTCGGCACCCAGGTCAAGATTTCGCCAATCGAACTGACCCCAGAGCGGCAAGTCGCGCTCTCGCACGAAATAGCGGGCCTGCGTTACCTAGCCGGCTCGCAGATGGTGACTATTCCATCGCCGTGGTCACCGACCGGCGAGCAGCTTCGCGACCAGGGTGCAATCGATTTCGCCTGGGCACTTCTTGCCAGACTTTTCACAGCCAGCTAGGGCACTTTTCCCAAGTTACAGAGCACCCCGCCTGCCACACTGAAAGCACAACCAGCAGTGCTCATGAAAGGTGAACAAAAATGCTCAATGACAGCTACGTTTACACCACATCTGAAGACCAGGCCAATGCCCCTAAGCGTTCTTCGTTCGAGCGTTCACGTTCGAAGGTTGTAAAGTCGGCAGCCGTTGCTTCGACTTTCGCTATCGCGGCGCTCGGCCTTGCCACTGCAATTTCACCTGCCATGGCAACCGCACTCAAGAACACCGTTGTCGGTGCGGTCAATGACATCGCTAGCGTCACTTCGAACGCAGCGCCGGTAATCACTACCGATGCAAGCAGCATTCAGCCAGCTTCAAACTCGCCAGCAACTTCGACTGCCAATGGTTTGATCTCTGGTGCATCTGCTACCCAGGGTTCTGCTGCTTCGAATTCAGGCGCAACGGCAACGGCCCCAGGCACTACCTTTGCAATTCCTAGCCAAGCGGTTTCGAAGAGCACTCAAGCAGCGCCAAGCTTCTCAAACCTAAGCAGCGCAACCCCTAACGGTTCGGTTGGCACAGGCAGCTCGGCTAGCGGTTCACCTTCGTTCCGCGGTCACGAAGGTGGCGAGCACGAGGGTCGCGAGGGTGGCGACGACTAATTAGGCTGCCGCAGGTCGGCTGTCAGCGATAGGTTCCATCGAATAGTTCGGGTAAATCCCAAGAACTAGAAACAACTTATTGAGCGTTTCGAAGGTTGGGTTGCCCTTTTGCTTCTCGATCTTGCAAATCTCTTTTTGCTGAATGCCAGTCAAGTGGGCCAGCTGTCGCTGTGAATAGCCGTGAGCCTTGCGAGACTTTTTGACCAGTTGAGCGAGGCGGATTCGTTGGAATTCCAGCCTTATTGCCTGCCCTAGAAGACGGTGGTGTTCCCAATCAGCTTCAGTCCACTTTGCTGAAATGTCTTTCAACATCTGTTCGTGCTGGTCCATTTGGCCTCCTTAGATAATGATGTAATAAAACACTTCACTTTGGCAACTCCCTTTGTCGAAAGGCTTCCAGGCGGGAAATGGCTAGGCCAATTTGATGTTTTTGCTCATGGGAGCCAGGATTGGCGAGTTTGTCGTAACCACCCAAGACAAGCAATCTCATTCCTAGATCGGCCACGAAAAGCCGCAAGAGCAACTTTCGGTCAGGTGCTAGCGCCGGAGCCATGCCCAATTTTTTGTAAACCTTCGAAGTGCTGTTTCCAATGCGCACTTGCAACACGTCACCGGGTAAAGCCTTCACCCAGTTATTGTCGACCGCAAAATTTTCAGAGATCACGCTCAAAAACTGCACGGTCAAGTCAGCCATTTCAAAATCCAATGAATTCAAAAAAGCGCGAAACTCCGCATAGTCAAAGTACTCAATCCGCGCCATGCCAGAACTATGCCAAGCCCGAGCGAGCCTTGCTCAAGTTATGCACACGCGCTCTGCCAAACTTGCACCATGAACGCAGAGATTCCCGCCAACCACCAGGTTCCTATCAAGCCCCATCCGAAGCTTGAATACCTGATTGCGGTTGCCCACAAACTGCGCAGCCCCGGCGGCTGCCCGTGGGACGGCGAGCAGACTCACCGCTCACTCACCAAATACCTGCTCGAAGAAACCTATGAGCTCATCGACGCCATTGAGCGTGGCGATCGCGACGAGATTCTCGAAGAGCTCGGCGATGTGCTCTATTCGGTCATCTTTCACGCCGACCTTGCGGCCACCGGTTCGCTAGGCGAGCCGTTCGACCTCGAAGATGTCGCCGCCGCTTCAGCCGCCAAGATGATCGGGCGGCACCCTCACGTGTTTGGCAACGCCGAAGAGCTCTCACGGTACGCTGCGTCAACCGGCGATGAAGTCATGGTCAACTGGGATGACCACAAGAAGAAAGAG
>JBJTNB010000046.1:0-10430 GCA_046073845.1 Micrococcales bacterium
ACCGCGAGAACGAGGGCGACGCCATCATGGCAGCTCAGTTCGCTACCCCAGAGTGGATGGCCTGGTTTATCAACCGCACCTCTGGCTTCATTTGTGTGCCAATGGATGAGGCTCGGGCAAACGACCTCGAGTTACCGGTGATGACCATCCACAACCGCGACCCACACCACACCAACTACACGGTCACCATCGACGCCGCAGCCCGCCAATCTACTGGCATCTCGGCCTCTGACCGCGCGCTAGCTGCCCGCGTTCTGGCTGACCCAGACACCAAGGCGAGCGACCTGATTCGCCCTGGTCACATGATGCCCCTTCGTTCTCACCCGGATGGCGTTCTTGCCCGCGCCGGTCACACCGAAGCCGCAGTCGACCTCATGAAACTCGCAGGGCTTGAGCCTGTGGGCGTGATTGGCGAAATGGTTCGCACCGACGGCACCATGATGCGCTTGCCGGAACTCATCGAAACCGGGGCGGCCGAAGGCTTGCCGGTGATCACCATCGAGATGATCATCGATTACCTTCGCACTCACAACATCGAACACCAGTCGAACCCAAGCAACCGAATTCGCTTTGAGGCCGAGGCGAACTTGCCAACCACTCACGGTCAGTTCAAAGTTCGCGGTTACTACGACACCAAGACCACCGCAGATCACGTGGCAATCATTTCGGGTAACCCAACTGGCGCAAACGTTTTGGTTCGCATGCACAGCGAGTGCATCACCGGCGAGGCCTTCGGTTCGCTCAAGTGCGAGTGCGGCCCGCAGCTCGACTATGCTCTCGACACCATCGCCAACGACCCGAACGGCGGAATCGTGATTTACCTTCGCGGTCAAGAAGGTCGCGGCATTGGCTTGCTCAACAAGCTGAAGGCATACGCGCTTCAAGACACCGGGCTCGACACAGTCGACGCCAACGTTGCACTCGGTTTGCCTGCAGAGGCTCGCGAGTATGGCGCAGCGGTTGCGATTCTGCGCGACCTCGGTGTAACCAGTGTTCGCCTGATGACTAATAACCCTGCAAAGCGCGGGTTCCTCGATGCCGCGGGCATCGAAGTCACCGATTACGTTCCGGTCATCGTTGGCATCGCAGCCGAGAACGAAAACTACTTGGCAACCAAGCGCGAGCGCATGGGCCACCTGATTCCGACAAACAGCTAGCAACACGAGGTAAACAAAATGGCCGGACACGCTCCGAAGATTGAGATCGACGCAACCGGGCTTCAGGTTGCAGTGCTGGTAACCCAGTGGCACACCGAGGTAACCCACGGCCTGCTTGCCGGCGCCGAACGGGCACTGAAAGAGGCCGGCAACGACACCTACGAGGTGTGGCAGGTACCTGGCGCTTTTGAACTGCCGCTGGCCGCCAAATACGCCATTGAACAGGGTGCCGATGTTGTGATTGCCCTCGGTTGCGTGATTTACGGCCAGACGCCGCACTTCGAGTACGTCTGTCGAGCCGCCACCGATGGCCTAACTCGCATTCAACTCGACACGGGCGTTCCAATTGGGTTCGGTTTGCTCACCACCAACGACCTGGCGCAAGCCCTCGATCGCGCTGGCCTGCCGGGTTCGAACGAAGACAAGGGTCGCGAAGCCGTAGAGGCCGCAGTGGCCATGGCTAGACTGAGCGCGTAACTCGTTGCGGCTAAGGGCCTGACGAAAGAAAGGCTCACATGGAAATCGCAATTGGCGTAGTTCTCTTTTTGCACCTACTTGGCTACGGCACCATTTTTGGTTATGCCCTAACCCAGATCCCAAACTTCAAAACCGGCGCAAAGGTGCCACCAGCTCTCGTGCACGGCGCATGGTTGACCCTTGCAGCCGGGCTTGCACTTGCAGGCATGTTGCCAGCTAACGGTGAAACCGTAAACCCAATTTCAGTAAGCATCAAGAGCGTAGGTATTACCGCGATCTTCTTCATCGCTTACACCTACCGCAAGAGCGAGAAGACTCCTAAGTGGGTAGTGCCGACCATCCTGGTTTTGACCATTGTGAATGTTGCGGTCGCAGCAATTCTTGGAATGACCGTCAAGGCGTAATTCAGGTTTGAAACGAAAAGACCTCGGAGCAATCCGGGGTCTTTTCGTTTTTGAATTACTTGATTGCCAACAAGATGTATGGCGCGGTGTCGCCAGATGGGTTCGTGGCAATAACTCGGTAGTTGATCGTTGCCGCCGAGGTTGGCACTCCAACTAGAACGGTGTTGTTTGCGGCACCCGTTCCGTTGGCGATGGTCACCCAACGGTTAGTTGCCCACTGCTGAATCAAATAGTTGTAACCGGTGTAGCCACCGAGGTCGGTTGGGGCTGCAAAGTTGAACGACAAGAAGCTGGTGCTTGCGCGAGTAACTGCTACCGAGGTGATTGCGCTAGCTACAGTGTTGGCAACCGGAACGGCCGCAGAAGTAACCGGAACACTCAACCCAGCCTGGTTTTGAGCAACGACGCGCACCCACACGTTCGAACCCTTGGCAAGGCCAGCGAAGCTAAATGCTGTTCCGCTTGTGCCACCCTTTGCGACGAAGTTGGTGCCATCTATCGAGGCAGTCACCAAGTAGTTCACGCCAGTTGCTCCGCCGAATGAGCTCGAGGCAGTCCAGGTAACAGTGGCGGTTTGACCGGTGACAACCACGTTAAGGTTGCTTGGCGCCGCCGCTATAACGATCGGGTTGAGCACACTCACGTACCCGGTGTAAGCCGAAACGCCCGTTGCATTCACCTGAGCCACACGGAAATACGTGCGAACGCCGGGGTTGGTTTCCGGCAATGTGACGGTCAAGGTGCTTGCCAATACATCTGGGCTGGTCGACCAGTTGGTGCCGTCGGTCGAGGTTTGAATTCTGAAGCCAGTCGCCGCGGTGCCACCGTTATCGGTTGCTGCCACCCACTTAGCGGTCATGGATTTGTCGGCGTTCATCACCAGCGACGGATAGCCCGGCACAGATGGAACAGTTAGCGCAGCCGCGATGTTGGTTGCCGGCGATGCATCTGAATAGCCATAGGCAGTCCAGGCGATCATGCGGTACAACTGCGCGGTGCCCTTAGCTGGTCGAGGAACAGCGATGCTGAGTGCGCTGGTCGACGTGTAACTAACGAAGGTGGCCCCACCATCGCGGCTGACTTGAATCTGGTATGACACCGATGGCGAACCACCGAGGTTGGCCGGTGCCGCCCAGGTTGCAACTACAGCCGAGCCATTGTCGGTGATGACAACGTTTTGCGGAGCTGTTGCCTTTAGGTAAGGCACCATGATGCTGCTTGCGTAGGTAGCGCCAATTCCGATGGCGTTGATCGCGCTGACACGGAAGTAGACGCGCACGCCTGGGTTCTCGCGTGGAAGGTTTAGTGCGAGCTGGTTGCCAGGTGTGGTCGTTACGGTCGACCAGGTAGTTGCGTCGAAACTCTTTTCGACCTTGTAACCGACGATTGGGCTACCGCCGTTATCAAGGCTGGCGTACCAAACCAAATTGATCGATCCGTCGGCTGCAAAGGTGACCGAAGAAGATGTCGAACCCGGCACGGTCATCGCTGCGGCAATTGAAATCGTGGTGCTGACATCGCCTGGGCCAGGCTGAGTGACTGCGACAACGCGGTACTGCCAGGTTTGCCCCTTGGTTGGTCGATAAACGTTGACGGTTAGACCAGGCGTGGTGCCGATGTTGATCCAGGTTGCGCCACCGTCTTTGCTGACGAGAACCGCGTAGTAACCAACGGTGCCGCCACCGAGATCTGCCGGCGCCGTGAAGCTAGCGGTCACAAACGAACCGTTGTCGATTGCCGTGAAGTTCTGCGGAGCCGAGGCCTTCGCAAATGGCACCTGAATATTTACAGAGGCTGGGCCAGGCAGCGAATCACCAACAGAGTTAGTAGCGATCACTCGGTATTGCCAGACCGTACCTGGTGCTTCACGCGGCACGTTCAAAGCGTTTGTGTTCGAAGTTGCTTTGTTAACCCACGCGCCTGCTTCAAGACGTTGAATCTTATAACCGGTAATTGCAGCGCCACCATTATCGGCTGGCACAGACCAGGCCAGGTGCAAGGTTCCGTCGGTGTTCCACGTTGCAGTCGGAGCAGACGTAATCACAGGCACGCCCAGTGGTCGAGTTACTGAAACGACAGAGCTGGCCGCACCAACGCCCACGGCATTGAGCGCCACCACTACAAAGTAGGTTGGTGCGCCACGAAGCGGTACAGCAATGGTTGTGCTCAGTGTGGTTGCCGAAACGGTTGAGACAACCGTAGTGAAACTGGTCGCAGTTGCACCGGCAAGAATTCTGTAGCAAGTGATCGGCGTGCCGCCATCGTCTGTAGGTGCAACCCAGGTGAGTGTCACCGTGCGCTGGTCGGCGCTAAGTGTTGCCGTCACGCCCGTTGGGGCAGCCGGGGCGGTGTTCGCCAGAGCGACAGACAAGGTCTTGACGGCTCCGGCTCCTAGTGCGTTGAGCGCCGAGATTCGGTAGTTGTCAAAGGTGCCGCGAGCAGGCAAAGTCACCACATAGCTCTGAACGGTTGCCGCCAAGTTACCGACCGATACCCAGTTGACGCCATCGAACTTCTCAAGCAGGTAGCCCGTGATTACCGCGCCACCGTTGTCGGCAGGTGGCAACCAAGCCAAGGTCGTGGTGTTGGTTCCGGCGATGCGAGTTGAGGTAAACGATGTGATCGCACCTGGCACGGTTTGCAAAGTGTTGAATGACCACATCGACGAAGCTGGGCCGGCTACCAGACCTGAATACGCTGTGATGATCAATCCCTGCGATGCATAGCGGGTTAGCCCAGACAAATTCAAAGTGGTGGCCGTGGTGGTGTAGACCGGTCGAATCAGCCATCCGAGTGAAGAGTAAACGTAAGTTGCCACGTTGTAAGTAATCGGAGTGCCGTTTGCCAATGGTGGCACGGCAGTCCATGATGCGGTGGCGGTTGTCGCGGTGATGTTACTGAATGTGATTCGCGAGACTGCCAAAGGAGTGGCTGCAGTTGTGGTGAATACAAACGGTGCTGAAAGCGGTGAAACTCCGTTTGCATTTTTCGCCTCGATAGCAATTGCGTATGCAGTGCTCGGGGTTAGGTTTGGCACAACGTAAGTAGTTGCCGAAGTTGAACCAATCAGCGTCTTGGCGTTACCGGTCACGATGTAAACGCTGTACGAGGTGATGACCGAACCGTTACCGTTAGGGGCATCCCAGGTGAGTGTTGCCTGATTGCCAAACACCGCTGTGGTTCGAATGTTTGCCGGTGCAGCTGGTGCAAGACCCTTGGTGGTGAACATTGTCTCGGCGCTCGGTGCAGACACCGTGGTGCCGTTCACCGATGAAACGCGAACCGAGTAAGCGGTATTTGCAGCCAAACCGGTTAGTGCAATGGTCGTGAGATCTGTTGTGACTGTTGCCCAACTGGTTGCAGCCACAGTTTTGTAATCGACGTTGTAGGTCTGAGCAGCCTGGGTTCCAACTGGCGCAACCCAGCTAACCTGTGCGCCCGTTGTGGTGACGCCGCTGACCGTCACTGCCGTAGGAGTGCCAACCGGTGGCAGTGCGGCCTTCACGAAACCCGTGTTGATCAAAAGGTTGCTTGCCGTCTTGGCATTTGTGACCACACCAGACTGGGCACCAGCCTTGATGGCAGCGGTCACCTGAGCCGGGGTGTCGGTCGGGTGACCAGACAAATAAAGGGCTGCAAGGCCAGACACGTGTGGGGTTGCCATCGAGGTGCCGTTTAGGGTGCGAGGGGTCGTTGGGTCTAGATAGTTGTCAGAAACGATGTTCACACCGGGTGCGAAGACGTCGACACAGTCGCCCCAGTTTGAGAACCAAGCCAGATTGTCGGTGCTGTCGGTAGCGCCAACCGTGATGGCGTCGGGTGCAGATGCTGGTGAATAACCACAGGCATCTAGCGACGAGTTACCGGCAGCGATAACCGGAGTGACACCAGCAGCATAGAGAGCCTGAACTGCATCGTTGACTGACTGAAGTTTTGTGCCACCGAGACTTGCGCTCATGACGGCAGGAACACCTGCTGGGCGATTCTTTACGATCCAGTCGAGACCGGCGATGAAACCACCCCAGGTGCCAGAACCATTACAACCAAGTACTCGAACCGGAACGATGGTTGCCTTTTTTGCAACACCGTAAGTAGTGCCGGCTGCTGTACCAGCTACGTGTGTGCCGTGACCGTTGCAGTCTGCACTCTGAAGGTTTTGACCGAAGACATCGAAGCCAGGTTCGGTGCGGCCGGCAAAGTCGGGGTTGGTTGCCATGATGCCGGTGTCGACGATGTAAATGTTTACACCCGCACCAGCTGTTGCTGGGTAGTTGTAGGTGTTGTCGTATGTGGTGTTGGTTTGATCGATGCGGTCAAGGCCCCACGATGGAGTTGGATTCTGCGAATCCATCAGCGACATTGGTTGGTCTTGTTCAACTCGAAGCACGTGACTGTCGGCTTGAAGTGTCAGAACTTCTGAGTCGGTGAGGCTGAGCACGAAACCATCGAGCACCTCGGTCAGTTCGTCGTGCGGGGTTTCGCCAAGTCGCGAAATGAGGTCTTTGACAAAAGCGTTTGAACCTTGAGAAACAGTCAGGATGTAGCTGTTGCGCACGACAGGTGCGGCTGCCTGAGCAGGCAAAACACCAAGGATGGTGACAAACGCGATTGATAGCAGTAGTGCGGCGCGAAGCTTTTTGAGCAGACCAGCAAACATGAAAACCCCTTACGACGAGGGCGGTTTGCCCCCACAGATAAGGCTATGCCCCACTACCGACACTGGGCTACTGCCAATCGGGCAGGTTTTCTACTTCAAGAACAGGGCGTTCAAACGACGGGTGGTGAAGACCAGACCGCCCGTGATCATGACCAGGAAGTAGAGCACGTGCATTGCGGTGGCTAGGTCGATCGTGCCGAGAGTGAGCGCGCGCTCGAGCTCGATTGCCTGCCAAAGCGGCATGGCCTTGATGGCGATGCGCAGCCAGTCTGGGTAGATGGTCAGCGGGTAGAAAGTGCCCGAAAACAGGAACATCGGCAGCATGAAGAAGTTAATCCAGTTCATGCCCTGGAACGACTTCAAATAAGAAGTGATACCCATGCCCAATGAGGCGAAACCGAATGCGATCAGCACTGCGCCAGGCACAGCAAGGATGCCCCACCAGCTCGGAATCAGACCGAGCGGAGTCATCACCGCCATGAATCCGAGCGCGTAGGTGAAGCCGCGCAGCAACGCCCAACCGATTTCACCCATGGCGACATCCAAGACGCCCATCGAGGTGGCTAGAACGGTTTGGTACAACTTGCCGAAGTGCATCTTGAAAAAGACGTTCCAGGTCGAGTCGTAGATTGCGCCGTTCATGGCCGAGGTGGCAAGCAATGCTGGCGCGATGTAGGCGGCGTATGAAACCAGGCGACCGGTGTTGTCTGCTACCGAACCGATCATTCCGCCGAGACCAAAGCCGAAGGCGAGCAAGTAGAACACTGGCTCGACGAAACCACTGAGCACGACAACCCACGAAGAAGTTTTGAAAGCCAAGAACGAACGCTCGATCATGGTTCGCGAGCGACCCGAGTAATACTCGGCGCCGACTTTTCCGCTGCGACGTTCGGCGATGGCAATCGCGTTGTCGAGCGTTGCGTTGATCAAACTCATGCTGCCAACCTCTTTGCAAATTGACGTGAACCGAATTCAATACCGACGAACAACATCGCGATTAGGTACGCGAAGTGCACAGCCATGAGCCACGGCTCAACGCTGTGACCGTAACTCAGCGCGCGACCCATGTCGGTTGCGTGCCAGACCGGGCTGACCCAACCAATCCACTGCAGATAAATCGGCAGGTTGGTAATCGGGTAGAAAGTGCCAGAGAACATGAACATGGGCGCGATGATGAAACGACCGATGATCGCGAAGAAGCCGTCGTCTTGCTTCACGAACGAAACGGTCATCAGCATGATGGCCGCAAAGCCCATGCCGGCCAAGAACGCCGAGCCGATCAGCGCCGGAATCTGCAGCGGGTTGACCGCCCCGAATGCCCACAAAACCAGCGCATAGATAGTGGTGTTGAACAGGCAACGGAAAGCCGAAGCAATCATGATGCCGCCAACGATCGAGCGGCCGGTCAGCTGGGTCGAGTTCATGGCGAAGAACGATTTGTCCCACATGAAGCCCTGCATAGTTGGGAACGAGGTCTCATCCATGGCGGCCTGAATCGCCGAGGTGGCCAGCAGTGCCGGGGCCAAGAAGGTCAGGTATGGCACGCCGTCGACGCCGTGCGCCTGCGACTTGTTGACCAGCGCACCGATTCCGATACCGACCGAAAGTAGGTAAAGCACCGGGTTGCCGAGGCCGAAAGCCAGCACGGCACTCCACCACTTCGACATGTTGCGCAGGCGGTACTCGGCAACGTGCCAAGGGCCTGAGAGCATTGCCCGGCGTGGGTCGACCAATTTCTTGGCGCCCGTCCAGGTGATCTTCGGTTCAGTCACGACGCTCATTAGTCGACCAGCGTGCGTCCGGTTAGGCGAAGGAATACATCTTCGAGCGAGGCACGACGAACCAGCGAGGTCTGCGGTTCGAGACCAAGCTTGGTGATTTGCTCGAGCACGGCTTCGCCGTCTTCTGCATAAACCAAGATTCGGTCTGGCAACGGTTCGATGCGGTCACCGAGGTGCTTGATCTGCTCTGCGGCCTCGGCGTTCTTCGTCGAACCGAAACGCACTTCGAGAACCTCTTTGCTCGAATACTTTTTGATCAACTCGGCAGGTGAACCTTCTGCCATGATTTTGCCTTTGTCCATCACGACGAGACGGTCACACAACTGCTCGGCTTCATCCATGTAGTGAGTGGTGATGACAAGCGTGACGCCCTGTTCCTTCAGACGGAATAGGCGATCCCAGAGAACGTGACGAGCCTGCGGGTCGAGACCGGTGGTCGGTTCGTCGAGCATGAGAATTTCTGGCTCATTGACCAGGCCGCGCGCGATGGTGAGGCGGCGCTTCATGCCACCGCTAAGCGCCTCGACCTTCACATCTTTCTTCTCTTGCAACTGAGCGAAATCAAGAAGTTCGACAATCTTGTTCTTCAAGAACTTGCGGCTGAGGCCAAAGTAGCGACCGTAGATAAATAGGTTCTCCCACACCTTGAGCTCGTTGTCGTGATTGTCTTGCTGCGGAACCACTCCGAGGTGGGCGCGAATCTCTGGGCCCTTTTTGTTCGGGTCTTTGCCCAAAATGGCGAGCTCGCCGCTGGTGCGAAGGCTGGTGGCCGCGATCATGCGCATGGTGGTTGATTTGCCGGCGCCGTTCGGGCCGAGAATGCCGAACGATTCGCCCTTCTTAACTTCGAAGTCGATTCCATCAACTGCGGTGAAGTCGCCAAACACCTTTTTGAGGTTCTTCGCGACAATCATCGATTCGCTCATTACAGTGGCCCTTTCTGGCCTCGGATGCGCCTTGGGCGCTAAGGCACCCTGCGCACCTTTGCGCCACCGGTCAAGGCAGCCTTTTAGCCTAACCTTTACTCGTGCCTGTTTCTTCCAACGCCAAGCCTGGCAATCGCCGTGTCACCGGCAAGGAGCAGTACTACACCCCGGCAGACCTAGCCAGCCGGTTAGTGGCCACAGTCGCCGATGTAGTTGGCGGCCTGGATGGACGAATCGTGCTTGAACCGGCGGGCGGCACCGGCGCATTCGTCAAGGCGGCCAAAGCCGCGGGCGCAGCCAAGGTCATCTCATTCGACATCGAACCAAAGGCCCGCGGGGTAAAAGCTGCCGACTTTCTGCAAACCGACCTTGCCACCACCAAGGCCATTACGATCTCGAACCCGCCGTTCGGTCGAAACAATTCGCTGAGTATCCCGTTTTTCAATCACGCTGCAGATTCGAGCGACTACATTGCCTTCATCGTGCCGCGCAGCTGGCGCAAGTGGTCGGTGCTCAATCGCCTCGACCGCCGCTTTCACTTGGTTTACGACGAAGACCTCAAGATCGATTACGTCGACGACAACGGCGAGCACATCAAGGCCAATTCGCACCTGGCGACCGTCTTTCAAATCTGGCAGAAACGCAAAAACCTTCGCTCGATCGTGAGCGTGGTCGACCACGAGTTCATCACCAAAGTGGCTCCGCACGATGCCGATGTTTCGCTGACGATTTTTGGCTACGGCTGCGGTCGCGTGCGCACCGATTTCAAGCGCGAGAAAAACACCACCCAAATGTTTTTGAAACTGAATCACCCGCGCGCGCTCGAGGCATTGCAGGCCGTCGACTTTTCACGCTTTTTTCGGAATACCGCCTACACAGAAGCGCTTAGTCTTCAAGAGATCAATTTCTTGCTGAATGAATATCTGCTTGGCCACTCGGGCCTGAAAGAGAGTCGCAAATGAGCATGATGGGTGGCCGTCGCGGCCCGATGCCAGGCGGTAAAGACAAGGGCCCAAAGGCCAGCTTCA
>JBJTNB010000047.1:0-2454 GCA_046073845.1 Micrococcales bacterium
CCAAAATGCTGGCCAGGTCCCAACACCTTTAGGCGCTTTCAGGCTGACTTCGAGTCGCCCGTACTCGAATGCAAGTTTTTTGAACGTGGTGATCTTTGCGCTTATCCACTCAGCAGGCTTTCCGTAATAGCAGTGGTACTCGTTCTGCTCGGGCATTCTCTCGGCTTTGATCACAAGGTGAGAATTGCCATCGTGAATCGCTTGCGACTCGAGGTAATACTCACGTTCCTGGTTTCCCCATCCAGGGATTCCAGCTGCAGTTCCATCGCCTATGTCGTGATTCCAGTCAGCTGAAGAAATCGGTGCTCCTGCTGGCGCGTCAAATTCTTCGGCCCAGATGAGGGACAGGCGTGGGTCGGAAGTGCTCAATTGGGCTCCGTAAGGTCGTGATCTGACAGGAGTAAGAATTCGCACAAATTCCTAACTTTGTCGAACTTACCAGCGCAGCTGCGCCAAAACACCAAGAAAGTCTTAGATAACGCTTAAATAACGAAACCGATTTCACGCCTTTTCGAGTTGCAAAATCAAGCCCCCAGGGTCTGTAATGGTCATGTTGTGAAACCGATTTCACGCTTGTCATGATTCGGCCAACGCGACGCGTAGATGAAGGATGTTTAGGCTCGGGTTCGCTTCGCACAAAGTGAACCCGAGACTAAAGCCTTACTCAGGAGTGAGCAATGTTTTCTAAGGATTTCAACTGGGGAGTCGCCACCTCTAGTTTTCAGATTGAAGGCGCTACCAAGGTAGACGGGCGAGGCGAGAGCATCTGGGATCGCTTCTGCGCTACTCCTGGCAAGGTGGCCAACATGGAAAACGGCGATGTAGCGTGTGAGCACTACACCCGCTACCCGCAAGACGTCGAACTTATGAAAGAGATCGGCGTAAATAGTTACCGATTCTCTCTAGCTTGGCCGCGCATGTTTCCAGTTGGCGACCAGCAGCGCGAACAGCGAGGCTTTGATTTCTACAACAAACTAATCGATGAACTTCTAGAGGCCGGCATTCAGCCCCTGGCCACTCTCTACCACTGGGATCTGCCTCAAACCTTGCAAGACAAGGGTGGCTGGGCAAACCGAGACACCGTTTATGCCTTTGCCGACTACGCTGCAGCTGCAGTCGAGGCCTTTTCTGATCGAGTACAGAACTGGGTCACCTTGAACGAGCCATGGTGTGTCACCTGGCTGGGCTACATGAGCGGCGTACATGCCCCGGGAGTTAAGAGTCTCGATGACGCCGTCGCAGCGGCCCACCACACCGCATTGGCTCATGCTGAGGCATCCAGGGCTATGAAGGCGGTAAACCCGTCGATTCGCACCGGCATCGCCCTGAATATGACCAACTACATTGTTGAAGACCCGCAGAATGCTGAAATCGTTGAACTCGCCGACCTCATGGATGCCGAGATCAATCGTTGGTGGCTAGACGCCTCGATTCACGGGCGCTACCCACAAAACCTCGTCGACTTCTTCGGTGACAAGCTTGGCAAGGTCGTGCTGGCAGGAGACATGGACCTGGTCAAGGTCGATTCCGACTTCCTCGGCATCAACTACTACGCAGATTCTTTTGTGGGCGTGCCGCGGGCCGAAGACCGCCCGGCAAATGATGGCGGGCCATTCCCGTTCCCACACCGATCGAACGGCACACCTCCAGAACCGCTTACCGACATGGGCTGGCCAATCACCCCGGATGGAATCAAAGACCTAGTTCTTCGCGTGAAGCGAGACTGGCCAGAGGTCACTGACATCGCAATTACCGAGAACGGTGCCGCGTATCCTGAAGGTCCAGACGAGAACGGCGAAGTCAACGACGATCGCCGCTGCAGCTATCTCGAGTCTCACATTCAGGCTCTTGGAGAGGCCATCGACCTCGGTGCTCCGGTGAAGTCTTACTACGCTTGGTCGTTGATGGACAATTTCGAGTGGGCAGAGGGCTACGACAAGCGATTCGGCCTGATTCACGTGGACTTCGAGACCCAGACCAGAACGCTGAAGAACAGCGCGAAGCTCTATTCACGGATCATCGCTAACCAAGGCGCTGCGGTTTCAACCAAGTAGCTGAAACGGCTTTCAGCCGTCAGCGTTTCTTGGGATTTCTAACTCACCCTTGCTGTGGCCTGCGCGCCTGGATGCCAGTAAATCAATAATCACGATTTGATTAAGTTTGCTGAAATCGGTTTCACGAAGGCCTAGTTTGCCGCTAAATTTTCACTCAAGGAAGTGTGTGCGCACTCCGAGGTGATCTGATCCCGCCGTGCGCTCTGGCGTTCTCAGTCACCCCAAAGCAACAAGGCGTGAAAGGAACGCATTTCAGTGAAAACAATCAATCGCAACACGCACAGGTCGGCATTCGTTGCCGTTCTTGCGATGCTCGCTTCGTTCTTCTTGGCAGTGCAGCCAGCAAGCCCGGCTGCGGCAGTAGGAGCAACGACACTTACTTTCTCGAGTACGAATCCAG
>JBJTNB010000048.1:0-4016 GCA_046073845.1 Micrococcales bacterium
ATTCCAAAACATAACCCTGGCCGCCGCCGGTGCCGATTTTGGCAATAACCGCGAGAATGATGTCTTTAGCTGATACGCCAGGGCGCAGAACGCCCTCGACATTAATCGCCATGGTTTTGAACGGCTTCAACGGCAAGGTCTGAGTCGCCAAAACATGCTCAACCTCACTGGTGCCAATGCCCATGGCAAGCGCACCAAAAGCGCCGTGAGTCGAAGTGTGCGAATCGCCGCAAACCACGGTGATGCCAGGCATGGTCAATCCGAGCTGCGGGCCGACCACGTGCACGATGCCCTGGTCGACATCGCCAAGCGAGTGAATGCGAATTCCGAACTCTTTTGCGTTCTTGCGAAGCGCCTCGATCTGGGTGCGGCTGGTCAAGTCGGCAATCGGCTTGTCGATGTCCCAAGTTGGGGTGTTGTGGTCTTCGGTCGCAATCGTTAGATCTGGGCGACGAACCGGGCGGCCGGCAAGGCGAAGGCCGTCGAAGGCTTGCGGGCTGGTGACTTCGTGCACGAGGTGCAGGTCGATGTAGAGCAGGTCAGGAGCACCATTTTCGCCCTTGGCGACCAAGTGGTCGTTCCAGACCTTCTCAGCCAAAGTCAGTGGCTTGTTGCTCATTTGGGCACCTCGAAACGCGTGAAATCCAAGTTTAACCGCCCGCCCCACCCATTGCACGGCGTTTTTCGGGCTGGGCTGGCCCGCCGCGGCCGGCCCACCTCCGCCGACCCCGGGCGACCTTTTGCTGTCGCCTCGTCAACCCAACCCAAATGGCAAGGTTTTTGCATCAGAACTGATGCAGAAACAGGTGCAAATAGCAATGGCTGACGATGCCGCTGCCCAAGCTTCCCAGCCCCAGCCGAGAGAGGGCGGGCGGCATCCGAGGCGGGTTTAGGCTGGGCAAATGAGCCAAATCAACGTGGATGCCATTCAGCGCCGAACCGTCAAAGTACTGACCGCAGGCCAGATTTTGAGCGGATTTGGGCTCGGCTCAACCCTTTCGATTGGCTCGCTGCTTGCAGTTGACCTGAGCGGCACCGAAGCCTGGGCCGGCTCAGCGGCCACGGCAGCCACCCTGGGTGCCGCGACTTGGGCCATTCCGCTTGCCCGTCTCGCCTATGCCAAGGGTCGCCGAGTCGCGCTGGCCACCGGAGCGGGCATTGCAATTACTGGCGCCAGCCTGATCATCACGGCCGCCAGCCTGCGTTTCTTTCCGCTGCTACTTCTAGCCATCTTCGTTCTTGGCGCCGGCTCGGCCGTCGGGCTTCAGGCCCGCTTCGCCGCCACCGACCTGCCACATTCCGGCAAACAGAGCCGCGACCTTTCGCTCGTGGTCTGGGCCACAACAATTGGCGCGGTCATCGGCCCGAACCTCTTTGGCCCAGGCGAAGTAATCGGTACCGCTCTTCACCTACCCCACCTCACTGGCCCGTTCGTGGTCACCATCGTCGCGCAAATATCGGCCAGCCTGATGTTCTTCTTCGGACTCAAACCCGACCCACTGCTCACCGCAAAACAACTCGGCGACGCTAAGAAACTCAAACCACGACTTTCGATTGCCGGTGCGGTTGCAACTTTGCGCAAGCATCCGCGCGCGCTCTACGCAGTCATCACAATCGCGCTTTCACATATGGTGATGGTTTCGGTCATGTCGATGACACCAGCACATCTCAAGATGGAAGGCGCAACTCTCGTTGTCGTCGGTTTCACCATCAGCATTCACATCGCTGGCATGTATGCATTCAGCCCGCTATTCGGAATGCTCGCCGACAAAATCGGAAAACTACAAACCGTGCTCGTCGGTCAGCTGATTTACATCGCCGCGCTTTTATTTGCCGGCTTCGGAATGGACAACCACAACGATGTGCTAATCGGCCTGTTCCTACTCGGCCTCGGATGGAGTGCATCAACGGTTTCTGCCAGCGCCCTGCTGAGTGCTTCGCTGCCGATCGAAGACAAAGCGAACGTTCAAGGCGTTAGCGACACATTGATGAACCTCAGTGGCGCATTCGGCGGAGCAATCTCGGGCACCATCATGGCGGCTCTCATGTTTGTTGGCCTAAACATGGCGGCGTTGGTTCCGGTTTCGATCATCCTGGCGTTAAGTGCAATCGCCCTGCTGCGCTCGAAAGCACAACAGGGCGACGCCTAATCGTTCGCGGCCATCAGGCCGCTGCGAGTTACTTCTCTTGACGCTCTACAGCCGAGCGGCCAAGCAGGTACTGGCCTACAAAGCCGATCACTAGCGCGATGAACACACCAATGTTCGAGTAGTACCAAGAGCTGTCACCGTTCACACCGAAGACGCCGTAAAGGTAGCCCTCCCAGGTGGTGAAGGTCAGCGAGGTGTCTGGGCTCGAGATGAAGCCGTAACCGATCACGGTTGCAAGCACCATGGTGCCAACAGCCACGAAGTTCACCGAACCGTAACGACCCGATGCGCTGTAAAGCGAGGCGTCGTCGTAGTCCTTCTTGCGTAGTAGCAAGTCGGCGATGAAGATACCGGCCCATGCAGCCATCGGAACACCGAGCATGTAAAGACCAGCCTGGAATGGCCAGAAGAAGTTGCCGCCAGCGTTGCTGAACACGAAGAAGAAAACGCCAACGGTCATGAGCACGCCGTCAACTGCAGCAGCCTGGTAACGCTTGACCTTGAGACCGAGGGTCAAAAGGTTCAAACCCGACGAGTAGATGTCGAGAATTGCGCCACCCATGAAACCGAGCAGAGTCAGAACGATGAAAGGAACCAAGAACCAAGTTGGCAACACTGCGGTCAGTGCGCCGATTGGATCGCTACCGATGTTCTTTGCGACATCCGCGTTTGAAAGCGCAAGCATGAAACCGTAAACAACCAAGATTGCCGGTGCAACTGCTGCGCCGAAGGTCGTCCAGCCGAAGATGCCCTTGCTCGACGAGGTGCGAGGTAGGTAGCGCGAGTAGTCTGCGCCGCCGTTTACCCATCCGAGGCCGAATGAAGTCATTGCGTAGATGATTCCGGCAACCAGAACAGCAGGTGCGCCAGCAGGTGCGGCGGTGATCTTGCTGAAGTCGAGTGCGCTAGCCGAAAGCACAACAAACACTGCGGTCAACGCGACCGAAGCGAGGGTGATCCACTTCTGAATGCGCATGATGAACTTGAAACCAAACACACCAGATGCAATAACAACACCGATGATCACAACGAATGCGGCGATCTTCACGGCGTCGCTGTTGCCACCACCGAGACGGTCGACCACGGTCGAGGTTGCAATTACGCCAAGGGCAACCAGCACGGTCTCCCAGCCGACGAGTAGAAGGTAGCTAACGATGGTCGGCAGGGCATTGCCGTGAACGCCGAAGGTGGCGCGCGAAAGAACGAGGGTTGGGGCCGAGCCGCGCTTGCCAGCTAGGGCGATGATGCCCACCAGCGCAAACGAGAACACAATTCCCACGATGCCGGCCACGACTGCCTGGCCGAATGAAAGGCCGAAGCCCAGGATCCAGGCGGCCATCGAGATGCCGAAGATTGAGACGTTCGAAGCTGCCCAAGGCCAGAACTGGTCGCGAGGCGAACCGTGACGCTCAGATTCTGGAATTACGTTCAGGCCGTTTTCTTCGACCGCAAGTGCGCTGTTATTAGCCACCGGTATCCCTTCAGTTGTTTACCAGGTTGCTTAAAGGCTAGCCAGTTGCTGCGACGTTGGGCCCCAAGCCCCGCCAGTTTTTGTTACCGAATAGGCAGCGGCACGATTGGCTTGATCGATCGCATCACGCCATCCGAGGCCTTGAGCCAAACCTGCCATTAGCGCACCGGTGTGCACGTCTCCGGCGCCGGTGGTGTCTTTCGGATTGGCAACCGGGTAGGCCGGAACGGTGAGCTTCAGGTCGCCACACTCAAACATCTGCACCGGATGTCCACCATCGCGCTTGATGTAAACCGCGCGGTCGGTGATGCGCGGCGCATAGAACTCATATTCGCGAGCGTTGCACGAAATGATGAACGCCTTCTCGCGCATGATGTCGAGAAACTCGGTGTCGA
>JBJTNB010000049.1:0-2726 GCA_046073845.1 Micrococcales bacterium
CTACCGGGGTTCGTCGCGCCCGTCGCTTGCCGATGTTTCGCTTGAGATCGAAAAGGGCGACTTCGTCTTTTTGGTCGGGGCCTCAGGCTCTGGCAAATCATCGCTATTGCGGCTGATGCTTCGCGAAGAGATCCCTTCAAGTGGATCGGTGCACGTACTCGGCGAGAACCTGGTCGGTATTCCGAGCCGCCGAATTCCGTTCTTTCGCCGCAAGCTAGGCGTGGTTTTTCAAGATTTTCGACTTCTGCCAAGCAAGACCGTTGGCCAGAACGTCGCTTTCAGCATGGAGGTCATCGGGCAGTCTGCTGGCCTAATCCACGAAGCCGTGCCAGAAGTGCTTCGACTAGTTGGGCTCGAGGGCAAGGCAGATCGCCTTCCCTCTGAGCTATCGGGTGGCGAGCAGCAACGCGTTGCCCTTGCCAGGGCAATCGTAAACAAGCCGGCGATTCTTCTAGCCGACGAACCAACCGGAAACCTCGACCCAAAGACCAGCGAAGAAATCATGGCGCTGCTTGACTCAATCAACCAGTCGGGCACCACGGTGGTTATGGCAACCCACGACAGCGGAATCGTGAACCGCTTTCGCAAGCGTGTGATTGAACTTCGCGACGGTCAGATTATTCGCGACGAAAAGTCAGCGGGTTACTAATGCGTTTTGTATGGAGCGAAGTTCGCCAGGGCATCCGTCGAAATATATCGATGGTCGTGTCGGTCATCCTGGTGACTTTCATTTCGCTAACTTTCGTTGGCACTGCCAGCTTGCTTCAGATGCAAATCGGCCAGATGAAAAACTACTGGTACGACAAGGCGCAGGTGGCAATTTACCTGTGCAGCAATATTTCACCCACGGATGTCTGCCCGCAGGGCGAGGCAAGCGCCGACCTCAAGACTGCCGTCGAGACCGAGCTACAGTCGCCAACCCTCTCGCCATACGTTTCGAAGTTCTATTTCGAGGATCACCAGGCGGCATACGACAAGTTCCAAAAGGAATTCGCTGGCAACGCTGTGGCCAAGTATGTAACAGCCGACCAGCTCAATGAGACCTACTGGGTTAAACTCAAAGACCCAAGTCAAAGCGCAATTATCACCGAGAGCTTCACCGGCTTTGCTGGTGTCGAAGAGGTGCGCGACCAGCGCAGCTACCTCGACCAGATTTTTGCAATCCTGAACGCCGCCTCAATCGCAGCGATTTCGATTGCATCGCTGATGCTTGCATCGGCCGCGCTGCTGATCTCGACCACGATTCGACTCAGCGCCTTTGCTCGCCGCCGCGAACTGGGAATCATGCGCCTTGTAGGCGCGAGCAACTTCTACATTCAGCTGCCGTTCATCCTTGAAGGTGTTTTCGCGGCCATCATCGGCAGCCTGCTTGCCGGCGGGGCAGTGGTCGGTGTGGTTCAGTACTTCGTGCAGGGCTACCTTGCGCAGCAGATGCCATTCACCAATTTCGTCGGACTTGGCTCGGCACTTCTTGTAGTTCCGATTCTGATTGGTGTCGGAATCATCCTTGCGGCTGCTGCCAGCGGCCTAGCAATTCGTCGCTATCTGCGAATATAGGTTCTTATGCCTAGGGAACGCGGAGAAAAGGTTGTCGCGAGCAACCGCAAAGCGCGCCACGACTATCACATTGAAGATACGTATGAGTGCGGCATCGTGCTCACCGGAACCGAAGTGAAGTCGTTGCGTGCCGGTCGCGCATCCCTGGTCGACGGATTCGCCTCGGTCGAGAACGCCGAAGTCTGGCTCGAAAACGTGCACATTCCCGAGTACACCCAGGGCACCTGGAACAACCACTCGACCCGTCGTCGTCGCAAGTTGCTGCTCAACCGAGCTGAGATTGCCAAACTTGCCGGCAAGGTCAAAGAATCGGGCTACACGCTGATTCCGCTTTCGCTTTATTTCAAGGATGGCTACGCCAAGGTCGAGCTGGCTCTCGCGAAAGGTAAGCGCGAATACGACAAGCGGCAGACCCTCAAAGAGCAGCAAGACAAGCGCGAGGCCGATCGCGCCATGTCGACCAAAGGTAAAGATTGGTAGACCTGCGATTCGAATCGCTTTCGGTCGACAACCTGCATGACTTTCTCGACTATTTCGAACATCAGGCCTTCAACGGTTCAAACCAGCAGTGGGATGGCTGCTACTGCCAGTTCTATCTGAACACCCCGGCGCAGCAAGAGATCGTCAGGGTAAACCCGCAAACCCGTCACGAAGTAAATCGCTCGACAGCATGTTCGCGAATTGAATCTGGTCAGATGCAGGGCTACCTCGCCTATGACGGTACCGAGGTGGTCGGTTGGCTCTTGGCTGGAGAAAGCAAACTGTTTCCGGGCATACCCGACGCCGATGAAAAACTGGCCAGGATGCTCTGCTTCGTGATCCACCCCACACGGCGAGGTGAGGGCGTAGCCACCGCAGTCTTGAATAACGCGGTTGACGATTTGCGTTCCCGTGGCTTCGCGGCCATCGAGGCGGCCCCGTATAGAGACGTGCCGAGCTTCGAAGGAAACTATCGCGGCACGGTATCGATGTATTCCAAGGCAGGCTTCGAGCACGTTGCCGACCTGGGCGATTTTGGGCTACTCATGCGACTGGAGCTGTAACAGAATCTCAGGCGATTAACAGCAGCCGGCTCTTTCTAATGTCGGCGCTAGAACGTATCCTTGTGGAGTCTTGAAAAAGGCGTTTGATAACTCAACATGGGGATGATCGGTTTCGACAGTGCAATT
>JBJTNB010000050.1:0-2816 GCA_046073845.1 Micrococcales bacterium
TGGCATTAGCGGAATCGACTTTGCATTTGTTGCCGGTAAGTGGGCAAGCCCTTCGGCAAAAATTATCGATGGCGTAATGCTTTGGCTCGCGCTAATTCACGGCACCAACGGAATGCGCACAATCGTCAACGACTACGCCGAGCGCCCAGCAGTTCGCAAGACTCTCGTGGTCACGCTTTGGGCAGTTTGTGCAGCTCTCATCATCTTGGGCACCTTGGTCATCACCACTTTCGACCCATGTGTCGACCCGAACGTAAACAGCTACTTGCCTGGCGTTTGCCCAGTCAACTAATTCGCAGCACAAGAAATAGGTAAGCAATTGTCTAAGCCGAAGATTCACCACCACCAGTACGACGTCGTAATCGTCGGAGCCGGTGGTGCCGGTATGCGCGCCGCCATCGAGGCCGGCCCGCACGCCAAGACCGCGGTCATCTCGAAGCTGTTCCCTACCCGTTCGCACACCGGTGCGGCACAGGGCGGCATGGCTGCAGCCCTTGCAAACGTTGAAGAAGACAGCTGGGAGTGGCACACCTTCGACACCGTCAAGGGTGGCGACTACCTAGTTGACCAGGATGCGGCTGAGATCCTTGCGAAAGAGTCTGTTGAGGCCGTCATCGACCTCGAGAACATGGGCCTTCCGTTCAACCGCACCCCAGACGGCAAGATCGACCAGCGTCGTTTCGGTGGCCACACTCGCGACCACGGCAAGGCACCGGTTCGCCGCAGTTGCTACGCGGCAGACCGAACCGGTCACATGATTCTTCAGACCTTGTACCAGAACTGCGTAAAGCTCGGCATCGAGTTCTACAACGAGTTCTACGTGCTCGATCTCGTGATGACCGGCGAAGGCAAGAAGCAGCGACCAGCAGGTGTGGTTGCTTACGAACTTGCAACCGGCGACATCCACGTTTTCCAAGGTAAGAGCATCGTGTTTGCAACCGGTGGTTTCGGAAAGATTTTCAAGACCACTTCGAATGCACACACTCTCACCGGTGACGGTGTTGGCATCATCTGGCGCAAGGGTCTTCCGCTTGAAGACATGGAGTTCTACCAGTTCCACCCGACCGGCCTTGCTGGTCTAGGCATTTTGCTTTCAGAAGCTGCGCGTGGTGAAGGTGGCATTTTGCGTAACGCATCGGGCGAACGTTTTATGGAGCGTTACGCACCGACCATCAAAGATCTCGCTCCTCGCGACATGGTTGCGCGTGCAATGGCAAACGAGGTTCGTGAAGGTCGCGGCGCTGGCCCGCACAAGGATTACGTTTTGCTCGACCTCACCCACCTTCCGCCAGCGGTCATCGATGCGAAACTTCCTGACATCACCGAGTTCGCACGCACCTACCTCGGCGTAGAGCCTTACACCGAACCAGTGCCTGTGTTCCCAACCGCGCACTACGCGATGGGTGGAATTCCTACCAATGTGAAGGCAGAAGTTCTGCTCGACAACAAGACCGTCGTACCTGGCCTATACGCCGCCGGCGAGTGTGCCTGCGTTTCGGTGCACGGCGCCAACCGTCTTGGCACCAACTCGCTGCTCGACATCAACGTGTTCGGCAAGCGTGCAGGTATCAACGCGGTTGAATACGCGAACGGTGCCGACTTTGTAGACATGCCGGCAAACGCTGCCGACGGCGTAATTGCTTTGCTCGACGCGGTTCGCGCATCCAAGGGAACTGAAAAGATTGCGACCCTTCGCAAGGAACTTCAAGACACCATGGACTTGAACGCTCAGGTTTACCGCACCGAAGATTCGCTAAACGAGTCGTTGAACAAGATCGCTGAGCTTCGCAAGCGCTACGCGAACATCTCGATTCAAGACAAGGGTCAGCGCTTCAACACCGACCTACTAGAGGCCGTTGAGCTTGGATTCTTGCTCGACCTTGCCGAGGTGCTTGCCTACACCGCTCGTGAGCGTCGCGAGAGCCGCGGCGGTCACTTCCGTGAGGACTACCCAGAGCGCAACGACAAAAAGTTCATGTTGCACTCGATGGCTTACAAGACCGGCGACAAGGCCAAGAAGCCTGGCGAGAACATCAAGATCGACTGGAAGCCAGTAACCGTTACCCGATACCAGCCAATGGAGCGTAAGTACTAAATGTCAGCAACTACTAGCGCAGCAGCCATTCCTGGCGCAGCCGAAACCTCTGGTGCAATCGACGAGGTTCCTTCGTACAACGTCACTTTGTTTGTGCGTCGCTTCAACCCTGAAGATGACCGCGAGGCATACTGGCAAGACTTCGATGTGACCGTACACGGCACCGACCGCGTGCTCGATGCACTGCACAAGATCAAGTGGGACTTGGATGGTTCGTTGACCTTCCGTCGTTCGTGCGCTCACGGAGTTTGTGGCTCGGATGCAATGCGCATCAATGGTCGCAACCGCCTTGCCTGCAAGACTCTGATCAAAGACCTCGACATGTCTGCACCTATTTATGTCGAGCCAATCAAGGGCCTCGAGGTTGAGAAAGACCTCGTAGTCGACATGAACCCGTTCTACGAGGCCTACCGCGACGTAAAACCATTCCTTATCGCCAGCGACAAGCCAGAGAAGGAGCGTCTACAGAGCGCCGAAGACCGCGAGCGCTTCGAAGACACCACCAAGTGCATCCTCTGTGCCGCCTGCACCACCAGCTGCCCAGTTTTCTGGACCGATGGCCAGTACTTCGGCCCGGCCGCAATCGTCAACGCCCACCGCTTCATCTTCGACAGCCGCGACGAAGCCGCCGAAGTACTGGCCATCGGTCCAGAAAACTGGGCAGCTGGTGGTGCAGGCGGCACAGAGGATGCACTTGGTGGTGTCTTCGAAGCGCTCGCGG
>JBJTNB010000051.1:0-2633 GCA_046073845.1 Micrococcales bacterium
GTTTACCCACGATATCGTGTAAAGTTGTTCTCACGGAAGCGTGCCGGAGCGGCCGAACGGAACAGTCTTGAAAACTGTCGTAGTTAATAGCTACCGTGGGTTCAAATCCCACCGCTTCCTCCAGATAAAACCCCAGTCCTACCCGGCTGGGGTTTTTCTTTTCCCGATTACCTCTGGAAAATTGTCCGGGGTTAACCCTAAAATCAAAAGCGAGGGGAGAACTGGATGAAAACAATGATTCGCACGCTCTCACCCGATGACATAAGGGTTGAACGCGCCAAGTTGCTCGAAATGGCGAATGTCACCGATATCTCGGAACTACGCAAGCGCTATGAGATCTGGGACCTTAACGTCGAGGAATATTGGGTCTACTTGAAACTCAAAGGTTTAGATTTCTTGGAAGGCGTCGAAGACAAGGCCTCGTAAAGTGAGCCTAGATGAAGCCACTGCTATGTTCGCGGATGAGCTTACCAACCTCTTCAGCGGCGTCCTCGAATCACCCCCGGTTTTCGAAGTATTCGAAAACAATTTGATTGCCAACCCGCGGAGAATCTTCATTTACAAAGCTGGCGCTGGTGGCATACCCATAACGATTGACACCAAGCCCGTATTTCAGCTCATTCTCAGTTATGCGTGCTCGTGGAATCCAATCACCGAACAGATGACAATCGTGAATTCTGAGTTTTCAGTTTTGCTCGAAGGGGTAAAAGAACCCTTATGGCGTTATGACTTCAACCGAAGCATGAACACAGCACCGGTGGCCCACCTAAATGTTCACGCGCATCGTGACGAGATTGCTTGGGCTCGAGCTCTCTCCAAACGAAACTCACACGAAGGTGTGAAAGTCAGTAAGTTGCATTTTCCATTCGGTGGCGTTCGTTTTCGTCCAACAATTGAAGATGTGTTGCAAATGTTGATTGAAGAATTCCAGATTGATTGCAAACCTGGCTCGAAAGGAATAATCGAGGCGAGCCGCGGCCGATATTTTGAGCGACAACTCGAGGCAGCTGTTAAGGAATCGCCCACGGTCGCGATCAAAGCACTCTCGCGAATGGGTTTTGAAATAACAAGGATGCACTCACCACGGGCGACAGGGAATCTCAAAGCAACAAATCCTCGCTGGTGACAACCTCCGAGTTTCCTGTGACCACTAGTAACGCGCCTGGGCCTCACTTAAACTAGAACCTCATGAAAAATCCATTTGCACGCAAGAATTCGGCCGAACTCAACAAAGCCCCGAAGGGTTTTGCTCGTCACGGTCGCATCCGTGTGCAGTCGAAAGGTAGCGCCATTGGCGGCCTTTTGGTCAAGGGTTTGGCAGCTGTCCTCGGTGCCACCATCGCGGTAGCCGGAATTTCTATCTGGGATATTACGAACAGCATCCGGGCAAACGGAATCGAACTGCAGGGTCCGAAAGTAACCGCAGCCGACCTCAAGGGCCCGATCAACATGCTGTTGATCGGTTCGGATAGCCGTGCCGGAACAAACTCCCACATCTTCGGTAGCGAAACCTCGGTTCTCGCCGACGTTGAAATTTTGATTCACATCTCGGCCGACCGCAAGAATGCCGTCGCGCTCAGCTTCCCGCGCGACCTCATGGTGCCATGGCCAGCTTGCCCAAGCACCTCCGGCGGTTCTGGCTACTTGCCTCAAACTCTTGGTCAGATCAACGCGACCATCGCCAACGGTGGTCCGGGCTGCACCCTGCTAACTATCGAGCAGCTCACGGGCGTGAAGATTCCATACTTGGCGACCATCAACTTCGGCGGCGTTATTGAAATGTCGAACGCAATCGGTGGTGTTGATGTTTGTGTTGCCCGCCCGATTCACGACCAGTACACCTTCTTGAACCTAGCTGCCGGTCTTCACAACTTGAAGGGTATGCAGGCACTTCAGTTCCTTCGCACCCGCCACGGAGTCGGTGACGGTTCAGACTTGAGCCGCATCTCGAACCAGCAAGTTTTCTTGACTTCATTACTTCGCAAGATCAAGAGTGAGGGTGTGCTCAACAACCCGATTCAGCTTTACTCATTGGCAACTGCTGCAGCTCGAAACATGCAGCTTTCTACTTCGCTAACTGACATCAACACCATGATCGGCATCGCTTCGGCATTGAAGTCTGTCGACTTGCAAAAGATGACCTTCTTGCAGGTTCCTTCCCATGGCGGCTTGCCTGCGCCTTATTCGGGTCGTGTGATGCCTAACTACGATCAGGCAAATCTGATTTTCCAGAAGCTCGTAAATGACGAGCCAATCATCATCGAAAAGGCAAACACCGGCTCAGGTGCCGTTGCCCAAGGTGGCGCGACCGCAACGCCAACTGCTTCGGCAACCCCGAAGCCTGGCAAGTCGGCTTCACCGTCGGCCACCGCATCAGCAACCCCTACCCCAACTGCACTGCCGGATTGGGCTCGCGGAACCAACGCGGCAACCACCACCTGCTCAGGTTAATCGCCTACCCGAGAGCCGCCTTTCACCCGAGGCTCTAACCCCGGCTTTCGGTCACGCCAAGTTTCGACTAAACTAGACCAGTCCGAGGAGTCGTCGCATAGCCCGGTCGAGTGCGCCCGCCTGCTAAGTGGGTAGGGAGGTTAAATCTCCCTCGAGGGTTCAAATCCCTCCGACTCCGCCAC
>JBJTNB010000052.1:0-3459 GCA_046073845.1 Micrococcales bacterium
CTGGCGAGGAGTTGGAAGCCCAGCAGCCATCAGCATGGCAGGCCAAATCACAGCGTGAAAACGAAGGATGTCTTTACCAACAACCTGCAGACTGGCTGGCCAAAGTTCCTGGAACTTGGCGTCATCTTCGCCGTATCCAATTGCTGTGATGTAGTTCAGTAGAGCATCGAACCAAACGTAGGTGATGTGACTGTTGTCCCAAGGGATGTCGATACCCCAGTCGAACTTTTCTTTCGAACGCGAGATCGAGAGATCTTCGAGACCGCGGCGCACGAACGAGATGACCTCGTTGCGGGCGCTCTCTGGCTGAATGAAAGTTGGGTTTGCTGCGTAGTGATCGAGCAATGGCTGCTCGAATTCGCTGAGCTTAAAGAAGTAGTTGGTCTCGGCAAGTTTCTCGACTGGTTTCGAGTGAATCGCACAAACCTCTTGGCCGGCGAAATCGCCAGTGCCTTCGACTAGGTCGCCCTCGCGCTTGTACTCTTCGCAGCCTACGCAGTAGGCACCCTCGAACTCGCCGCGATAAATGAAGCCCTTGTCGTAGAGGCGTTGCATGAAGCGCTGCACGTTGCGCTCGTGACGTGGCTCGGTGGTGCGAATAAAGTCTTGGTTGTCGACATCCAAGGTAGAAAGCATTGGCAGCCAAGAGTCGTGCACCAGCTTGTCGACCCAAGCTTGTGGCTCGACGTGGTTTGCCGAGGCTGTGCGAAGAACCTTTTCGCCGTGCTCGTCGGTTCCGGTCAGCAAGAAAGCGTCTTCGCCGCGCTGACGGTGCCAGCGGGTCAAAATGTCTGCCGCTACCTGGGTGTAGGCGTGACCGATGTGCGGAGCATCGTTCACATAGAAGATAGGCGTCGTGACATAGAACGACCCACCGAGGTTTTTAGGCATTAGCCAATTTTACGAGCGTCTAGGGCCAGTTGGTAGAGCTCTGACTTCGATGCGCCGTAAAGTTCGGCAATCTCGGCGACAGCCTCTTTGAGGCGAATGCCCTGAGCTTGAAGCTCTAAAACGCGTTCGACCAACACGGACGTATCTACCTCGGTGTCGGCCGCCCCTGCAATCACGACCACCATCTCGCCCTTCGGCTCGGATGCAGCCCAGGCGACCAACTCGGCGAGTGAACCGCGCTCGGTGTGCTCGAACTTCTTGGTCAGCTCACGCGAAACCGTGGCCGGGCGGTCTTCGCCGAACACCTCGGCAGCCGAGGCCAGCGATTCGGCGATGCGGTGTGGCGACTCAAAGAAGATCATCGTGCGCTTCTCGGCAGCGAGCGACTCGAATTGTTTGCGTCGTTCGCCATCCTTGCGGCCAATGAAACCCTCGAAGGTAAAGCGGTCGGTCGGCAGACCAGACACCGCGAGCGCGGCCAAAACTGCCGAAGGCCCGGGAATTACGGTGACCACAACGCCGACCTCGGCACAGGCGCGAACCAGGTTGAAGCCAGGGTCGCTGACCGTGGGCATACCGGCGTCGCTGACTACTAATAGGTCGTGATCGCGAGCGATATCGACCAGCTGGCCCACGCGTTCGCGCTCGTTGTGGTCGTGCAGGCTGAAGGACTTGGCCGAAACCGTGATGCCTAGCGCCTGAGCCAACTTATAAAGGGTGCGGGTGTCTTCGGCTGCGATGTATTGGGCGGCCTGCAGATGCTCGACCAGGCGTGGCGAGGCATCCGAGAGGTTACCAATGGGGGTCGCAGCAAGAATCAGCACAGGTTCAAACTAGCAGGGGGTCAAATTAGCATTAGAGCATGTTCGTCACCCTGACCCAGCGTTTGCTAGATGAGCGGTTCAGGGCAATCTTCGACCGCTGGTCGACCTGGCTAATTGTGGCGCTGGCTGCGGCGCTGCGTTTTTACAACCTCGGCTACCCGCACTCGCTGGTCTTCGACGAAACCTATTACGTCAAGGATGCGATTAGCCTCACCGCCACCGGCTACGAGCACGCCTGGCCAACCGGCACCGATGAGGGCTTCGCGGCCGGCAACGCCCCGAGCTTCATTGGCGAAAACTCATTCGTGGTTCACCCGCCCCTCGGCAAGTACCTGATCGGCCTTGGCATCAAACTTTTTGGCGTGAATGACTCGTTCGGTTGGCGATTTGCCACCGCACTGTTGGGCACACTCACGGTTCTGCTGGTAATTCTGATTGGCAAGCGTCTGTTCCGTTCGAACTATTGGGCGGCGGCCGCGGGTTTCTTCATGGCCATCGATGGGTTGGCCATCGTGATGTCGCGCACCGCGTTGCTCGATGGCATCCTGGCATTCTTTGTAGCGCTGGCAACCTATTTTGTGGTTCGAGATCGCGACGGGCTCGAGGCTTCGCTTTGGCGCAGACCTTGGTTGATTGCAGCGGGCATGGCATTCGGCGCGGCAACCGCAGTCAAGTGGAGTGGCGTTTACTTCTTGGCATTCTTCGGCGTGTATCTGGTGATCTCGGATGCACTTCGTGAACGCGCAGCGACGCGTGAAATTGCGTTCGAACTTGGCGCGAAGGTCAACACCTTCAGCTGGCTAAGCCAAATCAAGCAGGCACTCGCAAAATTCGTTCTGTTGGTGCCGACCGCATTCATCGTTTACCTCGCAACCTGGTCTGGCTGGTTGGCCACCGCAGGCGGATACGACCGCACTTGGGCAGACGACCCTGCTAATCGCTGGACTGGATTGCTCGCCTGGGTGCCAACTTCGCTGCAGTCGCTTTGGCACTATCACGTCGATGCCTATGGCTTTCACGTCGGGCTTCGCTCGCCCCATTCATATGCATCGAGCCCGCTAATTTGGTTGCTTCAAGTTCGCCCGGTCTCGTTCTTTTATGTCGGCGCCTCGACCGGTGAGAAAGGCTGCGTTGCCGATGGCGGCTGCTCGTCGGCCATCACCGCGCTGTCGAACGTGGTGCTGTGGTGGGGTGCACTGGCCGCCATCATTACGCTGGCCGTCGTGTATTTGAAGCGCCGCGATCGGGTCGCAGGCCTTATTTTGCTTGGGGTTGGCGCTGGTTACCTACCTTGGATGCTCTACCTGCAGCGCACGGTTTTTCAGTTTTATATCGTTGCCTTCGAGCCGTTCATGATGTTGGCGCTCGCCTATGTGATGGCAATTCTGTGGCGACAAACCGACCCGGATGCACGGCCTGCAGCTTTGCGCGCTTTCGCATGGTTTGGCGGGGTTGCCGTCGCATTCACCGCGTTTTTCACAACAATCTGGTTCGGCACCTGGGTGCCGTACTGGTACTGGCTGGCTCATATGTGGCTAGGAAGTTGGATCTAAATGGGCAAACCAACTTATCGCGAGCTTTTCAAATCGCCCGGTTTCACTCGAGTCATCAGCACGCAGCTGTTAGCGCGTTTTCCTTTCGGCATGATGTCGCTTGGTTTGGTCATGCACATTCAGCACCTTTACGGAAATTACACAATTGCTGGGCTCTCGCTTGGTGCCGAAACGGTCGGCGCCGGATTCAG
>JBJTNB010000053.1:0-19721 GCA_046073845.1 Micrococcales bacterium
ATTGACGTCGGTCGTAAACCAAGTCGAGAGCCGCTTCGCGCTGGTGCTCAGGAATCTGATTCAACGGCATGATGCGCGCTGCGTGCACAATCGCCGAGGTCAGCCCGGCTTCGATGCACTCGTGCAGGAACACCGAATTCAGCACGTGGCGAGCAGCTGGCGAGAGTCCAAACGAAATGTTTGAAATTCCAAGGGTCGATTGAACGCCTGGGTACTTTGCATGAATGGCACGGATGGCGTTGATGGTTTCAATGCCGTCACGACGCGTCTCGTCTTGGCCAGTGGCGATCGGAAAAGTCAGAGCATCGACAGTGATGTCGGCCAGCGACATGCCCCAGTTATTGGTCAGGTCATCAATTAGGCGGCTGGCGATGGCCAGTTTGGTAGCGCTGGTTCTAGCCTGGCCTTCCTCGTCGATGGTCAGGGCTACAACTGCTGCCCCGTGTTCTTTGACCAATGGCATGATGCGAGCGAAACGTGAAGTCGGCCCATCGCCATCTTCGTAGTTGACCGAGTTGATCATGGCCCTGCCGCCAAGGCACTCTAGGCCTGCTTCGAGCACGGCTGGTTCAGTCGAATCGAGAACCAACGGCAAGGTGGTGGCGGTTGCCAGGCGCGACAACAGTTCGCGGGCATCTTCGGCGCCGTCTCGGCCTACGTAGTCAACGCAGACATCGAGTGCGTGAGCACCTTCGCGGGTTTGTGATTTAGCAATCTCAATGCAGTCATCCCAGTTGCCGGCGAGCATCGCGTCTCGGAAGGCCTTCGAACCGTTAGCGTTGGTGCGCTCACCGATAGAGAAGAAAGTCATGGTCTGATCGAAAGGCTGGAACTGGTAAAGCGAGGCAAGACCTGCTTCAATCTGCTTGGCCGGATGCGCAGGTGTGAGCTCTGAAGTCTTCTTGGCGAGCTCTTCGATGTGCGCTGGCGTAGTGCCACAGCAACCGCCAATTAGTCCAACCCCGAATTCGCGAATGAATGCTGCGTGTGCATCGCCAAGCTCGCTCGGGGTTAGTGGGTAGTGCGCACCGTGAGGCCCTAGCACTGGAAGGCCAGCGTTCGGCAAACAAAGTATTGGCAGTGAGCTATGGCGCGAAAGGTAGCGAAGGTGCTCGCTCATTTCTGCTGGGCCGGTTGCGCAGTTCAATCCAATCGAGTCAACGCCAAGTGCGCTGATTGCCGTGATTGCTGCACCAATTTCGCTGCCAAGCAACATGGTGCCCGTGGTTTCAATTGTGACCGAGACGAAGATGGCGACTTCGAAACCAAGCTCAGTCATTGCTCGCTTCGAACCAATGATGGCAGCCTTGGCCTGCAGTAGGTCTTGAACGGTCTCAATCATGAGAGCGTCTGCCCCACCCTCGATCAGGCCTTTGGCGGCTAACTGATAGTGATCGCGAAGTACCGAGAACTTTTCGTGCCCAAGAGTTGGCAGTTTGGTGCCAGGGCCAAGCGAGCCGAGTACGAAGCGTGGTTTGCTAGCCGAGAAATCATCTGCCACAGTCCTGGCAATCTCTGCGCCCGCCTTGGCTAGCTCGTAAACCCGGTCGACGATGTCGTATTCGGCTAAGTTGGCGAAGTTGGCACCAAAGGTGTTGGTTTCGATGGCGTCGGCCCCGGCCTGCAGGTATTGCTTGTGAATGCTGGTAATCAGCTCGGGGCGGGTGACATTCAAGATCTCGTTACAGCCCTCGTAACCCTGAAAGTCATCGAGGGTTGGTGCTGCCTCTTGAATCATGGTGCCCATGGCGCCATCGGCGATCACAACGCGCGATGCAATGGCATCAAGCAGGGCCTGTGATCTCGGGGTTTTCATTACGACAACTTTACCTTTTGAGGCTTGGGTTAAACTTGGGTGATGTTCGAATCTGATGCCAATTCCAGTGCCGCGAAGCCGGCCGGCGGCATCGTCGATTTATTGGATCGTCATGACCAATCAGGAAAACCCACGCTTTCTTTTGAGTTCTTTCCGCCCAAAGACGCAGACGGCGAAGCATCGCTTTGGCGCAACTTCGACAAACTGCTTGAGGCCTCACCAGATTTTGTCTCCGTGACCTATGGCGCTGGCGGGTCAAACCGAGAGACCTCGCTGGCGGTTGTTGACCGCATGGCAAAGGCTGTGCCTACTATCGGGCACCTAACCTGCGTTGGCACAACTCGCGCTGCAACTCTCGACATTATTCGTCACTTTGAAGCTGCTGGGGTTGCAGCGCTTCTCGCTCTTCGTGGAGACCCTCAAAAGGACTCGCCCGCAGCCAATTCTGAATTGTCCCGGGCAATTGATTTGGTCGAACTCATCCGTGAAGTCACAACCTTGGATGCCGGTGTCGCAGCATTTCCTGAGGTGCACCCCGAGTCGCCAGATCTGGCGCACGACGTTCGAGTCTTGAAGTTGAAGCAAGACGCGGGGGCGTCATTCGCGATGACGCAGTTGTTCTTCTCAGTTGAGGCCTATACCGAACTAGTCGCGGCCGCACATTTGGCGGGAGTCACAATGCCGATTGTGCCTGGCGTGATGCCGATTTCTAATGCCGCCCGAGTTCTACGTATGGCCGAGATGTCAGGAGCTTCGGTACCTGCTCGCCTGCTGGCTCAGTTGCAGAGCGCCGATGAAGTTGAAGCCCGCCGCATTGGCATGGATTACTCGATTGAGCTCTCACATTCGCTGCTTGCCGCCGGCGCGCCAGGTTTGCACATCTTTACCCTGAACTTCTCGAAGGCTGCAATTGAGGTAGCCAAAGGCGCCGGCCTGGCATAGTCTCAGCCGTTTGCCTCGACCTGAGTTCAAACGTCGGTGCGCTGCCTTAGCCTTGGCTTGTGACTGATGAACTATTTAGCGCCCTACCCGCATACGCAAAACGCATAGCCGTTTTCGATACCGAGACAACGGGGCTCGACCTAAAAACCGCACGAATCGTAACTGCGACAGTGGTCGAACTCGATGAGTTTGGCGCGGTCGTTGTCGATCGCGATGAATGGTTGGCCGACCCAGGCATTGAGATCCCTGAGGTGGCCGCGAATGTTCATGGCATCACCACCGCAATCGCCCGTGAAAAGGGTCGCGACTATCGCGAAGTGGTTAGCGAGATTCTCGAAGTGCTGCGCGACTGTTTCTCTAGAGGCATCCCAGTAGTTGCGTACAACGCACCCTATGACTTCACGATTCTCTATCACCAGGCGATTGCGCTTGGTCTTGAGCCAATTACCGACCCAATGCCAGTCATCGACCCTCTCGTGATCGACAAGCAAGTAGATCGATATCGCAAAGGCCCACGCAGGCTCGAGGTTTCGGCAGAGTTCTACAAAGTAAAACTCGACGATGCCCACAACTCAAAAGCAGATGCAATCGCCGCAGGTCGTGTTGGCCAAGCGGTCATTGCCAAGTTCGCTACCGCGCTGCCAGACAACATCGTGGATTTGCACAACGAGCAATCGATTTGGGCCGATGAGCAAGAGAAATCATTCTCAGAGTTCTTGTCCAAGCAAGGCAAGAACGCAAAGCCAAGTTTTGGTTGGCCACTAAAGCTAGGTGCCGAGCAAAAGATTCGCGGTCAGGTCTAGCTGCAATCGCAGAAATGAAAATCCCCCGAATTGCTTCGGGGGATTTTCATTGCAATTCGTGATTTACGAGAAGTTCTTGTAACGCTGGTTGAAGCGCTCCACGCGACCAGCGGCATCCATGATGCGCTGCTTGCCGGTGTAGAACGGGTGCGATTCCGACGAAATTTCTACGTCGAACACTGGGTAGGTGTTGCCGTCTTCCCACTCGATGGTCTTGCTGCTCGACACAGTCGAGCGAGTAAGGAACGCTACACCCGATGCTAGGTCGCGGAATACGACTGCCTCGTACTTTGGGTGAATGTCAGCCTTCATGCGAAACTTCCTTGAAATTCAAAGTGTGTGCCCGGAAACCCGGAATTGGTGCAATCGGCACCAAGGGTCAAGCATAACAAAGGCTTAGCCCAGATTCCAGCCTTTTAGCCCTTGAACCTGGCGTTAAAACGGCCACTTTCGTTGGTCACGGTGAGTGCCAGCCCGAATGCCTCAGACAACTTCTCGCTGGTCAGAGTTGCGTGGATCTCGCCGGCGGCAAAGGCTCTGCCCCCTTGCAAAATCAAGGCGTGGGTGAAACCAGTCGGAATTTCTTCGAGGTGGTGCGTGACCATGACCATTGCAGGAGCGGCTGGTTCGGTGGCGTAGGCCCCGATGATTGACACGGTCTGCTCGCGGGCAGCCAAGTCCAGGCTCGCCACTGGTTCATCTAGTAGTAGCAGTTCTGGGTCTGGCATGACGGCGCGGGCAATTTGGGTTCGTTTTCGTTCGCCGTCGCTTAGGGTGCCAAAAGCGCGGTCGTGGAACTCCCCTAGTCCCCATTCACTGAGCACTCGAAGGGCTCGACGTTCGTCGATTGCGTCGTATTGCTCGTTCCAGCGACCAGTGATGCCGTATGAAGCGGTCATTACGGCATTCAAGACAGTCTCAGAGTTGGGAATGTGATTGGCCAAGGCGGTAGATGCAAAACCGATACGAGTGCGCAATTCGAAAACATTGATCGAGCCAAGTTGCTCGCCTAGCAGTTTTGCCTGTCCACTTGTTGGCTGAAGTTGAGCCGCTGCGATGCGCAAAAGTGAAGTTTTACCTGCACCATTAGGCCCGATGACCACCCAACGCTGGTTGCTTTCTACTCGCCAATCGAGATTCTCAAGAATTGGCCTGCCATCGCGAACTAGCGAGACGTTGTTGAATTCGAGGACTGCAACCATGGCTAAAGCCTAGGCGAAATTGGCGATTGCCCCGCGATACACGCTTAGGGTTTGCTCTGCAATTGACTCCCATGAGAAGTGCTCTTCAACACGCTTTCGACCGGCTGCCCCAAATTCTGTAAGCTTCGGATTCGAGAGCAGCTCGTTCAATGCATCTGCGAAGTCTCTAACGAATTTGCTCTCGTCTAGTGGTTGGCCACTACCGTCTTGAACCTGTTCAATCGGAACAAGCAAACCGGTTTGATTGTGTGCAACAACTTCTGGAATTCCACCGGTCGCTGTTGCCACCACAGGAATCGAGCAAGCCATAGCCTCGAGGTTTACGATTCCAAGCGGCTCGTAAATGCTCGGGCAAGCGAACACTGTTGCTGCAGAGAGCATCGCGATCAATTCGGTTCGTGACAAATGTTTTTCAATCCAGATCACGTTGCCGCGAAGAGTCTTGAGTTCTTCAACTAGTGCAGTGACCTCAGCTTGAATCTTCGGGGTGTCCGGTGCGCCAGCGCACAAAACTAACTGCACATCGCTTGGCAGTTCGCGTGCGGCCTTGAGTAGATAAGGGAGACCTTTCTGCTGGGTGATGCGCCCCACGAACAAGACACTGCGTTGATCTGGGTCGACTCCTAGCGAGCGCACTAGCTCAGGATTGCTCGCTGATTGAAAAGCGCTTAAGTCGATTCCGTTATGAACCACTGAAACTTTGCCGGGATCGATCTGAGGGTAAGCGCGAAGAATATCTGCGCGCATCCCGTGGCTTACGGCAATGATGCCGGCTGCATCCTCGTATGCGCTTCGTTCAATCCACGAAGACAACCGGTAGCCGCCGCCCAGTTGCTCTTCTTTCCATGGGCGAAGTGGTTCAAGGCTGTGAGCAGTGATGAGATGCGGGATGCCGTGCAGCTTGCTCGCAACCTGACCGGCGAAGTTGGCATACCAGGTGTGCGAGTGCACTAGATCTGAACCTTGGATGTCTTCGACCATGTTTAGGTCGGTCGCTAGGGTCTGCACAGCAGCATTCGCGCCATCAAAGTCGGCCTGGTGGCGGTATGAGAATGTATCGGTTTCATTACGAACCTCGCCGAAGCAGCGAACCTTTACATCGATGTGCCCGCGCAGGACTCTCACCAATTCAGCGACATGCACGCCCGCTCCACCGTAAATAAAGGGCGGGTACTCCTTGGTGATTAGGTCGATTCTCATGACGTAATGCTACCCACCTGTTCAGGATTGCGAATAGCATCGATTTATGGGAGCACCTCGTATTTTCGGAATGGTCCTCGCCGGTGGTGAGGGTAAAAGATTGATGCCGTTGACGGCAGATCGCGCAAAGCCTGCCGTGCCTTTTGGCGGCAGCTATCGCTTGGTTGATTTTGCTATTGGCAATTTGGTCAACTCAGGCTTGCGTCGCATCGTGGTACTCACCCAGTACAAATCGCACTCGCTTGACCGCCACATCTCGCAAACTTGGCGCATGTCTCCGCTACTTGGCTCATACATTGCGTCTGTGCCGGCGCAACAACGTTTGGGCAAGCGTTGGTTCTCTGGAAGTGCCGATGCGATTTTGCAGAGCATGAACCTACTCGGCGACGAGAATCCAGACATCGTTGTAATTGTCGGCGCAGATCACGTGTATCGCATGGACTTCGATCAGATGATCAAAGCGCACATCGAAAGTGGCCGTGGAGTCACGGTTGCTGCCATTCGCCAACCGCTGCACTTAGCAACTCAGTTTGGTGTAATCGAGGTTGACGATAACGACCCGACCAAAATTTCTGCATTCCGCGAGAAACCAAAAGACCCTAAGCCCCTAGTCGACGCACCGCACGAAGCTCTGGTTTCGATGGGTAATTACGTGTTCTCGGCCCAGGCATTAATTGACGCCATCGAACACGATGGCACACTCGAGGATTCTTCGCATGACATGGGCGGAGACATCATTCCTTACATGGTCTCGCGTGATGATGCCAGCGTTTATGACTTCACCTACAACGAGATTCCGGGTTCAACCGAGCGCGATCACTCGTATTGGCGCGATGTCGGAACAATCGATTCTTACTACGAAGCCCACATGGACTTGATTTCGGTCATGCCGATCTTCAATCTCTACAACGGCGATTGGCCGATTTACACGCAACAGGTCAACCTTCCACCAGCCAAGTTTGTGCACGACGCCGAGGGTAACCAGGGTCGCACCACAGATTCGATTGTGTCGCTCGGTACCGTGATTTCTGGTGGCATCGTGGAGCGAAGTGTTATTTCGCCGAACGTTCGAGTTCATAGCAGAGCGCTCGTAACCGACTCTGTACTCTTGGATGGCGTCCTGATTGGGCGTGATTGCACAGTGCGCAAGGCAATTCTCGACAAGAGTGTTGTGGTAGCCGATGGTGCATCTATTGGTGTAGATCGTGAACGTGACTTGGCTCGCGGATTTACGGTTACCGACTCGGGAATCACCGTGGTCGCGAAAGGCGTATTAGTAACTCCGTGACGAAGTTTTTGATCGTTTTCGATGTTGATTCAACTCTCATCCAAGACGAAGTAATTGAATTATTGGCCGATGTGGCCGGTCGCCGTGCAGAAGTCGCGGCCATCACCGAACGCGCCATGGCCGGAGAGCTCGATTTCGCCGCCAGCCTGATCGAACGCGTGGCAACCCTTGCAGGGCTTGACGAGTCGGTTTTCACTGAGGTGCTAGCTAGGGTTCAAATTACGCCAGGTGCAAAGCAACTCATCGATGCGGTTCACGCCGCAGGTGGTCGCGTTGGTGCAGTTAGCGGCGGTTTCAGCCAGGTGCTCGACCCACTCAGCGAAAAACTCACGCTTGATTTCGCCAGGGCAAACCTGCTCGAGGTTATTGGCGGCAAACTTACCGGCAAGGTACTTGGCAAAATCATCGACCGAGCTGAAAAGAAAAACGCACTGCTCGAATGGGCGACTTTTTCTGATACCCCGATTGCACGAGTGATCGCTGTTGGTGATGGTGCAAACGATCTCGAGATGATGTCGGTTGCGGGTCTATCGGTTGCATTCAATGCAAAGCCAATAGTGCGCCAGCGGGCAAACCTAGTGATTCAAAAGCAAGACCTCAGCGAACTGATTTCGCTGCTAGGGCTCTAAGGTCAAGCTTCTTTAGCCTTCGCCACCAAAGTCCGAGGTGTCGCCCACGATGCGCGTGTTGTCGGCAGGCACTGGCTCTACTGCGGCGAGAGCAATCTCTGCAGCGAACTCCGAAACGTTATAGAGCTTGCCCGCACCTTCGCGACGAGCCTCGATCGCACCAGGGTTTGCTCGTTCGAGCAAGGTAGCGGTAATGGTTCCCTCGATCATGTCACCAGAGACAACCACGAAGCCAATGTTTCGAGTCGCCAATTCAGGAATCATGTCGCGAAGGGCGTCTTCTCCGGCACGCTTTGAGAGAGCAACTGGAACATACTCAGGCATGGTTGGCGTGGTGCGAATGAAGTGAGCCTGGTGTGACGTGATGAAGACCACTCGCCCACCATCGTTGATGTGTGGCAGCGCCGCCTTTAGCAAATTAACCTGCGAATCGCGGTTAAGACGCATCGCATAGTCTTCGCCCATGCCGGCTTCCATGCCGCCAGATGCATTCATAACCAGGATGTCGAGCTTGCCAAACTCCGCCTCGGCCTGTGCAAACATGCCTGCAACAGCTGATGCATCGGTGAGGTCTGCACCCACGGCTAGCGCGTGACCGCCCTCGGCCTTGATCGAATCAACGATCTTCAGTGCGCGAGCCTCTTTGTTGCGAAAGTTCACCACTACCGAGGCGCCTGCGTCGGCAAAGTAACCAATTGTGTCGGCGCCGATACCGCGCGAAGAACCGGTGACAAGGGCGACCTTGCCAGTAAGCGAACCTTTTGCAAGCGGGTTAGTCATTGGATTCCTTTGTAGTGAGGCGAACGAAATTAGTGGCCCATGCCAAGTCCGCCATCAACAGGGATGACGGCACCAGAAATGTATGCAGCTTCTTCACTGGCCAACCAGGTCACGACTTTGGCAACTTCGGCTGGTGAAGCGAAACGCCCAGCAGGGATCTTTTTCTTGTAATCGGCGATCAAGTCTTCAGGGAGAGATGCGGTCATATCGGTGTCGATGAAACCAGGCGCAACAACGTTTGCAGTGATGCCTCGGCTACCGAGTTCGCGGGTGATTGAACGGGCCATGCCGACCAGAGCCGACTTGGTTGCCGAGTAGTTCACCTGCCCAGCTGAACCGAGAAGACCGACCACCGAGCCAATCAGAATCACACGACCGTGCTTTTTCTTGATCATTCCCATGGTTGCCCGGCGCAAAACGCGGAATACGCCATTCAGGTTGGTGTTCACTACTTCTTCGAACTGCTCATCGCTCAGGCGCATCAGGAGAGTGTCGCGGGTGATACCCGCGTTGGCAACCAAAATCTCGACTGGGCCTAGCTGGGCCTCGATGTCGGCGAAGGCCGAGTCAAGGCTGGCGGCATCGGTCACGTCGGCTTTGAAAGCCGTGGTGCCAGCCGGGCCCTCGCCCGAGCGAACAGTGACGGCAACCTTGGTGTAGCCAGCTTTTACGAATTCTTCGGCGATTGAATAGCCGATGCCACGGTTTGCTCCTGTAACTAGAACTACGCGGTCATTCATTCGGGCTCCTCGGGATTATTTAGGGCAATTCTAGTCTTTAGGCTTATTGAGTCCCCTTATTCCTAAAGGTCACAATGCCAGAAGTACAGAGCGTCACAAGTCTGCAATCTTCGCCAGAAGAAGAGCGTTCACGACGGATGCGCGGCTACGTGATTGCCATGCTGGTTCGGTTCGCTTGCATCATCCTTGGAGTCGTTATCACCGGCCCGCTGATGTGGATTTGTTTTGCGGGTGCCATATTCCTGCCCTATTTTGCTGTGGTTTTTGCAAACACCGCGGGCGATTCAGCCCAGAAAAAGGCCACTCAGGTAGAAAAGCGAGTTGCAGCGGTCGAAGCTCCTGCGGTTAAGGTCGAGGCTAACGACTTCAAGATCGTCAATCTCGATGGCTAAACGTAAGGCCACCTCGAGCGATTTCAAACGCTGGCTCGGTTGGCTAGCTCTGGTCATCGTATTTTCTATTGCCTGCGCATTCTTGTCGCAGTGGCAATTTGGGCGCCGAGGCGAGGCTCTGACTGCAATGAACCAGCTGAACGTGAACTACGACTCGCCCGCCGTTGAGCTTCAATCGATCGAAAAACCGTGGGGATTCCACACGTCAAATAGCTGGCGCCAGGTGACCGTAACCGGCCACTATTTACCGGCCAACGCGATGTTGGTGCGAAATCGTCCTCTAGATGGCAACGCCGGGTTTCTAGAACTGGTTCCATTTCAACTAACCGATGGAACAGTGGTGGCAATCGAACGAGGATGGGTCGCAGCAGACGATAACTATGCGGCGCCGAAAACTTTTGCTCTGCCTAGCGATCAAAGCCAGACAGTTACCGCTCACCTTCGTGCTGCTGAACCAGCTGTCTCGGATTCAGCACCGAGTGGTCAATTGCCGAGCATTAACATCGCGCAATTTGCGAAAGCTACTGGAATCAAAGATCGCTTCTACGCTTTTTCATACCTGCGCATGGCAACAGAAAGTGTTCCTGCCGTTAGCTCGCTGAAACTATTGCCCCGACCAACCCTCGATGAGGGCAATCATTTGAGTTATGCACTGCAGTGGATTCTGTTCGCTGTAATGGCAGTGACCGCGTTGTTCTGGGCCATACGCAAAGAGCGCCAGGCATTGGCTGGCGTAGTGAAAATTAAGCGCAAGGATGCCGATAGCGCATTTGAAGATGGAGCACTAGGCGGCTAGCTCAAGGCGATTAGTTCCGCGTAATTGTCGTTCCAAAGGTCTTCGTCACCCTCTGGCAGAATCAGCACTCGCTCTGGGTTCAGCGCAAGCACTGCACCCTCGTCGTGCGATACCAGCACAATCGCACCCTTGAACGATGCCAACGCTTTGAGAATCTCTTCGCGGCTGGCTGGGTCGAGGTTGTTGGTTGGCTCATCGAGCAGCAACACGTTTGCCGACGAAACCACTAGCGACGCCAACGCCAATCGGGTCTTCTCGCCGCCCGAGAGCACGCCGGCAGGCTTGGCCACGTCGTCACCACTGAACAGGAACGAGCCGAGTACCTTGCGCGCAGCAACATCGGTCAGGTGGGGTGCATTGCGCTGCATGTTCTCGAGTACGGTCCTGTTGACATCCAAGGTCTCGTGTTCCTGAGCGAAGTAACCAATCTTTAGCCCATGACCGGCAATCAGTTCGCCGGTGTCTGACTTGTCGATTCCGGCCAGGATACGCAACAGCGTGGTCTTACCGGCACCGTTGAGCCCGATGATTACGACCTTGCTGCCCTTATCGATAGCCAAATCGACGGCGGTGAAAATCTCGAGTGAACCATAACTCTTGCTGAGGTTCTCACCCATGAGCGGTGTTTTGCCACAAGGCGCAGGATCTGGAAAGCGTATGTTTGCAACGCGATCAACTTCGCGTACGTCGTCGAGATTGCTGACCAAGCGCTCTGCTCGGCGAATCATTTGTTGAGCGGCTGCGGCCTTTGATGCCTTGGCACCGAACTTTGCTGCTTGGAGTTGAAGTGCGGTTGCCTTCTTCTCGGCGTTCTGGCGTTCGCGCTTGCGACGTTCTTCGTCAGCTTCGCGCTGTTTCAGGTAATGGTGCCAACCCATGTTGTACACGTCGATTACCGAGCGATTCGCATCCAGGTAGAAAACGCGGTTTACGGTTTCGCCAATCAGGTCGACATCGTGACTAATCACTATTAGCCCGCCCTGGTAGCTCTTCAAAAAATCGCGCAGCCAAATCACCGAATCTGCATCGAGGTGGTTGGTTGGTTCGTCGAGAATCATGGTCTCGGCGTTGCTGAACAGGATTCGCGCTAACTCGATGCGGCGACGCTGGCCGCCAGAGAGTGTCTTTAGCGGTTGGGTAAGCACCTGCTCGCCCAGCCCAAGGTTGCTGGCGATTGCGGCGCCCTCAGCTTCTGCAGCGTAGCCACCAGCAGCCTGAAAACGAGTTTCGAGTTTTGAGTACCTTGCCATGGCGGCATCGTAGATTTTTTCATCGACGCTGCCCATGTCATGCGAAGTCTCTTCCATTTGACGAAGCAGGTCGCCAAGGCCTCGAGCGTTCAAGATTCGATCGCGGGCCAGTTCTTCGGGGTCGCCACTGCGCGGATCCTGCGGCAGGTAACCAATCTCGCCAATACGCTCAACCTTGCCGAGGCTCGGTTGCCCGTCGCCAGCCAAAATCTTGGTCAATGTGGTCTTGCCGGCTCCGTTGCGGCCGACGAGTCCGACTTTGTCGCCTTTGGCCACACGAAAGTTCACCTCGTGCATCAGAACGCGTGCGCCGATGCGAATCTCAAGCTCGCTAACGGCAATCATGTTTCTCCAGATTTCGCTCGGTCGGCAAATCGACCGCGGCACACAAAGACACCAGTCTACAATTGAGTGAACTAAGACCCTAGGGAGAAGACATGAGCATCGCTCTCACCCACCGCACCACCCTCGTTGACCGCTTCGTACCGAAGTCGCTAATTGCTGACATCGTTCTAGTACTCGCCGGCACCGCACTCACCGCGGTTGCTGCCCAGCTTCAAGTAGCGATTCCTGGTAACCCGGTTCCTTTCACTTTCCAGACGCTAGCGGTATTGCTCGTCGGCTCGGTGCTCGGCACCGTTCGCGGTGCCTTATCACTCGCGCTATACGCGGTTCTCGGCACTTTCTTGCCTATCTACACCAACCACACCTCAGGCGTCGACCACCTATTCGGTGCGACCGGTGGTTACATCGTTTCGTTCGTGGTTGCTTCGGCCGTTGTTGGCTTCTTGGCTGAAAAGGGTTGGTCTAGCCAGATCTTCAAGATGATTGCTTCTTACGTTGTTGGTACAGCAATCATTTACGGCATCGGTGCGAGCTGGTTGACCTACCAAGTACTCGGTGGCGACTGGACCAAGGGCTTGGCCCTCGGCGTAACCCCGTTTCTAATCTGGGATGTCGTCAAGGCAATCATCGCTGGTGCTCTAGTGCCTGCTGGCTGGTCGCTTGCAAAGTTGCTCAAGAAGTAGAGAACTTAAAGCAAAGAACCCCGCGGAAACGCGGGGTTCTTTTTATTTGAAGTCAGTGCACGGTTAGATGCTGAAGCCGATTGCTCGCATTTGCTCTTTGCCATCGTCGGTGATTCGCTCAGGACCCCAGGGCGGCATCCAAACCCAGTTGATGCGGAAGGCTTCGACTACGCCATCGAGCGCCTCTGCTGTCTGCTCTTCGATGACATCGGTTAGCGGGCACCCAGCCGAGGTCAGCGTCATGTTAATTAGCAGACTCTCGTCTTCTGCCTTGAACAGGTCGTAGATCAAACCGAGGTCGTAGATATTTACGCCGAGCTCTGGGTCAATGACCTCTTTCAAGGCCTCGACAACCTGGTCGTACTTTTGCGGGTCTAGCTCAGCTGGCATTTAGGCGGTCACGTAGCGGTCGTAGCCTTCGGCCTCGAGACGCTCGGCCAATTCAGGGCCGCCTTCTTCTGCGATCTTGCCGGCAACGAACACGTGCACGAAGTCTGGCTTGATGTAGTTCAAGATGCGGGTGTAGTGAGTGATTAGCAGCACGCCGAATCCGTTGGCGTCCTTGGCGCGGTTCACACCTTCGCTAACGATTCGTAGTGCATCGACGTCGAGGCCAGAGTCGGTCTCGTCGAGAACAGCGAACTTCGGCTTGAGTAGTTCGAGCTGCAGAATTTCGTGGCGCTTCTTTTCGCCACCTGAGAAGCCCTCGTTGACGTTGCGCTCGGTGAAGCCCGAGTCCATCTTGAGTGCACTCATGGCATCGCGCACTTCGCCAACCCAGCCGCGAACCGCAGGGGCCTCGCCCGTGATTGCCGTCTTTGCGGTGCGCAAGAAGTTGCTCACGGTTACACCCGGGATTTCAACCGGGTATTGCATGGCCAAGAAGAGTCCGGCACGAGCGCGCTCATCGACGCTCATCTCGAGCACGTTTTCGCCATCCAAGAGGATTTCACCCTCGGTGACGGTGTACTTCGGGTGGCCTGCAACTGTGTATGCAAGAGTCGACTTGCCTGAGCCGTTGGGGCCCATGATCGCGTGGGTTTCGCCCGAGCGGATAGTTAGGTCTACTCCACGCAAAATCTGCTTGGCGCCCTGTTCGGTCTCGACTGAAACGTGCAGGTTTTTGATTTGTAGCAGTGCCATTTATGCCTCGTACTCGATGAAGATGTCGTTGTTTTCGATGATGACCTCGAAGGTCGATACCGGCTCGTATGCCGGCAAAGTGAGTGGCTTGCCCGACTCGAGGTCGAACTTGGCACCGTGGGCCCAGCACTCGATGGTGTTGCCCTCAACGAAGCCTTCGCTCAGCGAGATCTCACCGTGCGAGCACTTGTCGTCGAGTGCGAACACTTCGCCAGCCTTGGTGCGAACCAAGGCGATTGGGTGATCTGATATGACCACGCGCAGGGCTTTGCCTGGCTTGAGGTCGTCGAGTGCGCAAATGCGAATGGCCATTAGTAGCTACTTTCTGCTAGTTCGGCTTCGATCGATTCGTTCAGGCGTGCCTCGATTGATTCGATTCCGATTTGCTGAATCACTTCGTTCAAGAAGCCGCGTACGACCAAGCGACGGGCGTCGAGCGAGTTTATGCCGCGCGCCTGCAAGTAAAACAGCTGCTCATCGTCGAAGCGACCCGAGGCACTGGCGTGGCCGGCACCTTCGATTTCACCGGTTTCGATCTCTAGGTTCGGCACCGAGTCTGCGCGAGCGCCATCGGTAAGCAATAGGTTGCGATTCAGCTCGTAGGTGTCGGTGCCTTCAGCCGCCTGACGAATCAAAACGTCGCCAACCCACACGGTGCGAGCACCCTCACCCTGAAGGGCACCCTTGTAGGTGACGCGAGACTTGCAGTTTGCAACTGCGTGATCGACATAGCTGCGATGCTCAAGGAACTGACCGGCATCGGCGAAGTAAGTGCCGAGTAACTCGACCTCGCCACCAGGCGCGGTGAACTCTGCGACCGGTGACACTCGAACGGTCTTTCCGCCAAGCGAGACCACAACGTGCTTTAATTTTGCGTTTCGACCGATGCGAGCGAACTGAGCCGAGGTGTGCACCGCACTGTCGTTCCAGTCCTGCAACGAGATAACGGTTAGCTGACTTTCGTCGCCAACAATGATCTCGACAGTCTCAGAAATCGTGGCATCGCCGGTGTGGTCCAGAACAATCACGCCTCGGGCAAAAGTTTCAGACTTCAAAATAAGGTGGGCTGCCGAGTGGCGACCTGGGTTACTGATCGAAATGGTAGCTGGATCGTTTGCCTCGCCGGCGACGGTGACCTTGAGCGCCTTGGTCGCCGCGGCCCAGCCATTAGCAGTTGGCAAATCTTCAGGAAGACCGGCACGACCGAAGTCGCGGTCTTCTGCGTCTACCTGCTCAATGCGGAACTCGGCTGGTGCCTCAACACGGATGGCGTCGATTGCATTGCTAAGGGTTGCGGTGTCTAGGCCGTCGAGTGCTGGCGCTTCTAGGTAGCGCCACTGCTCATCGCGACGGTTCACCGGGTTGTGATCGCCCGGGTTCGCCGAGCGAAGACGTTCGCTTCGGGTCTGCACTGGCACGCCTGCGTCTGCAACGTATCCGTGTGAATGTGCGGTGCTACCTGGAAGGATCTGGTCGTTCATTAGCCAACCGCCCCTTCCATTTGCATCTGAATTAGCTTGTTGAGTTCGAGCGCGTATTCCATCGGAAGTTCTTTGGCAATTGGCTCGATAAAGCCGCGAACAATCATGGCCATGGCTTCGTCTTCTGGTAGCCCGCGCGACATCAGGTAAAACAGCTGCTCATCGCTCACGCGCGAAACCGTTGCCTCATGGCCCATGGTGACGTCGTCTTCACGAACGTCTACGGCTGGGTAAGTGTCTGAGCGAGAGATGGTATCGACAAGTAGTGCGTCGCAACGCACGGTGTTTGCGCTGTGGTGCGCACCAGCATTCACACGAATCTCGCCACGGTATGACGAACGGCCGCCTGCACGAGCAATCGACTTCGAGATGATTGATGAAGAAGTGTGTGGTGCGAGGTGGATCATCTTGGCACCGGCATCCTGGTGCTGACCCTTGCCCGCGAATGCGACCGATAAGGTTTCGCCACGAGCGTGCTCACCAGCAAGGATGATCGCCGGGTACTTCATGGTGACCTTCGAGCCGATGTTGCCATCGACCCACTCCATGGTTGCGCCCTCGTGTGCGATTGCGCGCTTGGTAACCAAGTTGTAAACGTTGGTCGACCAGTTCTGAATCGTGGTGTAACGAACGCGTGCGTTCTTCTTCACGATGATTTCAACAACGGCCGAGTGCAGCGAGTCGCTCTGGTAAATCGGAGCCGTGCAGCCTTCGATGTAGTGAACGTAAGAACCTTCGTCGGCAATGATCAGGGTTCGCTCGAACTGGCCCATGTTTTCGGTGTTAATTCTGAAGTAGGCCTGCAACGGAATCTCGACTTGAACTCCCTTTGGCACATATACAAACGAGCCGCCCGACCAAACCGCGGTGTTCAACGCTGCGAACTTGTTATCGCCTGCAGGAATCACGGTGCCGAAGTACTCCTGGAAGATCTCAGGGTGCTCTTTCAATGCGGTGTCGGTGTCTAGAAAAATCACGCCTTGCTTTTCGAGCTCTTCGTGAATTTGGTGGTAAACCACCTCTGACTCATACTGGGCGGCAACACCGGCAACTAGGCGCGAGCGCTCTGCCTCAGGAATGCCGAGGCGTTCGTAGGTGTTACGAATGTCTTCTGGCAGGTCTTCCCAGCTCTGGGCCTGCTTTTCGGTCGACCGAACGAAGTACTTGATGTTTTCGAAGTCGATACCGCTGAGGTCGGCACCCCACGACGGCATCGGCTTGCGCTCAAAGTAGTTGTAACCCTTTAGGCGGGTTTCGAGCATCCAGTCAGGTTCGCTCTTTTTGCCTGAGATATCGCGAACGACATCTTCGTTGATTCCGCGCTTGGCGGCCGCGCCTGCATCGTTCTTGTCGGACCAGCCGAACTCATAAACGCCAAGCGAATCGAGGTCTGAACGGTCAACCGTGTCGGACATGCCGATTTCTCCTTCTCGGGCGCGAATATCATTTCGACCCTCTGATGAAACCCACACAGGGCGGCCATAATTCCCGTTTTTTCGGGGGTTTGGTACCAATGTGGTGTGCGAAACTAGAAAAACTAGTCAATCGCGAACGGCCTCAAGTCTAACCATGGCTGTGAGGCTCTGGCTAGCCCGAAAGGCCACATGTCACTGCTGCAAACCCTCATTCTCAAGCCGAGTCGCCTGGTTCTGAAGCGCTATGCCTTTGCCAACTTGGTTGCTCAGATACTGATCGTTGTTACCGGTGGCGTGGTTCGCTTGACCGGTTCTGGCCTCGGTTGTCCAACTTGGCCAAAATGCACGGACGCCTCACTCGTAACGGTTCCTGAACAGGGGCTTCACGGCATCATCGAGTTCGCCAACCGTTCGCTTACCGGCATCCTGGTGATCATTGCGGCCCTGGTTTTCTGGGCGGTCCTTCGCCAACCGAAGGCTGACCGTTCAGGCTTGGTCTCACCTGCTGTTTTGGTGCTTGCCGGAATTTTCGTGCAGGCGGTCGTCGGTGGCATCAGCGTTTGGGTCAAATTGAATCCATGGATGGTCGCGCTCCACTTTGTGCTCAGCGCGATTCTCATTTCGGTCGCATCGCTGATGTACTGGCGCACTCTCGGCGCAGAACACGAAGCGGTACCGCAGCGGGCCTATCTTCTGTCACCTTGGCTTGTCGTGATTGGTGCACTAACCGTGGTTATCGGAGTTCTGGTCACCGGGGCAGGTCCGCACGCAGGCGACCTCGGCACGCCGCGCAACGGGCTGCCGCTTGAATTGTTTGAACACTTGCACTCTTACCCTGGTTATGCATTCCTAGCACTAGCGCTCGTGGTGCTGGCAACTTTGCGCAAAGCCAAAGTTGACTCGAATTCGCACGCGATGAAAATTACCGTCTGGCTCGTGGTGGCGATTGCCGCTCAGGCGACAATCGGAATCATTCAGGCACGCACTGGAGTGCCTGCCACGTTGGTTGCGATCCACATGTTTGGCGCCTCGGTCTTGGTGAGTTTGATTACGTTTCAATTTCTCGCAATCCGTGGCAAGCGATAGACAGGTGAACTCGCGTGACTAGTCTGCTTTGGTTTAGACGCGATCTTCGGTTGCGCGATCACGAAGCACTCAACCTTGCAGTTGCCAATTCGCCAACAAATTCTGTGGCTGCCGTTTATGTTTTAGAGCTCGACTATTTCGAGTCGCTCTCACCGATTCGCCAACACTCACTTCTCGCCTCGGTGAACTCTCTACGTGATTCAATGAGCGGCAGGCTAGCTATCAAAGTGGTTACTGGTCGCGAACAGCTGGTTCAAGCACTGGTTGCGCTTGCCACCGAACTCGGCGTCACTGAGCTGCATGCATCCAGGATGTTCGACCCGGCAGCAGTAGCAACACAAAACGCCGTGGGGTTGGCGTTGAAAGAAAAAGGTGTTCACCTTTTTCTGACCGGGTCGAACTATGCGGTGCAACCCGGCACTGTCGCGAAGGGCGATGGCACGCCTTACAAGGTCTATACGCCGTTCTACAAGGTCTGGGCCGCCTCGCACTGGCAGGCTTCGACCGAGGTGCCAAATCAGATCAGCTGGGTAGAACTGGCCAGCGATACCCTGCCACGACCAAGTAGCGACGCGCCATTTGTGATTAGAGCAGGTGAGGAATTCGCCGATCAAACCTTCGCCAAATTCGTGGCCCGTGCACTTGAAAACTATGGCGAGGATCGCAATCGAGCCGATCTCAGCGGAACCTCTCACCTGTCGCACGCTTTGTCGCACGGTGAAATTCATCCGAGTCGCTTGCTCGCGCAGCTTGGCGATAGCGCCGGAGAAATAGTTTTTGCCAAAGAACTTTGCTGGCGCGAGTTCTATGCCGACGTTTTGTTTCACAACCCCAAGTCGCAAACCGAGTACTACGAACCGCGATTCAAAAAGATGCGTTACGACTCGGATGCGCCTGCCATGCAAAAGCTTGAAGCATGGAGGCAAGGCCGCACCGGCTTTCCGATGGTCGACGCGGGAATGCGCCAATTGCTTGAGACGGGTTGGATGCACAACCGAGTTCGCATGATCGTCGCGTCGTTCCTGGTGAAAGATCTGCACGTCGAGTGGCAGCATGGCGCAGCGCACTTCGAACAATTGCTCACCGACTACGACCCAGCTTCAAACGCACACGGCTGGCAGTGGACAGCTGGAACCGGCACCGACGCTTCTCCGTATTATCGGGTTTTCAATCCGGTGACACAGGGTTACAAATTTGACCCGGATGGAAATTACGTTCGCAAATACATTCCTGAACTGCGCCACATCGAAGGCAAAGATGTTCACGAACCGTGGAATCTCATCCATGGTTATTTGAATGATTACCCGAGGCAGATTGTTGATCACGCGGTCGAGCGTGAAGAGGCGTTGGTTCGTTTAGAAGAGTTGAAGACTAAAAGTGAAGTAACGGGTCAACCGCCACTGCAACAAAGAGGATTGTTAGATAGCTGATTGATCCGTGGAAAAGCCGCATCGGGTTTTTCACTTCGGTGGCGAATCGTTGACCGTAAAGTCGGTAGGCCTCAATCAAGAACCAAGCGCCAGTAGCCACCGCGATGATTGTGTAGAGCCAACCCATCTGACCTAGCGGAATCAGCAAGAAACTCGAAACCAACATGGCCCAGGTATAGAGCACGATTTGAATGGCCACGTTTTCGTTAGAGCGCACCACTGGCAACATAGGGACTCCGGCTGCCGCATAGTCGTCTTTGTAACGCATCGACAGTGGCCAGTAGTGCGGCGGGGTCCAGA
>JBJTNB010000054.1:0-18270 GCA_046073845.1 Micrococcales bacterium
CTGAGGAAAACTTCACGAATGTAGGCGGACGTCAAGGAATTCTTGATATCTTGCAAACTCCCTGGGCCAAACAGTGCCTGCCGGAGAGCATCAGAACCGAAATAGCAATCGCAGTTCAAGATAACTAGTTTCAACGTCTTCAGCCGTGGAGGGAGGGCTCAATACATGGCTTATAAAACCACGAAGGTCATTGCCTGCGGCTTAGTGCTCATGGCCATGTTGACCAGTTGTTCAAATGGGCAATTTCAGAGCTGCGAAGCCCTGGTGTTGAAAGGTCTGAAGGCGCCCGCAACGGCGAAATTCTCACAAGAGTCCTTGGCCGATGTTGATTCTAGATTGTCGCAGATCGATGGAGTTGTCGATTCCCAAAATAGCTTTGGGGCGCTCATTCGAAGTTCATTTGAATGTCAAGTCACCGACGGTGAAACAATTTTGATGTGGATTCACTAGAAATCTCAGGCGATTAACAGCAGCCGACTCTTTCTAATGTCGGCGCTAGAACGTATCCTTGTGGAGTCTTGACAAAGGCGTTTGATAACTCAACATGGGGATGATCGGTTTCGACAACGCAATTTGTGATTGGAAGAAGCGGGTCGAGAATGTAGCGTCAACTCGTAAATGTCCGCTGCAAACTATAGGTGCCAAATCAAACAGCACCGACTTCGCCCTCGCTGCCTAGCACGAGCCCCGAAGTCCGTCAGACCGTTTGTGATTTCGTAACGGAGCCTGGCGTCATCTAGAAATCTCGCTGCGTAGTTACGCCTTAGGGCTACGCGGGACTCAAACTATGGCTGGGCCTGTCTGATATGTCGCTTCAAGCTAGCGCAGGGGCCGAGCAGAACCTTATTGAAGCTACACCCGTAGAAGAGCCATGATCATTGTGATGGACGGGGGTTCAATTCCCCCCATCTCCACTTCTCAGCCGTAACTGGCGTAGAAAAGAAAGCCCACCGGTCGCGAGAGGCCTGGTGGGTTTCTTTCGTTAAGCCTGACTTAGGCTTGCCCTATGAACAGAGACGTTTTTGCCATCACCCTCGCTACCGATGACCTGATCGCCACCGAAGAGTTTTATCGCGATGTCTTCGGCGCTGACATCGTTCACTCAGATGAAGTCAGTCGCGTGTTCAAATTCGGCTCGATGCTAATCAACTGCCTTGAACTGCGCGAGGCGAAGTCGCTTTTCGAACCGGCCAAGCTCACTGCCGCTGTTCACACTTCGATGCTCACCATCCAGGTCAAAAATGTCGATGCCGAAGCCAAGCGCCTCGACGCTCTGGATGTCGTTCTGAATACCGAACCCACCGACCAGCCTTGGGGGATTCGAACCATCACCTTCATCGACCCGACCGGTCAGCTCTGGGAGTTCAGTCACCCACTTGCAACAAAATAAACTTCAAGGGTGAACTCAGATTTTGCGACTTGGATGCTCGCCAACTTCATCAGTACTTTTGAAGTGCTCGGCGTGCTCGCATTCGCGCTCTCGGGGTTGATCGAGGCGAAGCGCAAGGGGCTTGACATCGTCGGTGTCGCCATGGTTACTGCAACGACTGCCTTCGGCGGCGGAACCTTGCGCGACATTCTGTTGAACCGTCGCCCACTGTTTTGGGTTGAGCATGACTGGTGGATCTGGGTCATCATCGGTCTGACTCTCGCTGCACTGCTCTTCTTGCGCAGCCGCCATCTGGAGCTGACCGAACGAGCCATGAAGTGGCCAGATGCAATCGGACTAGGGATCTTCGCGGCCTCTGGCACTCAAATTGCCCTCGACATGGGCAAGAGCCCCATCATCGCAGTGATCATGGGAGTGCTTACCTCTGTTATCGGCGGTGTCGTTCGCGATCTGTTCACCAATCAAATTCCGCGAGCTTTCAGCGATCACGAACCTTACGCGGCGGTGGCTTTCATCGGTTGCTGGTTCGTTGTCTTCGCATCCTGGATGCACGTGGCATCAATCTGGTCGGTCGCCATAGGTGCGCTGTTCACGATTGCCCTTCGCATTTTGGTGATGGTATTCGGTTGGCGCGTGCCGGCCTGGCGCAACTAATCGGCGTAGAGTCGAAGCATGAACAAGCTCGTAAACGGTGCCAAGCACTACTTCACTAACTACGCTCAATTTCACGGCCGCACTTCGCGAGCCACCTACTGGTGGGCGGTCTTGGCATTCGTGATTCTCGACACTGTCGTTTCGATCATTTTTCCGAGTCACAAAGAAGTTATTTACATTTTTGGAATTACTCAGTCGGTTGACGTGAATTCGCCTGCAGAAAACTTGTGGAGCCTAGCCACAATCGTTCCGTCGATCTCAATGTTGGTTCGTCGCCTTCAAGACACCGGCAGAAGCGGTGTGCTTGCGTGGCTACTGATCGTTCCGATTCTCGGTTGGATTCCACTGCTTTACTGGACGACCCAGGCCGGCCAAGCAGGCCCAAACAAGGATGGCGAAGTAGGCGCTTAAGCTTCGTCGTTTGTGCACGGTGCGAGCTGTGCAACGCGCTGTGGGCTGACTCCGAGCAAGACTGCGATGTCGCGCATGGTCAAACCTTCGTCGCGCATGCGTGATACCACGTCGCGAATTTCGTTCGACGCTTCTTCTTGCAGGCGAGCGGCCTCTTTAGATTTGTCTTGAGCCGCCTCGAGATCACAAATGATGCCGGGCATAACTGCCTCGACCTTCACGATGATGTCGCAGCGCGATTCACCGGTTGCGGCCTCGGCCAAATCTTTGATCTGTTCGGTTGCTTTATCAAGCCGCTTGGCGGTTGTCACCAGGTTGCCCAACTGAGGTACCTCAACACGCCAGCCATCGGCTTGACGCTCAAAAGTTGCCTTGATTTCCAAGGGGTCCTCCGCATCCGAAAAATCTGTCTAGGGCTACTTGACTAAATCTGTCTAGTAGTGCTTTACTTACAACCATAAAGGCGGAAACCCGCCAAGACAATAGAAAGGCATCAAATGCTAAACCTAGTTATTGCCGTGGCCGGAATCGCCCTCGGAATCTTCGTAGCCCGCACCTTCTGGAAGGCCGGCAACTTCAAACTCAAGGGCACCAAAGAGCAGTTCGCTGCTGCACAGTTCGGTTGGGCTGAGAAGACCCCGATGGGTGTCATCCGTTTGATCGGCACCGTTGAGGTCCTTGGCGCAGTTGGCGCAGTTGTTGCGCCTATCGTCGCGCTCATCCCTGGTCTCGCATGGGCTCAGGCCTTCGGTGTTGCAGCAACTGCTGGTCTTGCATTGACCATGGTTGGTGCGATGATCGTTCACCAGTCGCGCGGCGAGTCGAAGTACACCTTCAAGATGAACGCATTGTTGCTGCTTCCTGCTGCTGCAGCAGCAGTTCTAGACGCAGTCGTGGTTCTTCCGCTTAGCTTCTAGTTAGTTTCTAACGCCGACCCTGTTGGCCGCACGATCAAGTGTGGGCAGCAGGGTCGGTGCAGTTAACAGCACTAACACCGCGGTCGTAACAGCGCGACCGGTATCCCACAGCAGGCCGCCGGTTAGCAGTTCGTACTGTACGAAGACTCTCAAATTTTCAGGGATGCCCGCACCTGGCACGTAGCTGAGTGTCGATGTGGCCCCCGCAAGAAACGGCCAGTTCCAAAGCGTCATCAGCGCACCATAAACATATGCGGCGATTATCGAGTACGTGACGAGCGTCGCGACTTGAATCCAACGATGCGTCGAACGCGGAAGCAGACCTGCACCGAGACCGATCAACCCGGCAGCCATCATTTGAAATGGAAGCCAAGGGCCCACCCCAGCACCAACTAATGCAGAGACCAGAAGTGAGAGACTGCCGATGAGGTAACCGAAGCCGGCGCGAAACACGAATCCTGCAATCACGATTAAGAAGAAGACGGTTTCTATTCCGCCGACGCCGGCACCAAGCAGCCGAACTAGCGAATTAACAGCGGTAATCACGGCTAGGGTTGCCAACTGTTTGGTGTCGATTGAACCCGAACCGAATTCGATCAATGCAAAGATCACCAGGCTCGGCATTAGAACCATGAGCATGGTCTGAGCAAAAGCACTTTCGCCACCAGCGTTCAGCAGCAGTGGCCAGCAAAAGGCGCTCAGCGAGAGGGTCGCGATCAGCCAAAGTCCAACTGTGCCTAGCCCGAGTCTGCGCCGAATCAAGTCGACACCTCGGTTAGAAAACCCGCCTCGAGCACCAAGCGGCGATGGGCGATGGCATGCGCAAATTCGGCATCGTGGGTCACGACCACGACGGCAGTCCCTTGGCGGGCCGCACGGCGAATGGCCTGTTCGAGCAGCGCTGTAGTTCTTGCATCTAGTGAGCTGCTTGGCTCATCGAGCAGTAGCAAGTCGGCTCGGCGACTGAGTTGTAGCGCCAGCACTAATCCGAGTTGTTGGCCAGCACTTAGGTCACGCGGGTGAGTGGTTGCCTCAAATTCGAAACCTAGGCTGCGCAATAGTTTGGCGGTCGAGCCAGATGGCAAATCGGCAGAAGCATCGGCGTCGCGTAGTTCGCGTTCAACAGTGTCGAAGATGAGAAGGTCAGATGCCTGCTGCGGCACCATCACGCAGCCAAGTTCTTTGCCGACTCGGTCGTAAATCAAGTTCAATAGCGTGGTCTTGCCAGTCGCATTGTGACCGGTCAGGGCAATGATCTCGCCTAACTTAATCTCTAACCGCAGGTTTTCGAAAACGACATGGTCGTCAAATTTCGCCGTTAAACCATCAAGCGAGATCAGCGACACGCCTGGCGAATTTTCGAGTCGAGAAGCCGTCACGGTTGCGGTTTGTGCCTTCGTTGCGAAGTGCTTCAATTCGATGACTTGGTCGAAATTAATGCCGACTTCTTCCAGCGAGTGTGCACTGAGAACGATGCACATTTGGTGCTCACGGGCGAATCGACGAAGTAGGGCGATAACGGCAGCACGCCGAACGCTATCAAGACGCCCAAAGGCCTCGTCTAGCAAGAGATAGTCGGCACCACCGGCTAGTGCAGCTGCCAGATTCACCATCGCACGGTCACCACCGGCAAGCAATCCCATTTCGCAATCAAGCAATCCAACGACGTCTACGGCGGTGGCAATTTCGAGCACCAGCTTGTCGATTCGCTCCCCGCTGTAGCCGAGCTGCTCGCATCGAAATGCCAGCTCGCCCCGCACAGTGTCGGCCACGGCAACCTGATCGGCCGCCTGTGGAAAATATGCAATCTGGGCGGCGGTCTCGTGGGCACTCAGGCCGTCGATAACATGGCCATCCAGGATTCTGTGCCCAGTGAGAGCCACCGGGTAATACTCAGGAGCCAGCCCGCAAATAGCTCGAAGAAGTGTTGATTTACCAGTTCCCACGGCACCAACGATGGCCGTGATTTCGCCTGGCTTGAAGGCGGCAGAAATGTCGCTCCAGATTGGCCGGCCATCAACGCCAATGGCAGTCAGGTTCCTTAGTTCAAGCACTTGCGGTCATACCTTTATTACTGCGCATAGAGACTGCAATCGCACCGAGTGCTAGCCCAGCAATCAACGCCCCAATTGCCTGAAGCAATAATCCACCCAGCATCAGACAAACGACTGCGAGCAAGTCGAGGCATAGTCCAACCACGGCAATGAAGCGTGCAAGACGAAGTCGAGTGGCATCGACAGGCGCGCGCCGGCCAAAACCACGAACATCCATGGTGGCGGCTAACTGAAACGAACGTTCGAATGCATCTTCAAAAACGGGAACGGCGATGGCCGCGTAGCCTAGCCCGCGAGCATGACCGCGCAAGCGCGAGGCCTTGCGAATGCGCGCGATGCTCTTTGTCAGTTCTGGAATGAAATTCAGCGCGAGCAGCACGCTGGTCGAGATCTCAAAAAGCGCACCCGGTGCGCGGCGTAAAAGTTGGCGCGAATCAACGACCAGATTCACCGCGGTAATCACGGCAACCATGGCGGCCAAGCGTGATCCATCGAAGAGCGCTTGCGAAATAGCCGACCAGGTAACCGGTCCGAGCAGATCTAGATTTCCGAGACCAAAATTGACTCGGATGACCGGTAGCGACCACAAAGTATCTGAGCCGCCCGCACCCCCAGAAAATAACAGGCGAAATAACACTCGAATCAAGATGATGCCGAACGTGAGTGAAAGAAGTAGCTGAGTCGGCACTGCAGACTTCGACTTTCGTGCGTTCGCAAAAACTAATGCACTTGCAACCACCACGATGGCAAGATTCAGCCAGAGCAGTTTGGTTATCGAAACCAAAATCACAAGAGCGATGGCAACCAGCCAAGCTGTTGCTCGAAAGCGACGTACTAATTGCATCGGTACGCATTCGGAACTTGGCGAGGCTGATTGCTTAGCGGGTCTTCGCCTGGTAACAGGTAGCGCCAGCCATCCCAGTCGCCGCAATTCGGCTTGCGCATGCCGGCACCGATTGGGCTGAAATGCCAGGTGTGTGGGTCGGCAGCGGTGGCATAGAAATAAGCCCAGTGTCCGGCTGATGCGGCGGGGGTTTCGAGGCAAGGCTCACTCGATGCGGCAGGAACGTCTTCGATTCGGCAAACAAAGCCAGTCGGGTAGTTGCTGGTTCCTTCAACCCTGAAGCCGACAGCCTTGAAAAGATCCCAGCCGGTGCCGTGATAACCAGCAGCGCAACTGAGTTCTGACTCAGGTGTTGATCCGGTGCCGAAGTCGACCAATAGGGCGGTGCTGCCAACTGAACAGTCTTTGTGCGAGTAGAAGCCTAATTTGACGTTCGGAATAGTCGAGACCGCCGAGCCGATAGCAACCAGAGCCACCAAGGCAATCAAAATGGTTCGAAGGCGCACTCGCAACATGAGTTATCGAGGCAACAAATCTAGGTAGCTCAGGCCGTGCAAAGCGATGAATCCTTGCACTGTCGCGTAGGTATCGCCGACTCCGTTCGACCAAGGTGTCGTGAGTCCGCCATCCGAGGCGATTCTTGAAATCAAGTACTTGGTGTAGATCGAAACTTTCTGACCGACCGCACTCAGGCCCATGGTTGCGTAGGCCGTGCCATTGACGTCGGCGTCTCCCCAGGATTCGAAGTGGTCTTTGATCGTGTTGGTTTTGAGCCAGGCCACGGCCTTTGAAATCACGGATGAAGTCGGTGCAGCGGCATGCAATGCCATTAGTGCGATTCCAGTTGCATCAGCGGCGGCGGTGGCGGTATCGGCGGTGAGGTCGCTGCCAAAACCGCCATCTGCGCGAACGAAGGTTGCAAGTTTTTTGGCAACCAGGTTTGCGAGTTTGCTCTCACCGTTAGCTCTTAGGCCAAGGGCGACCCACGAGTAACTGAAGGTGCTGCTGCCGCCACCGGCCAACGTTCCATCTTTGGCGACTGCGCTTTTCATCGCGCTTAGATAAGTTTTGCTGAGCGTGCTCGCCGAGCGGCCAAAGACCTTGCTGGCGAACAGATATTCGCCAGCTCGACCAACGAGCAACGCCTTGCTAGGCGAGTACAAAAAGCCAACCGGATTGGCAGGGGTGCCGAGATTGGCCGCCGACGCGAGGTTGTAGTTGATCGCTTTAGACAGCGCACTGTTTTTCAGGCCCGCACTCTTCAACTGAAGTAGGGCTTCGACGCTGAATCCCCAATCTGGTTTGCCAGCGCTGTAGCCCTCAACATACTGCCCACCGACGAACTTGCTCTCAATGAACTGAAGGGTAGAGGCGTAGAGAATTTGTGACTGCGCCCCAGCAGGAACGCTGCTGAGAGTGGCGGCAACGATCGCGACTGCCAGTAAGGCTGATTTGAGACGACGCATCGACTGGCCCTTCTGAGTTAGGCAGGGCGAAGCCAAAGTCGATCTAGCGAGGCAGCGCCACGTCGATGACTGTTCGGCTCCAACCGCAGACCTAGGCGGATAACAGGAGTTGCTGCTTCAAACCGGCACTCCGACTTATCGCAGGCAAAGCCGGCGACTCACGGTTGCTGGTCAGCGCGGGATTCACACCCGACTTTCCCAGAATGAAACATGAACTGCGGCGAGCCCTAAAGCAAGCCACAGGGCAAGGGTATCAGCGCGCGGCTTTACCAACCAATGGCGTGAAGTTGCTTCGCTAACAATGCGTAACCGACGAAAACAATCGCATCCAGGATGCCGTGTGCAATCACAAGAGGTGCTACTCGACCCCAGCGACGATAGGTATAACCGAAGACCAGTCCGAGCACGAAGTTTCCGACTGCACCGCCAAAACCTTGATACGCGTGATAGCACCCGCGAATGATTGCGCTGACTAGGTTGCGTTTCGCGAAAGAGAAACCCAGCTGCTCGAGCTTGCAGAACAAAAAGCCAACCATAATGACTTCTTCGACTACGGCAGATCTGGCTGCCGAAAGGAGCAGCACCGGAATGCTCCACCAAAAGATGTGTGCATCGGCAGCAACCACCTGCACCGCAAAACCCGAGGCGCGAGCCGCGGCATAGAGAGCGAGTCCCGGAATGCCGATAGCAGCGGCCAAGCTAATTGCGCGCAAAAAGTCTTTGCCTTGAAGTGGCCAACCGCCAAGTTCAAAATTCTGCGCGCCGCTGTGCAAAAAGTAAATGGCCAACCAAACTGGCACCAATGCCAAACCAATGCCAACTAGTTGATAGGTGAGATCGAAAAACTGATTAGAGGATTCACTCTGATTGAGCCCGGTGCTGCTACCCGCGATGCCCGCCGGCGACAAAACTGTTTCGAGCAATTGCAACAGTGAATAAATAGCAGAGGCACCAAGACTCACGCCGAGCACTAACGCGATTTGCGTGAGGTGGTCTTTTCTTGTAGTCATCGCTACTTACTTACAGCACATGATTTAGTGCCGAATCGCCCACGGTTTTTGGCAACCCATCTATATAAAAGGTTCGAGATCGGTAAGAAGATCACGGCAAGGATGCCAAGTGCCTGCCACCAAATCTGTGGTTGCCGACGCAGCATGTAGGCCACCGCTCGGGCTCCGCCAAGTCGCAAACCGCCGCCGACGAGCCAAACCTGGCTGTCGAGTTCTGCCTGACTTAGGCCGAGGACCTTGGCGCGGGCATCCTGGCTTGGGATTGCGGCCGGAAAAGCCGTCAAGTTGCGCTGACCCCAGGCGAGCGATTGCTTGCAGAATCCGCACTCGCCATCGTAGATGAGCACTGGGTTGGCAGACATTTGCCCAGAATATCAGCCATCGCTTCGAAGTAAAAGGTTTGTAACGGAAATGTAAAGACCCGTAATTTTGACCTGTTTACCTTTTGTTCGCCTTAATGCGTGCCATAGTCTTGTGCTACCCAAGGCTTTATCGGCACGGCTCCTTGTGATGAGGATCTAGACCTCTGGGTGATGCCGGTAAAGCTCTGTATCAACAAGGAGAAACAACTACATGAAAGCAACTCGCATTGTGCGTTCGGTTGCCGTTGCAGCTGTTGCAGGTTTGACCATTGCTGGCCTTTCGGCCGTCGCAGTGGCTCCAGCAGGCGCAGCAGCACGCTCAACCGTCGTGATGATGGAGACCACCGCGATGACTTCGCTCAACAGCGGTACTCCAGACACCAACCTTGTCACCAACAGTGACATTGGTTACCTCACCGGCAACGGATTCACCTACTACGACAACAAGCCAAACCTAATTCGCAACACTGCGTTTGGTTCGTTTGCAGTGGTAAAGAACACCGCAAAGGACTTCGAGGTAAAGTACACCGTTCGCAAGGGCCAGGTTTGGTCTGACGGTACTCCTATCGACGCAGTCGACCTACTTCTCAGCCACGTGATTTCATCTGGCGCATACTCGAAGGCAGCTGGCCTTGGCGACCCAAGCAGCGAAACCCCAGCTTTCGACAGCGTTGGCTACGGTGGCCCATACGACCAGCACGTCGTTGGTAACCCAACCCTTAGCGCTGACCACCTTTCGGTCACCGTTAAGTACGACTCGTTCCAGCCTGACTGGCAGATCTTGGGCCCTGGCCCATCGGCTGTTCACGCGCTAGAGCTTCTAGTCGATGGCAAGACCAAGTTGGGCACTGCTGCTCAGAACTTGGCTGCTAAGGCACAGTTCCTCAAGGACTTCACCTCGAAGAACACCGCTCGTCTAAAGAAGATGGCTTCGATCTGGTCAACCGGCTTCAACGTGAAGACCATTGACTCGTCGACCAACCCACTTCTTTTGATTGGTAACGGTGCTTTCTTGGTTCAGTCGGCAGTTGCTGACCAGTCAGTAACCATGGTTCGCAACCCGAAGTACACCTCGGGCCCAGCTATGGCTAAGACCAACCCAATCAACAAGGTCATCATGTCGTTCATCGCTGACGGTTCACCTGCATTCCAGGCGCTCCGCAACGGCGACATCGACATCTACGATGGCCAGCCAGACACCGCAGGTCTAGCGCAGCTCCAGGCAATCCGTTCGGCAACCGTTTACGGTGGCGTTTCGGCAACCTACGAGCACGTTGACCTTCGCGTTGGCGCGGCTATGGGTGACAGCACTGCTTATACCGGTCCATTCTCGGGCGACAGCCAGAAGGCAAAAGACCTACGTCACGCCTTCTTGCTAGCACTTCCTCGCGACGCGATCCTTGCTGCAATGGTTCTTCCGTTCAACCCAAAGGGTGTTGTAATGAACTCATCGTTCACCCTTCCAGGCCAGACCGGTTACGACACCATCGTCAAGAACTCGGGTAACGCAGAGTACACCGCAGGCACCCAGGCAGACCGTACTGCTCAGGCACTTGCGCTTGTAAAGAAGTACTACCCATCGGCATCGGCTTCGAACTCAGTAGTTAACATCAACTACTTGTTCAAGGGAAGCCAGCGTCGTATCGACGAGAACAAGCTGATCGCAGCTGAAGAAGCCAAGGCTGGTTTCGCAGTTTCGACCACCCCTAACAGCAAGTGGAGCACCTTGTTGAGCAACGTGGCATACGACGCCGCGATGTTCGCATGGGCACCATCGAGCGTAAGCCAGACCGGCACCAACGCTAACTTCCAGACCGACGGTGGAAACAACCACAGCGGTTGGGGTAACGCGACCCTTGACGGTATCTTGCACTCGCTCGAGGCATACCTGACCCCAGCACAGATCACTGCAAAGTACCTTGCTGCGGAGAAGATTATCCACGACAACTACTACAGCTTGCCTCTATACCAGTGGCCTGCAATTGCAGCAGCGAGCTCGGCTCTAAAGGGCATCTCGTTCGCTCCATTGACTCCAAACGTTGTTTGGAACTACTGGCAGTGGCACTACTAAGAGGTAACTCTTAGCAGTAAAGCTCAAGGAAAGGGCCCCGGGAAACCGGGGTCCTTTTCACGTTCCCGAGGCCTTTTATTTCGCCTAAGGAGCCGCGGTTAGGTGAACATAACCTAAACTTTTCTAGGCTCACGAAAGTGAGCGAGAAACATAGTGCGGCAGGGCTGCCGCGGCAAGGTTGGCAAGTTGTTTGCTTACATCACCCGACGTCTTGGAATGATGCTGCTGATTGTGTTTGGCGCCAGTTTTATGGTGTACAACCTTGAAGCGATCTCGAGCGACCCTCTAGCAGAGTTGCAGCAGAGTACAGCCACGAACAAGGCTTATCTGATTGAGCGCATGACGCGAGAGCTTCAGCTCGACGTTCCACCGCCACTTCGTTACTTCTTGTGGTTGCGCGGAATCGTCGCCGGCCTATGGGGTCAGTTCGATTTGGGTATGACTCGTGATCAACACCATGTTGCCGAGTACATCGCTGCGGCTATTCCAACGACCTTCCGTTTGGTCATCGGTTCGACGGTGCTGGCAATTGTTCTCGGTATCACCATTGGTATGGTGACCGCTCTCCGTCAGTACAGTCGTTTCGACTACTCAATGACTTTCGTTTCTTTCTTGCTTTTCTCGCTTCCAATTTTCTGGGTAGCAGTTTTGCTCAAGGAATACATGGCGATTCAGTTCAATGACTTTTTGGCTGACCCAACTGTTTCGATTTCGTTCCTCATACCATTCGCGTTAATCGGCGGATTGATAATGGCAGGAATCATCGGTGGCGAGCGCCGCCGCTTCTTCACCACGTGGGCCATCGTCGCAGTTGGAATCGCGGCATTACTAACCGCAATGAGTTTGACCAAGTGGTTCATTCACCCTGGGCTTGGCATGATTGGCGTCGGAGTCTTTGCTTTTGGCTTTGCCGTTGCGATGACCCACCTTTCAACTGGCCTCGACGACAAAAAGTCGCTCAATGCCGCACTGGCAACCGCAGGTGCAGTCACGTTGCTGTATTACCCGCTGCAATGGGTAATGAACGAAAAGGGTTCGCTGCTGACTGTGCTTTTGGTGATTGTGATCATTCAGGCAGTGGCCGCGGCTATCGGTTACTTCATCACCAAGATTGATCGTCGCAGCATTATGCGCACCGCGATGTTGACCGGTCTGCTAGCCAGCCTGCCGCTCATCCTTGATCGCTTCATGCAAGAGTTTGGCAACTACATGAACTCGGATGCCATCAATGGCCGCCCAGTTCCTACCATCGGGCAGGCCAATCAGCTGCTTGACCCAACCCAGCAGCACAACTTCTGGATCAACAGCCTCGATGGCATCATGCACGTGGTTCTGCCGACCATTGCGCTTACCTTGATCTCGTTTGCTGGCTACGTTCGTTTCTCGCGTGGTTCGCTGCTCGAGGTTCTGAACATGGACTACATTCGCACCGCTCGCGCAAAGGGACTCACCGAGCGCACCGTTATTGTGCGCCACGCCATGCGAAACGCGATGCTTCCGTTGACCACTATTTTGGTGAACGATTTCGCGGGTGTTCTTGGCGGCGCCATCATCACCGAAGGTGTTTTTGGCTGGAAGGGCATGGGCCAGCTGTTCGCCCAGGCCATCGGTAGCTACGACCTCAACCTATTCATGGGTGTTTTCATCATCGGTGCAATGTTGACCGTGATTGCAAACCTCGTCGCTGACTTGCTCTTCGGTGTAGTCGACCCTCGAATTCGAATCAGAAAGTAAGACCATGGCTCGCAAGATTAAAGAACTCGAAAAAACCGTCGAGAAAAACGAAAACGAGATTTCGCTTCGCGAAACCGAGGGTCTAAGCCAAGGCCAGATCATCTTCCGTCGTTTCGTGCGTCACCGCGCCGCGATGGCATCGCTGATCTCTTTGGTCTTCATTATTCTTTTCGTTTTCTCGGCCTCAGGTATTCACCTGGGTACTGAGAAGAAGCCGCTAAGCGTTCCAGGTTGGTGGCCACACACCATCACTGAGATCGACGTGAACGCGGCAACTTCTGACCTCTGTGAAAACGGAATCCCAGGCTGCCCAACTCTCGACATTTTGCCTTCGTTCATTGATGGCACTGGCGTTGGTATCGGCGGGCACCCGTTTGGAATGGACAACCTCGGTACTGACTACTTCGCCCTGGTAATGCGCGGTGCAGAGCAGTCAATCATGGTTATGTTCATCGTCGGCATCATGGGTGTAATGCTCGGGGCTGTCGTCGGTGCAATCGCCGGCTACTACGGCGGTGTTGTCGATGCAATCCTGATGCGTATGACCGACATGTTCCTGGTCACGCCGGTAATTGTTTTGGGTTCGGTGATTGGTTACCGTTTCGGAAACCTGGGCGTCGTTCCGCTTGCGGTGATGCTTGGTGTGTTCTCGTGGATGGGCCTAGCCCGCTTCGTGCGCACTGAGTTCTTGACCCTGCGCGAACGTGAATTCGTGGATGCCGCGCGAGTCGCTGGTGCTTCGAACGCTCGAATTATCTTCAAGCACATTTTGCCAAATGCCGTTGGTGTCATCATCGTGGCCGGAACCCTGCTTATGTCTGGTGCGATTTTGCTTGAATCGGCGCTGAGCTACCTCGGCTTCGGTGTTCAATCACCTGACGTATCGCTCGGTTTGCTCATTTCTAAGTACCAAGACACCTTTACCGTGAGCCCCTGGTTGTTCTGGTGGCCGGGTCTTTTCATCATCTCAATCGCGCTTTGCATCAACTTCATTGGTGACGGGTTGCGCGACGCATTCGACCCACGCCAGAAGCGTCGAATCACAAAGAAAGACCGCGCGCAGGCTCGCGAGTCTGCTAAGGCTGGCGCCTAATGCCGACCCAGCTCATCGATGCGCCTCTGGATCAGCAGTGCTGCCAGACCGCTCTCGCTGTGAACGCTTTCGCTGACCGGAACGTGGCCAATGGCGATTTGGTTGCTGAGTGTTGTGCTACTGACCGGGCTCTTCCAGTTGGTGACCATGCTGGAGCCCCAGCGAATGCGACCGGATGCGGGTGCAACCCAGACACGAGTGCTAACGCCGTTGTGTCGAATCAGCAGCGACCATTTGGTCTCAAGCTGATCGATGTCTCGGTAAGCAATGGTGTGGCTTCGCAGGGGGTTAACGACGCGAAGTTCGCTCTCGCCGAGAACGAGCTTGGGTCTGATCCAGAGCAGTGCTGTGGCGGCAGCGATTGCAAGTGCAATCGCGAGAGTGGCGACAAGCCCGGAACCATCGGGGTAGAGCAGGCTCTGCACAACAAAGAGACCATCAAGAATCAAGGCTGCTGCGGCGAAAGCGTAGTTCGACTTGGGTTTGAAAACTTCGACACTAGTCATGAATCAATCTTCGCAGGCTCGCTTGCGGAATCAGAAGGAAAGTAACAATGACTGAACCAGTACTAAAGGTCAAGAACTACAACGTCGACTTTTGGGTCGACGGCGTCTGGTACCCGGCTGCGATTGACATGAATTACGAGGTCTACCCAGGCCGCACGCTTGCCATTGTGGGCGAGTCGGGTTCGGGTAAGTCATCGTCGTCGATGGGGCTTATGGGGCTACTTGCATCAAACGCTCGCACCAGCGGAGTTGTTGAGGTCAAGGGCGTCAACATGCTTGAATCCAGCGCGACTACGGTTCGCAAATACCGCGGCAAAGAAGTTGCTTACATCTTCCAAGAGCCGATGACTGCGTTGAACCCGGTTTACTCGATCGGTTTTCAGATTGTTGAAACCCTTCGCACACACTTCACTATGGGCCCAACAGCCGCTCGCGAACGCGCCATTGAACTAATCACAATGGTTGGTATTCCTGAGCCGGTGCAGGCCTTTGACAAGTACCCACACCAGCTGTCGGGTGGTCAGAAACAGCGCGCCATGATTGCGGTAGCTCTTGCCTGCGACCCTGCGCTGCTCATCGCCGACGAGCCGACTACCGCGCTTGACGTGACCATTCAGGCCGAAATTCTCGACCTGATGCGAGACCTGCGCACCAAGTTGAACTCGGGCATCTTGCTCATCACCCACGACATGGGCGTGGTCGCCGACATGGCAGACGAGATTTTGGTCATGAAAGACGGCTTCACGGTCGAGCACGACACAGCGGACAACATCTTCAATCGACCAAAGCACCCATACACGCAGCAACTTCTCGCTGCTGTACCGAAGCTTGGCTCGGTCAAGGTCCGTGAACTCAAGCACGAGGCAGGCGTCAAGCCAGAGCCAGTTCTTAAGATCACCAACGTCGACATCGAGTACCCGAAGCGCGGCCGCATCCCAGCATTCAAGGCTGTTCAAGACTTCTCGCTCGAGATTTACCCCGGCGAAATCGTTGGACTTGTGGGCGAGTCGGGTTCGGGCAAGACCACAATCGGTCGCGCATCAATCGGCTTGCTGCCAATCAAAGAGGGAACCATCTCGGTTGCGGGCAACGATATCTCGCACGGCGACATGAAAAAGCTTTCGCAGATTCGTCGCCACACCGGAATCGTGTTCCAAGACCCAGCTTCGTCGTTGAACCCACGTTTGCCTATTGGCGAGAGCATCGGCGAGCCTTTGTTCTTGGCAAAGATTGCACGCGGCGAAGAGCTGAACCACCGCGTCGACGATCTTCTCGACTCGGTTGAGTTGCCTCGCAGCTACCGCAACCGTTACCCACACGAGCTTTCGGGTGGTCAGCGTCAGCGTGTGGGTATTGCGCGCGCATTGGCACTTACCCCTGACCTGCTAATTGCCGATGAGCCGACTTCAGCCCTCGATGTATCGGTCCAGGCTCGATTCCTAGAGTTGCTTCAGCGACTACAGGATGACCTGAAGTTTGCCTGCTTGTTCATCACCCACGACCTGGGCGTAGTCGACATTTTGTCGCACCGCATCGCAGTTATGCAGCACGGCCGCTTGGTCGAGCAGGGTTCACGTGACGACATCTTGAAGCACCCTAAAGACCCTTACACTCAGCGATTGATCGCTGCTGTGCCGGTTCCAGACCCAGCGGTGCAGCGCGCTCGTCGCGAAGCACGCCTAGCTGCCAAGTAATTCACAGGCTCAGCGGGCTAAGCAAGATAATCTTGGTTAGCCCGCTGAGTTTTTAAGAGTCATTTTGAAGAGAATCATCACCGCACTGGCCGCTTCGGCTCTGGTTGCCCTTACTTTGAGCGCCTGCTCGCCATCCGGGTCGTTGGTAGCAGGCAGTTCTATCACGGTAGCCGAGTTAGCCGGTCTCGATTCCTTTAATGCCGACGTGCCTAGCACCACCGGTGCCCAGCAGTCGAACACTGACCTTGCGAACCTGATTCGCCCTTCTTTCTTCAGCCTCGATGCCACCGGCAAAGAGGTAGCAAACACCAGCTTCGGCAGCGTGAAGGTCACTTCGAACGCCCCGTTCACTGTGGTCTACAAGCTCACCGGCGCTGCCAAATGGAGCGACGGCCAACAGGTCACAGCCGATGACCTTTTGCTCTCATGGCTAGCTGCTCGCGATCCGCTAAAGGCCGGTTTTACCTCTAACGCAGCCTCGACCGGGTTGAAGTACACCACGGCCGTTCCGGTTGAGTCGGCAGATCACCTTTCACTCACTATTACATTTGACCACGGCGTCGCTGACTGGCAGACAGCACTGCAAATCAACGCACCGGCCCACATGGTTGCCGAGCGAGCGTTTCAGATCACGGATGCGACTGCCGCAATAACTCGCTTTCGCGCGGCTGTTTACGGCCAGATTCTCGAGGATCAGACTGCGCTTGCAACTCACTACGTGAATGCATTTGCCTTTAGCAGACTGAACATCGCCAACCCGGCACTCAAAGTCTCAGCCGGTGCGTACAACATCGAATCGTTTACGCTCGACTCGGCAATTGTGTTGAAGGCAAACCCGAGTTTCAATTGGGGAAACACTCCTCGAATTGAAAAAGTTACGATTCGTTTTTACACCGATTCGGCGAGCATGGTTGCGGCCATGCAAAACAAGAGCGTCGACATCGCCGCGCTGCAGGAGTCCGGCCTTGCAACTCTCAGCTCACTGGTGGCTGAGGCGAAGGCCAACGGTGCTTCATACAAATTGACGGCCTCGAACGATGTTGAGGCCGTGTTGCTAAACCACGGCACTCAAAGTGTCTTCGCAAACGGCACCGATACCGCAAAGGCGACTGCACTGCGCTCAGCGATTTTGAATCTGATTCCTCGAGTAAAGATTCAAGCAGGCATGATTGCCGATTCGCCGGTAATCGATGCCCGCTCTTGGATCTACTCGAGTGCATCGAGCTACTATCAACCATTTGTTCAGGCAAATGGTTCACAGGCCTTCACGATTCAAAACGCGGAGCTCGCGGCAGAGCAGCTCGCCAAGGTTTCAATTGCCAAGCCAGTGGCAGTGCGCGTACTTTTCGATGCAAATAATCCACGTGCCAAGCAAGTATTCGAGTTGCTAGGGCAGTACGCCTCAAATGTTGGTTTCAATCTCATCGATGCCTCAAGCAAGACACCTGCAGTCGATCGAGTTCTCGGTGCCTACGACCTGTACATCACCGAAGTTCCGCTCGGTGGCGAAGACGGCGGCAACCCGTATTGGTTCGCGGGCAATTCCCTGAACAATTTTTCGGATGCCAAGCTCGATGAGCTTCTGGTCAGTTACGGGTCGAAAACTAAGCAAATTGACCGCATTTCGGCCCTAAAAGACCTAGATACCGAACTTTATTCGGCCGGTTTCGGCCTGCCGCTTTACCAGGTGCCCTCTCTTCTGGTTTACTCGAAGAAGATTTCGGCACTGGTGCCGGCCCCGTACGGCGGTAGCGCCACATACGGATACTGGAACTGGCAGCTCGCCGGTAACTAATCAAAGGAAAAACCCATGGCTATTGCCACGCGCTCAGACCTGCGCAACGTAGCGATTGTTGCTCACGTTGACCACGGTAAGACCACTCTTGTCGACGCCATGTTGCGCCAGACCGGCTCATTCGGCGACCACTCGAACGTGGGCGAGCGAGTCATGGACTCTGGCGACCTAGAGCGCGAAAAGGGGATTACCATCCTGGCCAAGAACACTGCGATTGCCTACAAGGGTAAGCACTCGGGTGGCAAAGAAATCACCATCAACGTGATCGA
>JBJTNB010000055.1:0-2498 GCA_046073845.1 Micrococcales bacterium
TTCGATGCGAATCACGCGGTCGGTGTCTACCGAGATGATCGCGCCCATTTTTTGCAAGATCGCGATCAGGTCCATGATCTCTGGTTCGATTGCCGCACCCGATAGTTCGGTAAGGCCCTCGGCACGAGTTGCGGTGAGCAGCACCTGCTCGGTTGCACCTACCGATGGGTAAGGCAACGAAATCTTTGCGCCCTTGAGACCCTTCGGTGCACTCAGGCGGGTTCCGTTCGGAAGCTCTTCGATCACAGCACCAAAGTTGCGAAGCACTTCGAAGTGGTAGTCGATTGGTCGGTCGCCGATGTGGCAGCCGCCTAATCCTGGAATGAATGCTTCGCCGAGCTGGTGAAGCAGCGGGCCGCAGAACAAAATCGGAATGCGCGATGAACCTGCGTGAGCATCGATGTCGACCATGCGAGCAGACTTCACGTTTGATGGGTCGAGGCTCATAGTGCCATCTTCGGCGTGCGAAATCTGCACGCCGTGAAGTTGCAACAGGCGGCCGACGATTTCTACATCTGAGATGAATGGAACATCGCGCAACTCGCTCGGACCATCGCCAAGAAGTGCGGCAACCATCGCTTTAGTAACGAGGTTCTTTGCGCCCTTGAGGTCAACGCGGCCCTTGAGTGGCTTGCCGCCGCTAACGGTGATCTTCGACATTGCTACCTAACTCCTGGCCGGCAGGGTCTTAGGGCGCCACGATTCACGCCGTTGTTCAAACTCACTGATCGCAGCCTCGTCGCGCAGAGTCAAACCGATGTCGTCAAGACCTTCGAGCAGTCGCCACTTAGTGTATTCATCGATTTCGAAGCCGACGGTGAGGCTGCCAACGCTAACGGTCTGTGCCGCAAGGTCAACGGTGGCCTCGATGCCAGGGGCCGCCTCGATTGCCTGCCACAGGGCTTCGGTGTCGGCATCCGTGATGATGCCGGTGACCAGCCCCTGCTTGCCCGAGTTGCCGCGGAAGATGTCGGCGAACTTCGACGAGAACACAGCCTTGAAGCCATAATCGCGAAGTGCCCAAACCGCGTGCTCGCGAGACGAACCGGTTCCGAAGTCTGGGCCTGCGATGAGAACCGAACCCGACTTGTATGCCGGCTGGTTCAAGACGAATTCGCTGTCGGCTCGCCACGAGGCAAACAGAGCGTCGTCGAAACCAGTTTTTGTAATTCGCTTCAAATAAACCGCAGGGATGATCTGATCGGTGTCGACGTTACTGCGACGAAGCGGTACCGCGATGCCGGTGTATTGCTCGAACTTCTCCATTAGAAGGCACCGCCGTTCTGCTCTGAGTCTGAGGCTGCACCCGCGGTTGATTGCAAGTCGGCTGGCGACGAAAGCGTTCCGCGAATCGCGGTTGCTGCTGCAACCAGCGGCGAAACCAAGTGAGTGCGCGAACCCTTGCCCTGACGACCCTCGAAATTTCGGTTCGAGGTCGAGGCAGCGCGCTCGCCCACTGCGAGCTGGTCTGGGTTCATGCCGAGGCACATCGAGCAGCCGGCAAAGCGCCACTCTGCTCCGAAGTTTTTGAAGATGACATCGAGACCTTCGGACTCTGCTTGCGCGCGAACCTTTGCAGACCCAGGAACAACCATCATGCGAATGTGGTCTGCCTTTTTCTTGCCGTCGATAATCGCCGCAGCTGCACGCAAGTCTTCGATGCGAGAGTTGGTACACGAGCCAAGGAACACGGTGTCGATCTTGATGTCGCGCATCGGCGTGCCGGCCTTCAAGTCCATGTATTCAAGGGCGCGCTCGGCAGCAACGCGCTCGTTCGGGTCGCTGAAGTCATCAGGCGATGGCACGTTTGCGAGCAACGAAACGCCTTGGCCAGGGTTGGTGCCCCAGGTAACAAACGGGTCGAGTGTGTCGGCGTCGAGGAATACCTCGGCGTCGAAGACTGCACCCTCATCGGTAGGCAGGGTCTTCCAGTATTCGAGGGCGGCATCCCAGTCGGCACCTTGCGGGGCGTGCGGGCGACCCATCAGGTACGCGAAGGTGATTTCGTCTGGCGCGACCATGCCGGCACGAGCACCTGCCTCGATCGACATGTTGCAGATGGTCATGCGGGCTTCCATTGAAAGCGCACGAATGGCACTGCCGCGATACTCGAGCACATAGCCCTGACCACCGCCGGTGCCGATTTTTGCAATCACAGCAAGGATGATGTCTTTCGCCGTAACGCCCGGGCGAAGCGTGCCTTCGACGTTAATTGCCATGGTCTTGAACGGCTTGAGCGGCAGGGTCTGCGTGGCGAGGACGTGCTCAACCTCGCTGGTGCCGATGCCCATCGCAAGCGCACCGAACGCGCCGTGCGTCGAGGTGTGCGAATCGCCGCAGACAACCGTGAGACCGGGCATGGTCAGGCCGAGCTGAGGGCCAACAACGTGCACGATGCCCTGGTCAACATCGCCAAGCGAGTGGATGCGAATGCCGAATTCCTTGGCATTCTCGCGCAGGGCGTTGATCTGAGTTCGGCTGGTGAGATCGGCAATCGG
>JBJTNB010000056.1:0-3024 GCA_046073845.1 Micrococcales bacterium
TGACGGTAACCCACTGATCGAGCGCAACGCGGTCAGATTTGCCAGCCACTCGCCCATCGAGCGTCACATGGCCGGCCTCGCACAGTTCAGCCGCGGCCGAACGTGAGAGCCCGAGCATCTTGGCTAGTGCCGCATCGAGTCGTTCGCCTGCAACGCCAGGCGGAACTGGCAGCTGTTTCGAATCAGTCATCGGCTGCAGATTTGCTTGCCTTGCCGATTTGGTGACCAGCCAGCACACGCAAAACCGTAAGCACCATCATGCTGACGATCAAGCAGTCGGCGAGATTGAAAATGGGAAAATTAAATGGAATCTTTATGTAATCAATGACGTGGCCAATGCCACCAAATGGTGGTCGCATAAAGCGATCAACCAGGTTGCCGGTAATGCCACCAAGCAGCACACCAGCCATGACAGCCCAGCCGGTGGTTTGAATTTTGCGCAAGTACCAAATCAAGCTCAACGCCGCTGCGGTTTGAATCAGAGTGAATACCCCGGTTACACCCCAGCCAATTGAAAAGGCTGCCGAGTCATTAGTCACAAATGTGAAATCAAGGATGCCCGGAATGAATTTGTGAATCGTGAATGGTTCGATGTTCGCAATCACGAGAGACTTAATGTAAAAATCTAACCCGACCAAAACTACTGCGATAGACAGTGCGAGAAACGTTAGGTTTTTGATTTTTCCAACTGCCATAGGCGATTAACCGTTGAAGAAACTGTTGTTTGGGTTGACGAATTGACTCGACTCGAGCGCACTCTGCGGCGCAGGCTCTCCCTGCTGTTCCAGATCGGTCAATTGCGACTGAATGTAGTTCTTCAATTTGATGCGATATTCGCGCTCAAAGGTCTTGAGCTCAAGAATGGTGTGCTCAAGCACGGCGCGCTCTTGTTCAAACTTTGATAACTCAACGCGCTGCTGTGCTTCTGCTTCGCGAATCACACGCGCGGCAGTGGCGTGACCTTCGGCGATTAGGGCGTCGCGCTTGCTGATACCTTCGCGAACGTGGTCGTCGTGAAGCTTGCGGGCAAGTTGCAAAAGGTTGTTGGTGGTGTTACTGCCGAGGCTTTCTGGGTCGACCGCAGTTGGAAACGCTGCGAGATCGGCACTCGTCTGAGTGAAACTTGGCACGATCGGTTCGCTGATCTCAAGTTGATTTGCCAGGCCTGCGCCACTGCGCTGGAGGTCTGAAATTCTGGCTTCTGAGGCCAACAGGCGCTGGCGAAGGTCTTCGTTTTCGCTGGCGAGGCGACGCATTTCAACGACGAGTTCGTCGAGAAAGTCATCAACCTCATCTTGGTCGTAGCCTTCGCGGAACTTTGTCGGCTGAAAACGCTTATTGACAACGTCTTCTGGAGTTAGCGGCATTGGCTCCTCTTTCAAACTTGGACGAAACCAAGGTTACCTTAGCGAATCTTGACCCAACCGAGTTATCGACAGTTAGCCGAGGCGGTGAACCAGCCCTTGAAGAATTGTGACAACCAGAAGCACGGCAGTCCAAGCAAAATCTAAGGCCAATGAACCAACTCGGATGGGCTTGATAAAGCGTCTGGCCAACTTGATTGGCGGGTCTGTCAAAGTCATCACTATCTCGAGGAGGGCGAGAGTGATTCCTCTTGGCCTAAAACTTGGGTTCACTGATCGAATCAAATCAACAAAGAACCTTGCCAGAAGCATCCAGAAGTAGATTTGCAGCGCCCACTCAAGGACGAGCGCGACAATCGGCATTGACTAGAAGTTTGGGCTGATGACTAGAGAGTCGCTCTGGCCACCGTGCTCATCGAAGTCGTTACCTTCAGAGGTGCCGTAGTGAGCAAGCAAGAACACGGTCTGAGTGACGCGCTCCAGATTGCCTTCAAGACCCTCTTTTAGACCACACATAAAGTTGACCATCTTCGCCTGATCGGTGCTTGCAGCGCCCGACATCTCGACGATTACGTTCGCACCTTCGCGGAACGCGGTTGAAACTTCTTTAGCCTGAGCGTAGCTGTGCAGGTTCACGGTAACGATGTACATGCCATCGGTACGACCGCGGTTGCGCATCGGTGTGACGTTCTTGAAAACAGCATTGGTTGCTGAAGCCGGGGTGCGCGAGCCCTTGTCGCGGCCGTTTAGACCTACGTAGCTCAAAGCATTGCTGAACATTGACATAAAAGTCCTCCTGTTAAACCTTGACCTTCAGGATATGGCTAAAGGTTGCGAATACCCGTGATTGCGGTGCCGATTCGCAGGTGTGTCGCGCCGAATTCGAGAGCCTGCTCGAAATCGTGGCTCATCCCCGCTGAGATCGCGTTAGCACCTGGGCTGAGCCTCTGAATCTGCCCACTGGCCCGCAAAATCGTCTCGAAATCAATTCTCGGGTCGCGATCGAGCGCCGCCACGCCCATGACTCCCCTAAGCCTCAATCGAGACTGGGCCAAGACTTTTTCGGCAAAGCTGCCCAAGGCGGCAGGCTGAATACCCCCGCGCCCCTCGTCATCGGTGAGATTCAGCTGGATGAAAACGTCGACCGACCGATCAAGACGGTCCGCTTGCTTGGCGAGCTCAGTCAGGAGTGACTCGCGGTCAAGTGAGTGAAGCGCCGAAGCATAGGCAAGAACCGACTTGACCTTGTTGGTTTGAAGCTGACCCACAAAATGCCAATTTAACCCTGGGATGTTGCTCACGCCTTGCGCCTTCGGCGAGGCTTCTTGATCTCGGTTTATCCGCCAACATTTTTTAGCAGATCGTGAACCTATCAAAACTGCCTTGGGTCGTAAGGGCGTCACTTATGATTTTGGTTATGCTCCATTTCTATGGAGTGGAAAAGTTTGGGAATCTCTGGATATGAACTATCTGACTCCAAACGGTATGAATTTCCTAGACGCAGTATTGCTCTGCGGCTCTGAATTTACGTGGTACGGCGAGTCATTGATTAACTTCCGCGCTATCCCGATCTATCCGCGTGAGCAGTTGTTTATGCACTACCACTATGAGCATCAGTTATGGGCCCATCAAGTCTTAGGCTTTAAAGAAGAATTACTAG
>JBJTNB010000057.1:0-3876 GCA_046073845.1 Micrococcales bacterium
CCAAACACCATGGTTGGTCTTGCAGGTCTTGGTGACTTGATCGCCACATCAGAGTCGCCGCTTTCACGTAACCACAAGGCTGGCGAAATGCTCGGCCGCGGATACTCGCTGCGCGAAGTGCTAAAGCGCATGTCGCAAACCGCAGAAGGTCTGGCTTCGGTCAAGCCGATTCTCGCGTTGGCCGAGGCCAAGGGTGTAACCATGCCGATTGTTGAGCAGGTCAACGCTGTGCTCGAGGGCCGCATGTCACCTCGTGACATCGCACCAACCCTGACTCACGAAACCGACGGACCGGTTCGCGAATAATGGCGAAACTGCGCGTTGCGCTGCTGTTCGGCGGGCCATCGTCTGAACACGAAATCTCTTGTGCCTCTGCCGCCGGCGTGCTTGGGGCAATCGACCGCGAGAAGTACGAAGTCGTTCCGGTAGGAATCACCAAGGCGGGCAAGTGGACTCTTGCCGCCGACGATGCCGCCAAGTGGGCGCTGCGCAAAGGTGAGCTGGCCACCGTTGAAGACGAGGGTAACCAGGTGGCATTCGCCCACGATGGCTCTCGCGAGCTGATTTACACCGATGCTGCGGGCAGCCACTCGCTCGGCCGTATCGATGTGGTGTTCCCAGTTTTGCATGGCCCTTACGGCGAAGACGGTCAGGTGCAACGCGAGCTCGAGGCAATCGGTGTTCCTTACGTGGGCAACGGCGTGCGGGCATCTGAGTGGGGAATGGACAAAGAGCTTTCGAAAGACGCGTTCTTGGCCGCCGGCATTCCGGCAACTCCGCACGTGGTTTTCGACAAAGCAAGCTGGATGCGCGACCCAGAATCGGTTCTCGAAGAATTGCGCGGTCTTGGCGAACCTCCGCTTTTTGTGAAGCCTGCGCGTGCCGGTTCGTCGAAGGGCGTTAGCAAGGTCAAGTCGATGAGCGAACTTGGCGCTGCGCTCGACGTTGCATTTGCCGAAGACGACAAGGTTGTTGTCGAGCGCGGGCTCAAGGTGCGCGAAGTTGAGTTCGCTGTGTTGCAGTCGCGCGACAGTGCGCGCCCGCGAGTTTCGGTACCCGGCGAGATCGTGGTCAAGACGCGCGAGTTCTACGACTTCGATGCCAAATACCAGGATGAAGATTCGGTTGACCTAGTTGTTCCGGCTGCCGTAGAGCCAGGGTTGCTCGCGAAGTTGCGCGAGTCGGCTGCCGATGCGTTTGTGGCTCTCGGTTGCGAAGGTTTGGCTCGTGCCGACTTCTTCGTGACCGACGACGGTTATTTCGTGAACGAGCTCAACACGCTGCCGGGTTTCACCCCGCTATCGATGTACCCATCGCTGTGGCAGGCGACAGGTCTTGGCTACGCCGACCTCATCGACGAGCTAATTCAGTTGGGGCTGCAGCGCGGCTAGCCGTTGTTGTATAGCGAGAATGGGTTCGAGCTCGGTCCACGATATCCGTTAACGAACTGAGCTGAACACATCCATGCACCTTTAGGCATAGCCGGTGTTGAACTAAAAGTGCTTGTGGTCCAGGCCTTTGTTGCACCTTTGGCAGAGCTGCAAGTGAAGTAAATCTTCTTTGCCGCTGTCGATGCCTTGACGATAATCGTTTGCTTGGTCTTGGTAACTACCTTGATGTCTTTGATCACGGGAGCCGGCAACGTCTTCTTTGGTGAAAGGGTGACGGTCAGGATTCCACCGGTTGGGCTGCTGGCGGTCATTAGTAGTGCAGTTCCAGCGTTGGTCAGGGTTCCTTGCCCAACCACTGTGCCAGCAGCAGTAATTGAAACCTTGAAGTTGGCTGCCACGTATGCCGGCGTGCTGCCGAGTGATTTAGCAAGCTGTGCTGCCGGAAGTACGGTTTCCAAAGTAAATGGGGTGGTCTGTGGTTGCAAAGCCTTGAACGTGAGAGTGGCGTTCGAGCTGTTCCAGTTGTCGTTCTCGAGGTTTCCCGCACTGCTCGTCAAAGTGGCATCGGTGGACTTGCTGTCAAACGGGCTAACGGTCGCCTGCAAGAAAGCGGGGTAAACCTGATCTGGGGCACCACTGCAGTTAAGGGTTTCGAAACCACAATCTTTGTTTAGCTCGTAGCGAATCGTTTTGAGTGTTGCTGTGACTGTGTAGTTTTCGCCACTCTTTGCCGTTGAGTAAGAAACAAATCGGCCAAGCCCGTGGATTGCGGTGCCCGGTTGCCAGGTTGATGTTCTCAGTTTGAATGTGATTGATGCGTTAAGCAGTTCAATCGGCAAAGCCTGATCGCCGGCCTTTAGAAGGTTGATGCAGATGGTCGGGTTCACGTCTCCGTTGAAGAAATAAGCCTGAAAGGTGAGTCCCTGTGACGCAAGAGTCGATGGGGCTCCATTCGGAAGAACGATAGAGGTTGAATCGATGCAGTATTGATCTGAGTCTGCAACGCAAGCGTTCCAGTCAACGAATGTGCCAGGCGCTGTTGGCGTGGCTTGGGCAGGCAAGGCGCCGCCGATGACAGCCGTGGTGGCCATTAGTGCAGTTACAACGAGTGTCACAAGTTTCTTCATGATTTTCCTTCAGTTAGTCGAAGACTATCCCTAATTTGCGCTGGTGCAGTGGTCGCTGACTGGTAGTGCTTTGAGCGATGGAGCAAGTGCATCTAAGGCGTTGATGCCGGAAACCTTGGTCGAATCGATGATCACTTCGGCGGCCGGAGTGCGGGCGAAAGTGATGAATCGATAGTTCGGCTTGTTGCTCTCGTCGACGAGCCAGTCGACTCCCGATGCGGTTACGCAGTGCAGGGTGCTGACCTTGACCGGTTCTAGACCGCAGCGGAATAACACAGATGCAGGTTCACCCCAAGCGGCAGACGCTTGAGCGTCGGTGCTTCGGTAGTTCAGGCCATCAATGTTGTCGGGCAGACTCACGGTGACTGAGGCGCATAGCGGGTCGTTGGCATTGGCCGCTGGCTCGAGCGAAACCACGGGCGAGCAAGCCGTGAGGCCAGCGAGTAGGGCAGTGGCCGAGGCTGCGAGCCCGAGCATCCGTGAAAAAGTCATCGACTACAGGCTACCTTTGACTGGTGCCAACCATTGCCCAACTCGGAGAGAACGAGAGCCTGCGCCGAACCATCGCGCGGCTTGGCACCACACCATCGGCGTTGGTTGGGCCTGGCGATGACTCTGCCGTTGTAGCCGCCCCAGATGGCCGCTTCACGGTGACCACCGACACCATGGTCGAGGGTCACGACTTCAAACTCGATTGGTCGAGCGGTTTTGATCTTGGCTTCAAGGCGATCGCCTCGAACATTGCCGATGTTGCTGCGATGGGTGCTGTTCCTTCGTCGCTGGTGGTCGCTTTGATTTGCCGACCAGACACCGAGATCGAATGGCTCGAAAGTTTTGCCGATGGTCTTCGCGCCGGATGCGAGCAGTTGGCACCTAATGCCTCGGTTGTCGGTGGCGACTTGGCGACGGGTGCAACCACTGTTGTCGCTGTCACTGCGCACGGAGATCTCGAGGGGCGTGAGCCGGTGTTGCGGTCGGGCGCTCAGGTGGGCGACGTGGTCGCGGTGGCGGGCACTCTCGGAAAGGCGGCTGCCGGTTTGGCTTTGCTGCAATCGGGTAATGCCGACGCGATCAATTCTTACGACGAGCTTGTCGATTTTCAGCGCAGACCTTTGCCACCGATTGCCGCTGGCGTGACGGCTGCCGCTGCCGGTGCCACCGCGATGCTCGACCTGAGCGACGGGCTCTCGCGCGACGCCGCCCGCATTGCCAAGGCAAGCGGCGTCACTGTTTCGTTTTCGCGCCGCGACCTGCAGGGTTTCGAGGCGATGCTCGAAGAGGCTGCTCGTGCAATCGGCGCCAACGCATTCGACTGGGTGCTCGATGGTGGCGAGGATCACTCTCTTCTCGCGACCTTC
>JBJTNB010000058.1:0-15622 GCA_046073845.1 Micrococcales bacterium
CTCGGCGCCGATCCTTTTGTTGCAGGCAGCGCGGTCTTCAAGGCAATCGACAGAAACCTGCAAATCGATCACCTTCGCGAACTAGCCACCAAGCACTCACATGACGCATAACGTCATCCGGGCCTAGAAACCGCACGAGCACTAGGCGAGCGGGCAATGGCTCGGCTAATCTTGTCTAATGAAATCCTTTGAACAGCTCTTTAGCGAAATCTCGCAGAAGGCTCAAACCCGCGAAGCCGGGTCTGAGACCGCAAAGTGGCTAGATGCAGGCGTTCACACAATCGGCAAGAAGATCGTCGAAGAGGCCGCCGAGGTCTGGATGGCAGCCGAGTACGAGGGTAGCGAACGCACCGCCGAAGAGATTTCTCAGTTGATCTACCACCTTCAGGTCATGATGGTCGCCAAGGGAATCACCATCGAAGACCTCGAGAGGAACCTCTAATGCTGAAGGTCGCGCTGCCAAATAAGGGCATTCTTTCTGAAACTGCAATTCTCATGCTCAAAGAGGCCGGCTACGCCGTTCGCCGCGATGCCAAAGACTTGCACGTCGTCGACCAGATCAACGACATCGAGTTCTTCTACCTTCGCCCGCGCGACATCGCTACCTATGTGGGTGCTGGTTCGCTCGATGCAGGCATCACGGGTAAAGACCTTTTGCTCGACAGCCGCTCAAAGGCTGAATCGGTCGCCGACCTTGAGTTCGGTGGCAGCACCTTTAGATTTGCCGGCCCAATAGGCGCCTTCAAGTCGATAAATGACCTGACCGGCAAGACCGTTGCCACCGCATACCCACGCTTGGTCGAAGATTATTTGACTCGTCTCGGCGTGCAGGCGCACATAGTCTCGCTAGATGGCGCCGTAGAGGTAGCAGTTCGCCTAGGTGTGGCCGATGCCGTCGCCGACGTGGTTAGCACGGGCAATACTCTGCGCCAAGCCGGACTAGAAACATTCGGCGAAGTGCTTTTGGTGAGCAGCGCTCAGTTGATTGTTGCGCCAGGTTCGCAGGTGAACTTTCAGCAACTCTTGCGTCGACTTCAGGGCGTCGTCGTTGCCCGAAGTTACGTGATCGTCGATTACGACTGCCCAGCAAACCTTGTCGAAAAGGCGAGCGCAATCACTCCTGGCATCGAATCGCCGACCATTTCGCCACTGCGCGATCCTGAGTGGGTAGCCGTGCGTGCCCTGGTAAAGAGCGATGAAGTGAACCAAAAAATGGATGAGCTCTATGCACTCGGCGCACGTGCAATCTTGGTGAGCGCCCTTCACGCCGCGAGAATCTAATGTCACTGGCAGTGCGTGTTATTCCTTGCCTCGATGTTGCCGACGGTCGAGTAGTAAAGGGTGTTAACTTCTTGAATCTGCGCGATGCGGGCGACCCAATCGAATTGGCAACACGCTACTACCAGGATGGCGCCGACGAACTCACCTTCCTCGATGTGAAGGCCACCGTCGAGAATCGTTCGACCATGTACGACCTAGTAACTGCAACAGCCGAGCAGTTGTTTATTCCACTCACCGTCGGCGGGGGCATCCGTGAGGTTGACGACGTGGCCAAATTGCTGGCCGCCGGCGCAGACAAGGTTTCTGTTGGCTCAGCCGGCTTGTCAAACCCTGACCTGCTGGCAAAGATCGCCGATCGCTTTGGCAATCAGGTGTTAGTAATTTCACTCGACCTTAAGCGCAGCAAAAAAACCCAGAGTGGTTTCACAGTGACTACCCACGGTGGCTCCAACGAAACCGGCCTCGATGCCGGTGACTGGGTCACCAGAGTGCAAAACTTAGGCGCAGGCGAGCTGTTGGTGAACTCGATCGACGCCGATGGAACTAGAGCGGGCTTCGATCACGAAATGATTGAGTTCGTGCGAGCAATCAGCAGGGTGCCAGTCATTGCTTCGGGCGGAGCCGGTAAGGCAGCTGACTTTCCGGTTGCGGCAACCGCCGGAGCAAATGCAATTCTTGCGGCCAGTATTTTTCACGAGGGTTCTGTCAGTATTGGCCAGGCAAAATCCGAGCTTCGCAATTCAGGTTTCGAGGTGCGCTGATGGGTAACACAAATTTCACCGCCGGTGTGAGGTTCGATGCTCAAGGCCTTGTAGCCGCCATCGTTCAAGACGCAGCCAGTCAACGAGTACTGATGCTTGCCTACATGAATGCCGAGACGCTGCAACAGACCATCGACACGGGTATCGCAACCTTTTGGTCGCGTTCTCGCAGCGAAGTGTGGGTAAAAGGTGCAACCAGTGGTAGCACCCAGCACGTTGTCGATATCCAGCTCGACTGCGACGGAGACGCATTGCTTTTGCTAGTGCACGCGGCGGGTCCGGCTTGCCATAACGGAACAGAATCTTGTTTCGACACCGCAAAGTTCGGTGGTTTCAGTGCTTAATTTCGATCTCGCGAAAGTTCAACAGCTAGCAACGACACATCGTGTCATTCCTCTTATCGACACCCTGTTCTCGACTTCAGAGACTCCACTTTCGGTTTTCGAAAAGTTAGCGGCGAACAAAGAGGGTGGGTTCTTGCTTGAGTCGGCCGAGCAAGGAGTCTGGGCAAGGTACTCATTCGTTGGTGTAAATTCCCGCGGTTACTTGATTCAAGAGCCTGGCGAGCAGATTGCTTGGCGCTCGGCAGCAGGGCACAGGGCTCTTCCCAGCGAATTACCGCTCGACACAGTCAGTGCGACGGCGGCCATCGAACAGGTTCGAAGCGCATGGACCAGCGCGCCGCTGACCGATTTGCCGCCACTAGTTTCGGGTCTGGTTGGCACAGTCGGCTGGGATCTAATCCGTGAGATTGAGAATCTACAGAATCAGCCGCAAAACGATTTCAACGCTCCAATCGTTTGCCTCTCAATGTTTAGCGAATTGGTTGTGCTGGATCACCACACCGGTTCGTTGCAACTTGTGAGCAACATCTTCTTGTCTGACAACGCCGATGTCGAGTTGGCTTTCAAGGATGCCAAAGCAAAGTTGGCCGAGCTCCGTGACGGGCTGAATTCGGCAAGCCAACCATTTATCGCAGAGTTAGTGGCGGCTAACCCTGAATACAGGGCCAAGACCAGCAAGGATGCTTTTCTTAAATCTGTTGAGACGGCCCGAGAATACATCAAGGTTGGCGATGTCTTTCAGGTGGTGATTTCGCAGCGCTTCGACGCTGACGTAACGGCTTCGCCGCTCGATGTCTACCGAGTTTTGCGTTCGCTAAACCCGAGCCCATACATGTATCTGCTCAACTTGAGCGATTCGCGTGGCGAGTTCTCGGTAGTCGGTGCTTCACCAGAAGCGTTGGTCACTGTGAAGCAAGGGCATGCAGTAACGCATCCAATTGCTGGCTCTAGACCTCGCGGCGCAAGCATTGATGAAGATGTCGAGCTCGGCGAGAGCCTACAACAAGACGAAAAAGAGAAGGCAGAGCACCTGATGCTCGTCGATCTCGCCCGAAACGATTTGCTGAAAGTCTGCAACTCTGGCTCGCTTCGCGTGAGTGAGTTCATGCAACTGCACCGCTATAGCCACGTAATGCACCTGGTAAGTACCGTCGAAGGAGAACTTCGCGATGGAATGTCACCCGTTGATGCGTTCCGCGCAACCTTCCCAGCCGGAACCCTTAGTGGTGCTCCGAAGCCACGTGCTCTCGAAATCATCGACGAGCTCGAACCTGCCGGTCGCGGAGCCTACGGTGGTGTAGTTGGCTATTTCGACTTCTCGGGTAACGCCGACTTGGCCATTGCAATTCGAACCGCGTTCATTCGAGATGGAGTCGCTCATGTGCAGGCCGGTGCCGGTCTGGTTCTCGATTCAATCGCAGAGAGCGAATGGCAGGAGTGCATCAATAAAGCGAGCGCGCCACTTCGTGCCATTGCAACGGCGAACGCGATGCGGAAGGTGCACCATCGATGAACCAGTCTCGAGCGCTCGCGCTTTTGGCCGCACTGCAACTGCTCAGTATCTTGCTATTGACCCAGACCTGGTTTTCAATTTCGATGGCACCAAACGGCCAAAGCGTAGTTTTAGGCGATTACTCCGGGGCAGATGCCAACCCGAGCGCCATGGCAACCTCGCTGTTCTTGCTGGTCGGCATCCTTGTGATTGCATTCACCAGTTCGATAGCCAAGACCGTTGCCTTAGCCGTGGTGACCGCAGTCGCGGCAGCTTTAGCCAGCTTCGTTGCCTTTGCTCTTATTTCAAAAAATATCTCGGCTCTCGACAGTGCGCTAGACAAACTCACCGGAATTGCTCAAACCCACGGCATTAACGACCTGACCATCGAGCAGTCGCCCAGCCCGATCATCTGGCTCGCATCGCAAACTTTGGTCGCGCTGGTCGCCCTAGCAGCTCTCGTCTATCAGCGCCGCTGGGCAGATCAGGCCGCGGCACGTAAAGCTAAGCTGCAGCAAGAGACCGGTTTGAATACCGCCAAATCTAAGAAAACTCTCGAACCACAGACCTCGGCAATAGACCTCTGGGATGACCAGCGCAGTTAGAATTACTGCAGAAACCACTGAAAGGCACTCAAATGTCGGCAAACGCAACTGACCCAGGACACGGCGACACCCCAGCAGCCTGGACTGCAGTTATCTGCTTGATGCTTGCAGCCGCAGTAGGCACCTTGGCCATCTGGCTTGACAACAACTCCGGCCTCTTGGCTGTTGCCGGCGTTCTAGCTGTAGTTGGTCTTGCAGCCGGCTATGTATTGGCTCGCCTTGGTTACGGCAAAAACGGCAGCAAGCTAAAGAGCAAGCACTAAGTAGTGCTTGAAGGCCTCTACGCTGGCGCGATCCAAGACGCCGCAGAACGCGAATCAAAACTTTCATCAGCAGAAGTTGAGCGTCTCGCTCTACAGGCTGTAGCTCCAATCGATGCCTTGGTCGCATTCGCCAAAGCTGAAAATGTCAAAGTGCTCGCCGAAATCAAAAGAGCAAGCCCGTCTAAAGGCTCGATGGACAGCATCGCCAATCCCGCCGAACTAGCAACCACTTATGCAGACTTCGGCGCAACCGGCATTTCAGTTCTCACCGAGGGTCACAAGTTCCTGGGCTCGCTCGACGATTTGCGAGCCGTACGCAAAGTCGTCTCGGTGCCGCTGCTTCGTAAAGACTTCATCGCAAACGAGTACCAAATTCTTGAAGCTCGCGCCGCTGGCGCAGACATCGTGCTTTTGATCGTGGCCGGCATCCCGGCAAGATTGCTCGAGCGGCTAAAGCATTTTGCAGAGCAAATGGGCATGACCGTCTTTATCGAGACCCACAGCGCCGATGAGGTTCGCTACGCGGTCGACATCGACTCACGTTTTCTGGGCGTCAACGCGCGCGACCTTTCAACCTTCGAGACCGATCGAAATCTGTTTGCCAGCCTGAATCACCTGATTCCCGAGTCGACCATCAAGGTTGCCGAGAGTGCTGTGCGAAACGCAGAAGATGTTCGCCATTACCGAGCCGCCGGGGCAGACGTTGTTCTCGTGGGTGAGGCACTGGTAACCGGTAACCCCGCCGAACTGTTACGCGAGTTCACGGCAATTTAGAATTGACGGCATGACTAACCTTCGCGACACCAACGGCCCATACTTCGGTCAGTTCGGTGGGCGCTTCGTGCCCGAATCACTAATTGAGGCACTAGACCAACTCGAAGCCACATACGAAGCGGCCAAAGTCGACCCAGAATTCTCTCGCGAACTTTACGCTCTGCACCGTGACTACACCGGCAGACCGTCAATCATCACCGAGGCTCCTCGATTTGCATCGCACGCGAGCGGCGACGTGCGCATCTTCTTAAAGCGCGAAGACCTCAACCACACGGGTTCGCACAAGATCAACAACGTCTTGGGCCAGGCTCTGCTCGCCAAGCGCATGGGCAAAACCCGAATCATCGCAGAAACGGGCGCTGGCCAACACGGCGTGGCAAGCGCTACCGCAGCGGCACTTTTCGGGCTCGAGTGTGTCGTTTACATGGGCGAAGTCGACACGCAACGCCAGGCTCTAAACGTTGCCCGCATGAAACTTCTCGGCGCTGAAGTGGTATCGGTCACCTCTGGAAGCCGAACCCTTAAAGATGCAATCAATGAGGCACTGCGCGACTGGGTTGCCAACGTCGAAACTACGCACTACTTACTCGGTACCGTCGCTGGGCCACACCCTTTCCCAACTATGGTTCGTGATTTTCACTCAGTGATCGGAACTGAAGCCCGAGCACAAATGCTTGAGCAATTCGGTTTCTTGCCAGATGCGCTTGTCGCCTGCGTGGGTGGCGGTTCGAATGCGATTGGTCTGTTCCACGCATTTCTCGATGACGCAGATGTTGCCATCTACGGTTTTGAAGCTGCTGGCGATGGAATGCACACTGAGCGTCACGCGGCAACTTTGAACTACGGGCGACCAGGAGTATTGCACGGCGCTCGTTCATACATGCTGCAAGACGAGGATGGCCAGACCATCGAGTCGCACTCAATTTCGGCAGGCCTGGACTACCCGGGTGTCGGGCCCGAGCACTCGTGGTTGAAGGATCTTGGGCGTGCCAGCTACCGAGGCATTTCAGACGCAGAGGCGATGGATGCATTGCGACTTCTCTCACGAACCGAGGGAATCATTCCCGCGATCGAATCAGCACACGCACTAGCCGGCGCCTTAAAGATTGCAGCAGAGCTGAAACCCGGCGCGAGCATCCTGGTTAATCTCAGCGGTCGTGGCGACGAAGACATGGAGACCGCCGCCAAGTACTTCGGATTGATTGCAGAATGAGCAGCAAGGTAACAGCTCGATTCGAGCAAAATCGCGAGGCCGGTCGCAGCACCTTGGTTGGTTACTTTCCAATTGGGTACCCAACTCTGCAAGAGTCAATCGATGCCGCAATAGCCATGTGCCAAAACGGGGTAGATGTTCTTGAACTCGGCGTTCCCTACTCAGATCCGGTCATGGATGGACCGGTCATCCAGCAAGCCACTGGCGATGCGCTGTCGGCTGGATTCAAACTGCGCGACACATTTGCCGCCGTCAAAGCGGTAACCGAGGCAGTCGACACCCCGGTCTTAGTGATGACCTACTGGAATCCCGTTTTGCAATACGGTGTCGAACGTTTTGCGAGCGAACTGAAGTCGGCAGGTGGCGCTGGGCTAATCACTCCTGACCTCATCCCAGATGAAGCAGGCGAGTGGCTAGAGGTTTCTGATGCCTTCCACCTTGACCGGGTCTTCTTGGCTACACCGACCTCAACACCACATCGTGTGCAACGGGCCTGCGAGTTGAGCCGAGGCTTCGTCTACTCGGTTTCAACTATGGGAATTACAGGTGCTCGCGCTGAGGTCGACCAAAACGCGCGCAAGGTAGTTTCTGCAATTCGCAACGCGAACGCCGAAACATTTACCGCCGTCGGCATCGGCATCTCGACTGCAGAGCAAGTGCTTGAGGTAAACAAATACGCGGATGGCGCCATCGTTGGTTCAGCATTTGTGCGCGCCTATCAAAACGGTGGTTTGCCACAGTTAATTGAAACCACCAAGCAACTTGACCCGAACCAATAAGCAGAGGAACAAATGCACTTTCCATTTCTAAGTATTCCCAGCCCGACGGTTTCGACTTTTCAAATTGGGCCTCTGCTAATTCACTTCTACGCGCTCTTCATTTTGCTTGGCATCGTGCTCGCAGTAATGATCGGAAATCGCCGCTGGATCGCTAAGGGTGGGGCTAAAGGCGTCATTCTTGACATCGCGCTGTGGTGTGTTCCAATCGGCATCATTGGTGCGCGCATATTTCACGTGCTGACGCACTTCAATTTTTACTTTCACGCCGGAGCAGACCCGCTAGACGTTTTCAAAGTTTGGCAGGGCGGACTTGCAATCTATGGTGGGCTGATCTTCGGAGTGTTCGGTGCTTGGATCGGTGCCCGTCGAATGGGAGTGCGGTTTCTTGCCGTTGCCGATGCCCTCGCACCAGGAATTCTGGTCGCGCAGGCCGTCGGCCGCATTGGCAACTACTTCAACCAAGAACTTTTTGGCACACCAACCAACCTGCCATGGGGTTTAGAAATCCCTTCGGCCAATAAGGCCTATCCCGTTGGCTTTCCTGAAGGTGTGCTGTTTCACCCGACATTTCTCTACGAATTGATCTGGAACCTGCTCGGGTTCGTGCTCATCGTCTTTGTTTTGCCGAAATTCATGAATCTGCAGGGTGGGCGCACTCTTGCGTTCTATCTGGTCTATTACTCATTTGGCCGTGCCTTCGTCGAGTCGATCCGAATCGACCCGAGCGACTACTACCTGGGCCTTCGCACCAACGTTTGGTCTGCGTTGATCACGATCTTGGTAGGCGTTGGCCTGTTCATATGGTCAAAAGCCAATCAGCCTGGCGACGACGAGTCGGTCTACCTGCCTGGCCGCGAGCCCGAGGCTTTGATTGAACAGCGGGCAGACGGCAAAAACAAGGGCTCGAAGGCTGGCGATGAGTTAGACTTCGAATACGCTGCGACCGAAGACAAACCGGCTCAAAGCTAGCGCCACAAGCGCCTCTGACAAGTTCTCACCACTTTTCGGGCCGAAGATGTCCCTCTAATTTTTCGATTGGAGTAGGCATGCCTGGAATATCGCCGTTCACCAAGTTCAACACTGCGCCAGCCGCAGCCGGACTCTACGACCCGACTCGCGATCGCGATGCCTGTGGACTAGCTATGGTGGCAACCCTTCGTGGCACAGCTGGCCACGACATCATCGACACGGCATTGAACGCGCTTCGTAACCTCGAGCACCGAGGTGCTGTTGGCTCAGATGCCGGCACAGGCGATGGCGCGGGAATCCTATCTCAACTTCCAGACAAGTTCTTTCGCGCGGTAGTTGACTTCGAACTTGGAGCCAAAGGCAGCTACGGTGCCGGCTTGGTTTTCATTGAGAAGAACGACGACATTGCCCGCGCCCAGAATGGTTTCGCGGCAATCGCAGAAGAAGAGGCACTGACCGTTCTAGGTTGGCGCGAAGTTCCAGTTGACCCAGCGGTACTTGGCGACTTGGCTCGCGCGGCGATGCCTATAGTGCTTCAGGTTTTCGTCACCAGCAACTCTGGCCTCACCGGGCTTGAACTCGAACGTGCACTGTTCCGCTTGCGCAAACGCAGTGAGCGCACGCTAGGCATTTACCACCCGTCGCTATCGTCGCGCACGATCGTTTACAAGGGCATGGTGACAACCCTTCAGCTTGAGCCGTTCTACCCAGATCTAAGCGATGAGCGATTCGAGTCGCTGCTGGCGCTGGTTCACTCGCGCTTCTCGACCAACACCTTCCCATCATGGCCGCTTGCTCACCCATTCCGAATGATTGCTCACAACGGTGAGATCAACACCGTAAAGGGCAACCGAAACTGGATGCGAGCCCGCGAGTCGCAGCTAGCGGCCGAAGCTCTCGGCGACATCAAGCAGTTGCTACCGATCATCACCCCGGATGGCTCAGACTCAGCTTCGTTCGACGAAGTAGTCGAACTGCTTTACCTAGCTGGCCGCAGCCTGCCGCACGCAATGATGATGATGATCCCAGAGGCCTGGCAGAAGCAGACCGACATTGATGCTGGTCGCAAGAGTTTCTACGAGTACCACTCGATGCTCATGGAGCCGTGGGACGGCCCAGCAGCAGTGGTCTTCACAGATGGATCGCTAGTTGGCGCCACCCTCGACCGAAACGGACTTCGCCCAGGACGCTACGTGGTTACCGACGATGGTTTGGTCATCCTTGCTTCTGAGATCGGGGTTGCCGACATCGAACCCGGTCGCATTGTGCGCAAGGGTCGTTTGCAGCCGGGCAAGATGTTCTTGGTCGACACCGCAAGTGGTCGTTTGATTGGCGACGATGAAATCAAAGCAGAGATCGCCGCGGCTCAGCCTTGGGGCAAGTGGCTCGAAGCAAATCGCATCAAATTGGGCGACCTTCCAGAGCGCGAGCACATCTTCTCAACCAAAACCTCAGTGCTTCGTCGTCAGCGCACTTTCGGATACACCGAAGAGGAACTTCGCATTTTGCTCGCGCCGATGGCACGCACCGGCGCAGAACCGCTGGGCGCGATGGGCAGCGATACTCCAATTGCAGCGATCAGCGACCGACCACGATTGCTCTTTGACTACTTTGTACAACAATTCGCCCAGGTAACCAACCCGCCGCTCGACTCGATTCGTGAAGAGGTCGTTACCTCGCTTTCTGCAGGTATCGGCCCAGAGCGCAACTTGCTAGATGCAACTCCGGCTCATGCTGGTCAGGTCATCATTCCGTTCCCGGTCATCAACAACGATGACATCGCCAAAATCAAGCACATCGATGAAAAAGATGGTGCGGGTCACGCTTACACGGTCGCCGGAACCTACCGCGTCGACGGTGGGGCAGAAGCGCTAGCAGAACGCATCCGTGAGATTTTTGACGAGGTCGATGAGGCAGTTGCCAATGGTGCCACCTTCTTGATTTTGAGTGACCGCGATTCAACTCGCGAGGTCGCTCCGATTCCGTCATTGCTCTTAGTCTCAAGCGTTCACCATCACTTGCTTCGCTCTGGCAACCGCACTCGCGTTGGTCTCGTAGTAGAAGCGGGCGACGTGCGCGAGGTTCACCATGTAGCCGCACTTATTGGTTATGGTTCTGCAGCGGTAAACCCGTACCTGGCCCTAGAGTCGGTCGAGCTCATGGCTCGAAACGGCCAGCTTGCAGGTGTCAGCGCCGAGCAGGCCTCGAAGAACTTGAAATACGCACTTGGCAAGGGCGTTTTGAAGATCATGTCGAAGATGGGCATCAGCACCGTGCAGTCCTACGCCGGCGCTCAGGTCTTTGAGGCAATCGGCCTCAGCCAAGAGTTCGTCGACACCTACTTCACAGGCACTACCAGTCAGCTTGGCGGTATCGGCATCGAGGTAATTCACCAAGAGATTTCGGTTCGCCACTCAAGCGCGTACCCTGTCGACATCGCACTGAACCCACACGAAAACCTAGAGGTCGGTGGCGAATACGGATGGCGGCGCGAGGGCCCACCACACTTGTTCAACCCTGAGACCGTCTTTAAGTTGCAGCACTCTACTCGCAACAAGCGTTACGACATCTTCCGCGAATACACCAAGTTGGTCGATGACCAGAGCGAAAACTTGATGACCCTTCGCGGTCTGTTCACGCTTCGCGAAGGCCTGCGACCAGCAGTTGCAATCGACGAAGTTGAATCTGTTGCCTCGATCGTTAAGCGTTTTTCAACCGGTGCAATGTCTTACGGTTCGATCTCGAAAGAAGCCCACGAGACGCTTGCTATCGCGATGAACCAGCTCGGCGCTAAATCGAACACCTGCGAGGGCGGAGAAGATATCGAACGACTTCTCGACCCGACCCGTCGTAGCGCTATCAAGCAGGTCGCATCTGGCCGTTTCGGCGTGACCTCGATGTACCTGACTCACGCCCAAGACATTCAGATCAAGATGGCGCAGGGTGCAAAGCCGGGCGAAGGCGGTCAATTGCCACCGGGCAAGGTTTACCCTTGGGTGGCTCGCACTCGTCACGCAACCCCTGGCGTTGGTTTGATTTCGCCACCACCGCACCACGACATCTATTCGATCGAAGACCTCAAGCAGTTGATTTTCGACTTGAAGCGCGCCAACCGCGAGGCTCGCATCCATGTGAAATTGGTTTCGCAGGTCGGTATCGGTACCGTAGCGGCCGGTGTAGCAAAGGCGAAGGCAGACGTAATTCTGGTTTCAGGCCACGATGGCGGAACCGGTGCCTCACCGTTGAACTCGCTCAAGCACGCCGGCACCCCGTGGGAGCTCGGTCTCGCCGAGGCACAGCAAACTCTAATGGTGAACAACCTTCGCGACCGCGTTACCGTTCAGGTCGACGGCCAGATGAAGACCGGCCGCGATGTTGTGATTGCAGCGCTCCTGGGTGCAGAAGAGTACGGTTTCGCTACAGCACCGCTGGTTGTTGAGGGCTGCATCATGATGCGTGTTTGTCACCTCGATACCTGCCCTGTAGGTGTTGCGACTCAGAACCCAACCCTTCGGGCGCGCTTCAGCGGTAAACCTGAGTTCGTGGTGAACTTCTTCGAGTTCTTGGCGCAAGAGGTGCGCGAGTACTTGGCCGCCCTTGGTTTCAAGTCGCTCGATGAGGCAATCGGTCACAGTGAGTTCCTCGACATGAACCGTGCAATCACGCACTGGAAGGCAGACGGACTTGACCTAAGCCCGATTCTGGCTGCTCCAGCGGTTTCTGCAGAAGCATCTCGCAAGCGTGCGACCTCGCAAGACCACGAACTCGAAAAGCACTTCGACCACAAGCTCATCGACGCTCTCGAAGCGGCTTTGAACGCAGGTTCGAAAGCAAGCATCGAGCTTGAGATCACCAACGTCGACCAGGCTGTCGGAACCATGCTCGGTAACGAACTAACCAAACGATTTGGTGCAGACGGCTTGCCAGACGCAACCATCGACATCAAGCTTTCTGGTTCAGCCGGTCAGTCGTTCGGCGCATTTGTGCCAAAGGGAATCAAGCTCACCCTCATCGGCGACAGCAACGACTACGTCGGCAAGGGATTGAGCGGCGGCCAGATCGTGGTTCGCCCGAACCCTCGCTCTGCATTCGCAGCCGAAGAGAACATCATCGCCGGAAACGTAATCGGCTATGGCGCGACCAGTGGCTCAATGTTCCTTGGCGGCATGGTGGGCGAACGTTTCTTGGTTCGTAACTCGGGCGCAACCGCGGTAGTTGAAGGCGTGGGCGACCACGCGCTCGAATATATGACCGGTGGCTGTGCAGTGATTCTCGGCTCAACGGGTCGCAACCTCGGTGCCGGCATGAGTGGTGGCGTTGCATACATTTACAAGTTGCGCGCAGATCACATCAACCGCGAAGCACTTGACGCTCGCGAATTGCACATCGGCGAACTCGAAGCACACGATGAAGTCGCACTCCGAGACTTGCTAGTGGCACACGCTAGCGAAACTGGTTCAAGCTTGGCAACGCGCATCCTGGCTGACTTCGATGCTGAGCTAAAGCACTTCACTCGAGTTCTACCTAGCGATTACGCGGCTGTTATGAAGATTCGTGAACAGGCGAGTGCAAGCGGCATCGACCCAGATTCAGAAATGGTCTGGAAGCAGATTTTGGAGGTTACCAATGGCTGATCCACGTGGATTCCTCAAAGTCACCGAGCGCGAAACAGCCGAGCGCCGTCCAGTCGAGATTCGCATTCGTGACTGGAAAGAGGTTTACGAAAAGCGCGACCAGGCTGTGGTTCGTCAGCAGGCGAGTCGTTGCATGGATTGCGGCATTGCTTTTTGCCACCAAGGATGCCCACTCGGCAACCTAATTCCTGAGTGGAATGATCTAACTTGGCGCGACCAGGGCAAGGATGCCATCGAGCGTCTGCACCGCACCAATAACTTTCCTGAGTTCACCGGTCGACTCTGCCCAGCACCATGCGAGTCTTCTTGCGTGCTCGGCATCAATCAGCCGGCGGTAACTATCAAAGAGGTCGAGGTTTCGATCATCGATCGCGCCTTCGATAGCGATTGGGTAGTGCCGCACGCACCAGAACGCCTAACTGGCAAAACCGTTGCCATCGTTGGTTCGGGCCCAGCGGGTCTTGCTGCTGCGCAACAGCTAACCCGCGCGGGTCACACGGTTGCCGTGTTCGAGCGCGACGACAAAATCGGCGGCCTACTTCGCTATGGCATCCCTGATTTCAAAATGGAGAAGTCCCACATTGACCGCCGTTTGGCCCAGATGGAAACCGAGGGAACTCGTTTTCGCCCAGGCGTAAACATCGGTGTCGACATCACCTGGGAAGACCTGCGCGCGCGTTACGACGCTGTGTTAGTTGCAACCGGCGCAACCAAGCCACGCGACTTGACCGTTGCCGGTCGCGAACTATCTGGCGTGCACTACGCAATGGATTACCTAGTGCAGGCAAACCGAGTAGTTTCCGGCGCAAAGGTCGCTGATCAGATTTCGGCAAGTGGCAAGCATGTCGTGATTCTCGGTGGCGGCGACACCGGTGCAGACTGCCTAGGCACGGCAACTCGCCAGGGAGCACTTTCGGTCACCACTCTCGCCATCGGCAAGCAACCGCCTAGCGAGCGTCCTCAGGGTCAACCTTGGCCGACGTTCCCAACACTGTTTGAAGTTGCTAGCGCCCATGAAGAATTCGGCGACCGTCAGTACTTAGCCTCAACAGTTGAATTCGTTGGTGAAAACGGCAAGCTAACCGGCATCAAAGTTGCAGAGACCGAATTCGTCGACGGCAAGCGCCTGCCCAAGGCCGGAACCGAAAAGGTACTGCCAGCAGATCTAGTGCTGTTGGCCCTTGGCTTTACCGGCCCAGAGACCGAATTGCTCGAGCGCCAGATTGCAACCGAGAGCGACTCGCGCGGCAACATCGTGCGCGACGCCAACTGGGCAACCAACCAGGATGGCGTTTTCGTAGCTGGCGATGCAGGTCGTGGTCAGAGCTTGATCGTTTGGGCAATTGCCGAGGGGCGAGCCGCCGCAGCTGCCATCGACAACTACTTAGAGGGCGTTACTGAGCTTCCGGCTCCGGTAAAACCGACAGACAAAGCAATTTTGATTTAGTGAAACAAAGCCCTAAGTATGCTTGCTTGGGGTCAAACCAGTAAGGAAAAGATGAGACGCGCGAAAATCGTTGCGACCATGGGTCCGGCAACTAGCAGCTACGAACAGATCAAGGCTGTGATTGAGGCTGGTGTAGACGTAGCCCGCATGAACCTCAGCCACGGAAGCTACGACGTACACGAAGGCGTTTACCGCAACGTGCGCCAAGCGGCACTCGATGCAGGCAAGCCAGTTGCCGTATTCGTTGACCTTCAGGGCCCGAAGATTCGTCTTGGCAAGTTCCAAGACGACATCAAGCACGAACTTAACAAGGGCGATGTCTTCAAGATCACCATCGACGACATCCTTGGTGACAAAGACATTTGCTCGACCACCTTCAAGGGTCTACCTGGCGATGTGAAGGTTGGCGACGTTCTACTCATCGACGACGGTAAGGTCATGCTTCGCGCAACCAACGTCGACGCGACCACCGTTACCACCGTTTGCGAAATCCCTGGTTTCGTTTCAAACAACAAGGGCATCAACTTGCCTGGTGTAGCAGTGAACGTCCCTGCACTTAGCGAAAAAGACGAGGATGACCTTCGCTGGGGAATCAAGCTCGGCGTCGACATGATCGCGCTTTCGTTCGTTCGTAATGCTGCCGACATCAAGCGCGTTCACGAGATCATGGATGAAGAGGGCCGTCGCCTTCCGGTAATCGCAAAGATCGAAAAGCCTCAGGCTGTTGAAGCGCTCGAAGAAATCATCGACGCGTTCGACGGAATCATGGTCGCTCGAGGCGACCTCGGTGTTGAGCTTCCGTTCGAAGAAGTTCCTTTGGTGCAAAAGCGTGCGGTTGAGCTTTCGCGCCGCTGGGCTAAACCGGTAATTGTTGCGACGCAGATGCTCGAAACCATGACCGACAACTCACGCCCGACTCGCGCAGAGGTTTCAGACGTCGCAAACGCAATCTTGGATGGCGCAGACGCAGTGATGCTGTCTGGCGAAACCTCGGTGGGCAAGTGGCCGGTAGAGACAGTTTCGGCTATGGCTCGAATCATCGAGAACACCGAAGACAATG
>JBJTNB010000059.1:0-5201 GCA_046073845.1 Micrococcales bacterium
CTAGCCAACGCAGTGCCTCAAGAATCTGCTCGAAGCTCTCTTCGCTGTCGCGCTCGGCATCGGTGTCTTCAATGCGAAACACGAACTTGCCGCCAACGTGACGGGCATAGGCCCAGTTGAACAGAGCCGTGCGCACCAGGCCCACGTGCGGGGTGCCGGTTGGGCTCGGGCAAAATCGCACGACGATGTCGGCGCCGGTGGCGGTGGTGAAGGGGGCTGTGATGAGGCTCATTGTGCTTCGAGTTTACCCGCCGCCCCCTCCGACAAAGGGTTCACCGAGATGGGCTCATCTTTCCGACTCGTCACCCCTTACCAAATGGATCGGTTCTTGCATCAGAACTGATGCAAAAACCAGTGCAAATGTGCATGGGTGACGATACGACTCGAGCAGGTCACAAGGTTAAGCCGGCGATGCCGAAGAACGGAAAAATCCGAACCTCTATTGAACGTGCGAGGTGAGCTTTCCGATGCCCTCGATCTCGCACTCGACGAGATCGCCGGCCACGATGGTCGCGATGCCGGCTGGCGAACCAGTCAGAATCACATCGCCCGGATACAGGGTCATGTTCTTCGAAACGTGCGAAACGATGGTTGGCACATCGAAGACCATGTCGGTTGTGTATGAGTGCTGAGTCAGCTCGCCATTGATGCGGCTCTCGAGCAATGCCGACTCCCAGTCGAACTCGGTTTCGATCCACGGGCCGAGCGGGCAGAAGGTATCGAATGACTTCGAGCGGGCCCACTGGCCATCCTCGAATTGAAGGTCACGAGCAGTCACATCATTGGCAATCGTGAAACCGAAAACATAACCCATTGCATCGGCGACTTCGACGTTCTTCGCGGTCTCGCCAATCACCACGGCAAGCTCACACTCGAGGTCGACCTGCGAACTCTGCGGTGGCAAAACCACTACCCCGCCATCGCGGTTCAGCGACGAGTTTGCCTTCAAGAAAACGAGTGGCTCATCAGGAACCTCTTCGCCGATTTCGGCGGCGTGCTCGGCATAGTTTTTGCCGATGCAGATGATCTTTGACGGAGCAACCGGCGGAAGCAGAGCGACATCCTTGAGGGCCACGCGCTCGTGCCCGAGCTGAATGCCGTCGAGTAGAGGGTTCGCTTCGAGCACCCTAAGTTCGGGCCCGTCGACCACTCCATATCTGGCGTCACCATTGAGCCAGAAGCGCGCGATACGCATTTTGCTTCTTTCTGGAGTGCAAGCACCCCTGCCTCAGCCTTAGCTGAGTTTGTGCATCCATCCGTGGCGGTCTTCGACCGTTCCGTACTGAATGCCGGTTAGTTCACTTCGTAGGCTAACAGTTAGTTCGCCAGGCTCAGCGTTGATAGCGATGGTCTCGTTTTTGCTCTTGAACTCGCCGATTGGCGTGATTACAGCCGCGGTGCCACACGCAAACGCCTCAACAATCTCACCGGATGCCGCCAACTCACGAACCTCACTGATTGCGATGCGGCGCTCTTCAACCTTGTGACCGCGGTCTTTGAGCAGCTGAATCAACGAGTCGCGAGTGATGCCGTGCAGAATCGTGCCGTCGAGGTCTGGGGTCAGCACCGAACCGTCGCGACGAACGAAGAACACGTTCATGCCACCAAGCTCTTCGATGTAGGTCTCGGTTTCAGGGTCGAGGAACAACACCTGCGAGCATCCTTGTTCGTAACCCTCGTTTTGCGCAAGCAGCGAAGCCGCGTAGTTGCCGCCGGTCTTTGCCTCACCGGTGCCGTGCTTGCCTGCGCGCGATGAACCGAGTGCAATCCAAATCGAAATCGGCTTGATGCCACCGGTGAAGTAAGGGCCGACCGGCGATGCGATCACACGATACTCAGCGCGGTGAGCTGCGCGCACACCCAAGAAGTTTTCGGCAGCGATTTCGAACGGGCGAATGTACAAAGTCTTTTCGTTGACCGGCTCTGGAACCCAAGCACCATCGACAGCAATCAACTGACGAAGCGACTCAACGAACAACTCAACAGGCAACTCAGGCAACGCCATGCGACGAGCCGAAAGCTGCAGGCGTCGGGCATTTGCTTCTGGGCGGAATGTCCAGATTGAGCCATCCTGGTGACGGTATGCCTTGATGCCTTCGAAAATCTCTTGACCGTAGTGCAGCACGGCTGCCGATGGGTCCATCATGATCGGGCCGTAAGGAATGACCTCGGCCTTTACCCAGCCGTCGGCCTTTGTCCAGGTGATGACTACCTGGTGGTCGGTGAGGTTCGCACCAAACACCGGCGCGGCCAAAATCGCTTCGCGCTCAGCAGCCGGCAAAGCGTTTGGGTTGCGGGTTACTTCGAATTCAAGTGACATGTCTCTCCTACAACCGAGCCAGGATGCTCTGCGCAACCTCAGCAGTGGTGCGCTTTGCAGCCCCGCGCTCGATCAAATCTTGCGCAACAGCGTTCTCAATTCGAGCCGCAGCAACGGGGTTCTTCAGGTGCTCGAGCAGCATGGCGGCCGACAGAATCGCGGCGGTCGGGTCGGCAAGACCCTTGCCCGCAATGTCAGGTGCCGAACCGTGAACCGGCTCGAACATCGACGGGAACGCACCGGTTGGGTTGATGTTGCCCGATGCGCCAAGGCCGATTCCGCCGCCGATAGCCGCAGCCAAGTCGGTCAAGATATCGCCAAAGAGGTTGTCGGTAACAATCACGTCGAAGCGCGATGGGTTGGTGACCATAAAGATTGTCGCTGCATCGACGTGCAGGTAATCGACCTTCACCGATGGGAACTCCTCGGCAACGCGATCAACAGTGCGCTGCCACAGCCCGCCGGCGTGAACCAAAACATTGTGCTTGTGAACCAGCGTGAGTTTCTTGCGGTCGCGCTCGGCGGCCAACTCGAATGCGTAACGAACAGTGCGCTCAACACCGAACGCCGTGTTTACCGAAACCTCGTTCGCAACCTCAGCCTCGGTGCCAACGCGAATCGCTCCGCCATTGCCAACATACGGGCCTTCTGTTCCTTCGCGAACCACAACGAAGTCAACAGCGCCTGGTTCGGCAAGCGGCGAGACCACGCCTTCATACAACTTGGTTGGGCGAAGGTTCACAAAGTGATCAAAACTGAAACGCAGCTTGAGCAGCAACTGACGCTCGAGCACACCCGATGGAACTCGCGGGTCGCCGATTGCACCCAGCAGAATTGCGTCGTGAGCTGCCAAAGATTCGAGGTCGGCATCGGTGAGGGTTTCGCCGGTTGCCAAGTAGCGGCGGGCGCCGAGGTCGTATTCGGTGGTGACAAACTCAACGCCAGAACCGGCCGTGACCTTCTTCATTGCGGCCAGGGCGACTTCGGTCACCTCAGGGCCAATTCCGTCTCCGCCGATTACGGCGATTTTGTATTCACGGGTCACGAGCGCTCCAAAACTGCGATTTTCACCAAGTTTAGCCCTGCACTATGTGCGCACTGATTTGGTCGATAAGCCCATAAAACTCCGCCTCGGCCCGTTCCCATTTGACCTCGCCCCACTGGTCAATAAAACCTGCCTTTATCAAAGGCGATAGAACGACGCCGGCATTCCAAGGGTGGACCTGCCTGCGCGCGAAGACCCGAGTAACGGCAGCCGCAAGCGCCTTGTAATCAATAGCCTCACGACTTACTAAAAGCGAGATGTCGTAGAGATCCGATGCTCGGTCGCTACCCGGTTCGGTTAGTGCGTGAAGCTTCTCGGCAAGCTGTAAATCAAGCGTGATTGTTGGCAGCGGCGCCAGAACACCCAAACCCAGACGCTCGAACAGGCCTACCAATTCGCTTGGAGCGCGCTGTTGCTTAAAAACATTTGCCACGGAGTTTTCGCGCGGCAGGATTTCAAGCTCGACCGTTAGCCAATTCGAGTCAGCGACTTTCAACTGCACCTCTGTGGTCAGAATTCGGTATTCGGCGGGCACCTTTGCCTTGGTTTTATCTTTAGCGAGTTTGACTGAAGCCACTGAAACGAAAGAAAAGTTCGCGCCTACCAGACCATCGATAAGTTCAGCCACTTCTTGTCGATCGAGCGCGACCACGGCATCGATGTCGCGCGTGGCTCTCGAGTGGCTATAACCGAAACGCCAAATCATTCCCGAGCCACCTTTTAGATAAGCAGCCTGCCCACTCGTTGAGGCAACTTGAAAAAATAACTGTTCAACAATCGCGATGGCAACTATGCGCTCTAAAACGAATGCGGTAATTCCTTCTTGATTCGCGATTTGCAAGACTTCAGATTTGAAGGTTTTCAGGTTCATTTGAACGAAAGTTTAGATTCAACCTTCGACATCAATGACTTCGCCTGTGGAGAACTTATGAAACCTAATTCTTCGGCGCGCACAATTTCGTCACGCACGCGATCTGCCCTGGCATACTCAGCGCGACGAGACAGAATCTCGAAGATTGATTCGCAAGCAACACCCTCTATGGTTTCTACCGCGACCGGGTGAATCGCGCTCAGTTCTACAACTGCAGGCAACTGCTTGCGCACCCGTCCAGAGGGTGCAATTGCGAGTTTTGTGGGCATTTCTAGCCCGATATCAAAAAGCGCTAAGACCGATGTGCCAACTAAAACAGAACCAGCTCCGACCTCAGCCAATGCAATCAGAACCTGTTCGAAGTCAGAAGCAGGCGCAAAGGGAATTCGATAGACCCCTCGACCAGCGCGCTCAAGCGCGCCTCGGGCAGTTAGTTTGCGCACCTCGACCGCGGGCACGCCAACAGCTTTCGCCATGTCGAGCGTGATCAGCCCATGCAAGTCGCCCATCAGAGCGTAAAGGCGCTCTCGATTAGATTGGCGGGGTTTCATGGCAAAAGCGTACCATTCTCGGTACGAATTTGTCAGGCGGTCTTTTTAGCCTTGAGCACAAGGGTCTTCGATGGCTTCAGGCCATCCTTGGTTTGCACCTGACCGTCGCGAACCTCGAGCACTTCGATTTCGAGCGGCTCTTCGGCCAACATCTCACGGATGCGCTCGACCGACGGCAAGACCTCTGGGTCTTGTGGCCCGCCGAAGCCCTCTTCGATGTTGTTCAGTGAATGCCAAACCCCGAACAGCACGCCGCCCTTTTTGATGTTGTCGATCAGGCAGTAGAGCGCATCGGCCAGGTCGGGCATCGGAATCTGCAGGTACCCAACCACGCCCAGATCGACCGGGGTTAGCACCGACTCAAACCCAGTGGCATCGGCACAGTTGGCGAAAACCTTGCTCTCTACCCCGCGA
>JBJTNB010000060.1:0-15077 GCA_046073845.1 Micrococcales bacterium
CAGCTCGATATAAGCCGCTGCTTGCGAATCGCTGCTCGCGCTCAAGGTGTGTTCAACATAGTCAAGCAAACGCACTTCGACGCCCTGTTTGCTAAGCACGTTCAAAAACGCCGAAATCGGGCCGTTGCCGGTGCCTGAAACTTCGACTTTGCCGCTGCCGTCACGAAGGGTGACATCAAGGTTAACAACGCCATCCATGTCGCTCGATGTGCGCATCTTCAACAGCTCAAAGCGACCCCACTTTAGCTCTGGGGTTTCGGCAGGTGCCGGCAAATATTCATCGCTGAACGTGTGCCAAAGGGCCTCTGAAGTGACTTCGCCGCCACTCTGGTCAGTTTTGTTCTGCACTACGCGCGAGAACTCGATCTGAAGTTTGCGCGGCAAGTCAATGTTGTGGTCTGCTTTCAATAGATAAGCAACACCACCCTTGCCAGACTGAGAATTAACGCGGATAACCGCCTCATAGCTGCGACCGACATCTTTAGGGTCGATTGGCAAATATGGAACAGCCCAAACTAGATCGTCAACACTCTTGCCAGCAGCTTCGGCCTCTTTGTGCATCAGCTCGAAGCCTTTTTTGATTGCGTCTTGGTGCGAACCGCTGAATGCGGTGTAGACCAGATCGCCCCCGTATGGGCTGCGCTCATGCACCGGAAGCTGGTTGCAGTACTCGACTGTGCGCTTGATTTCATCAAGGTTCGAGAAGTCGATGTGCGGATCGATGCCCTGCGAGAAAAGGTTCAGGCCAAGTGTCACGAGATCAACGTTGCCCGTGCGCTCACCGTTGCCAAAAAGGCAACCTTCGATTCGGTCTGCACCAGCCAGGTAACCCAACTCTGCGGCGGCGACTGCTGTGCCGCGGTCGTTGTGCGGGTGAAGCGAGAGCAGAACAGACTCGCGGCTAGCCAAGTGGCGGCTCATCCATTCGATCGAGTCTGCGTAAACATTGGGGGTTGCCATCTCGACCGTTGCCGGCAAGTTGATAACCATCTTGCGATCGGGCGTAGGTGCAATCTCGGCAATAACGGCGTTGCAAACCTCAAGAGCGTATTCGAGCTCGGTACCGGTGTATGACTCAGGCGAATACTCGTAATAGACCTTGGTTTCTGGAATCAGCGATTCCATCGACTTGCACTTGCGGGCACCATTGAGGGCTATAGCCAGGATGCCGGCCTGGTCTTGATTGAAAACCACACGACGCTGCAGTACCGAAGTTGAGTTGTAAAAGTGAACGATGGCTTGCTTTGCACCGCGAAGAGATTCATAAGTGCGCTCGATGAGTTCGTCGCGAGCCTGAGTGAGCACCTGAATGACTACGTCGTCAGGAATGTGACCATCTTCGATAAGGATTCGCACGAAGTCGAAGTCGGTTTGGCTAGCACTCGGAAACCCAACCTCTATCTCTTTGTAGCCCATTTGAACCAGCAATTGGAACATTTTGAGCTTGCGCTCAGGGCTCATTGGGTCGATGAGAGCCTGGTTGCCATCGCGAAGGTCTACCGCACACCAACGTGGTGCTTCGGTGATGCGATTGGCTGGCCAGGTGCGGTCAGGCAGTTCTACTGAGATTTGCTGGTGAAAAGGCTGGTACTTGTGTACCGGCATGCCTGAGGTCTTTTGATTGAATTCCATTTGGTGCTCCTAGATGGTCGGGCTGTTTGGGTTACCCGGAAAGGCAAACTCTCCGCGACGAGGAGGCCGGGGGTTAGGCCTCGTCGCGGCCACTAAGTAGGAGCCCGAAGAACACCTGACTAGGTTAGCCGAGCGGTTTGACCACTGGCAACTAGAAGCCGAGGCGGCCGAGCAACTTCGGGTCGCGCTGCCAGTCGGGGGCGACCTTGACTCGAATCGACAAGAACACCTTTGAACCGAGAAGCTTTTCGATTTCGCCACGAGCCTGCTGCCCCACCTCGCGCAGGCGCGAGCCGCCCTTGCCAATGACGATGGCCTTCTGGCTGTCGCGTTCGACCCAGACATTCACGTGCACGTCGATCAGCGGCTTATCTTCGCGGGGAATCATTTCATCGAGCGTGACTGCTAGCGAGTGTGGCAGCTCATCGCGAACGCCTTCGAGCGCGGCTTCGCGGACCAATTCGCAGATTCGGGCCTCGATGGTCTCGTCGGTGACAGCCTCATCTGGGTAAAGCTGCTCTGAGGGTGGCATGTGCTCAATCAGTAACCCAACCAGTTCTTCGAGTTGCTGGCCGGCGGCGGCAGAGACCGGGATAATCGCGTGCCAGTCGCGCAGTTTCTGCACCTCGAGCAACTGCTCGGCTAGCTGTTGCTTGGTAACCAACTCAGCCTTGGTAACGATGGCGATCAACTTGGCTCGGCCGTAGCGGTTGAGCTGCTCGTTGATGAATGTGTCGCCTTGACCAATCTTCTCGTTGGCCGGAATGCAAAGGCCAATCACATCGACATCGCCAAGCGTTGATTCGACTAGATCGTTGAGGCGCTGTCCAAGCAAGGTCCGCGGGCGGTGCAATCCAGGGGTATCTACAACAATCAATTGACCATGTTCGCGGTGAACGATTCCACGGATGGCGCGACGCGTGGTCTGAGGTTTCGAGCTGGTGATCGCCACCTTCTCGCCCACCAACGCGTTTGTCAAAGTTGATTTGCCAACATTTGGCCTGCCGACAAACGAAACGAAACCTGCGCGATAAGTCATTGCTCTAGCCCTTCAAAAGCCGCGGCGGCGTCGGCCAGTTCTTGATCTCGGTGCACCAAAACGGTTTTCATGCGCTTGTGACGACCCTCGAATTGTTCTGCGGTGAAAATCAAGCCAGAGTATGCAACTACGTCGCCGCGATTAGGTAGGCGCTCAAGTTGCTTGGTCATCAGGCCGCCAACCGAGTCGACGTCTTCTTCTTCGAGCTCAATCTCAAACAGGTCACCTAGATCAAATAGCGAATACTTGGCAGCCACACGATAGCCGCCATCGTCAAGCGGGGTTGGCCCTTGGTCGGCTTCGTTGGCATCCGTGATTTCACCAACCAACTCGTCGGTGACATCTTCGAGTGTGACCAGACCGGCAACTCCGCCGTATTCATCGACAACAATCACGATGTGCGTGTTCTGCTCTCGCATCGCCTGAAGTAGGTCGTCTAGTGGCAACGACTCAGGCATGAAAATTGCCTTGCGCGCGACCTTGGTCACCGGCTGAGTCAGCTCGGCAGAATCTGCGCCATGGATCGCGCGTACCAAATCTTTGAGGTAGAGCACGCCGACTACCTCGTCGACGCTCTTGCCCGTCACTGGTGCTCTGGTGATTGCCTTGGCGGCGAAGAACTCCATGGCTTCGGCCAAAGTGGAATCGCTTGCCAGTGTTGCCATCTCAACGCGAGGCACCATGACTTCGCGAATCCAGGTCTCGCTAAGTTCTTCGACAGATTCGAGCATCTCTTGCTCGAACTCTTCTGGCTCTTCTACCTTCGGCAACGAAAGCGGTGTAAAGAGCAGGTGAATCGAATTGACCAGCGGCGAGAGCCACTTCAGCAGCGACTGACCGAACTTGGCGTGACCGGCCCTCTTGGCCGCCAGCTGAGTGAGAATCAGCAGCGCCACCATCAAAGCGACCGAAATAATTGCGGTTAGCCACCAGCGCATTCCGAGCGGCACTAGCGATTGACCGATGGTCACGCCAAAGATGCCGGTGAGGCTCATGCGAACAAAACTGAGCGACTCTGCCATCGCCTTGCTCTCGGGGTTCGCCTCGAGGGCGGCCTTCAAGATTGCTGCAACCGTGACGAGGGCGGCAAACGCGGCAGAAAGGTAAAAAGCAACAGCAAGCACTAGGCGACCTCGGCTGCGTAAAAAGCATCAAGAATCTCGCGCTGAAGACCAAACATGTCTGCCTCTTCTTCTGGGGTGACATGGTCGAATCCGAGTAGGTGCAAGATGCCGTGGGTGATCAAAAGCAAAATTTCATTCATCAACGGGTGGCCAGCCTTTTCGGCGTTGCCCTGTGCATATTCAGGGCAGACCACGATGTCGCCGAGTAGCCCCATCGATGGCTCTTCCTCTGACCCGATGCGCAATTCGTCCATCGGAAAGCTCAGCACATCGGTTGGGCCCTCTTCGTCCATCCATTGCACATGCAGTTCACTCATGGTTGGAATGTCGACGAAAACAATCGCCAGGTCAGCCTTCGGGTCGATGTGCAAACGGTTCAGTGCAAACTCGGCAAGACGTAAGGCTCGCAACTCGTCGACAACCTGACCACTGTCGTTATTTACTTCGATGCTCATTCTTTGTCTGCGTTCTTCTCGGCGCGCTTTGCCTGCTGCTTTTCGTCGAAGCGCGAATAGGCATCAACAATCTTGGCAACCAATGAATGGCGCACGACGTCTTCTGAACTCAAGTAACAGAACTTCAGGTCGGCCACATCGCCAAGCACCTGGGTTGCAGTCTTCAAGCCAGAGATACCGTTAGGCAAGTCAACCTGTGTGGCATCGCCGGTGACCACCATTTTCGAATTAAAACCAAGTCGGGTTAGGAACATCTTCATCTGCTCTTTGGTGGTGTTCTGGGCCTCGTCGAGAATGATGAACGAATCATTCAAAGTTCTACCACGCATGTAAGCCAAAGGCGCGACCTCGATGGTGCCGCTAGCCATCAGTTTTGGCACTGCCTCTGGGTCGAGCATCTCGTGCAGGGCGTCGAACAAGGGGCGAAGGTAAGGATCGATCTTCTCGTTGAGCGTGCCCGGCAAGAAACCAAGGCGCTCGCCCGCTTCGACAGCCGGGCGAGTCAAGATGATTCGGCTGATTTCTTTGCGCTGAAGGGCCTGAACCGCCTTTGCCATAGCCAAGTAGGTCTTACCGGTACCGGCTGGGCCAATGCCGAACACTACTGTGTGTTCATCGATTGCATCGACATACTGTTTCTGGCCAAGGGTCTTCGGGCGAATGCTCTTACCTCGCGAAGACAAGATGCTCTGACTGAGCACATCTGCAGGGCGCAGATCTTGGTCGATCAACTTGGCCGAACGTTCGATTGAACGCGGTTCGAGTTGCTGGCCACCCGAGACCAACTGAATCATTTCGGCGATCAGCAATGCGACCGCATCGACATCCTTGCGGGGCCCTTCGAGCGAAATCTTGTTCGATCGAACTAAAACATCAACGGTCGGAAAAGTTGATTCAAGCGTCTTGAGAAGGCCATCGTTGGTGCCTAGCAAGTTGACCATTGGCACGCTGGTCACCTCGATGTGCTCGCGCACTGGCATGTTGTTGCTAGCCACTTAAGCCTTCGGTGTCACGCTTGTAATGTGACCGTGCGCGTGGAACACGGTCTGACCGGCTTCGAGACCGGTGTTGAAAGTGAACCGGAATGAACCGGTTGAAAGATCTGCAGCAATCTTCGCGCCAAGCTGCATTAGGTCGACAAGTGCCGCTGGGTTTTGCACGGCCAGCTCAGCAACGTTGGCATGATGCTCGCGAGGAACCACCAATACGTGAACCGCTTGCTTAGGTGCGATGTCGTTGAATGCGACAGAATGCTCAGACTGAGCTACGAATGTTGCCGGGATGTCTCCCGAGATGATCTTGCAGAAAATGCAATCCTGATTGGTCAATTTGCCTCCACTGGCAAGTTTAGGCTTCGTGGCATTAGCGGTAAACGCCGAGACTCGAGTTGATCACGGCAATGGCGGCCACGCCTGCCGTCGAAGTGCGCAGAATGTCGTTACCCAAATGAACTCGGGTTGCGCCGGCCTTTTCAAACTCGACCAGTTCTGTTTCTGAAATACCGCCCTCAGGCCCAACCACAATGCTCACTTCGGCTGCGAGGTTCTGAACGCTCAGCGCGGAACTCAGGCCGACTTTGGCGGTCGGGTCGAGAACTAGCACCTGGCCAAGACTGCCGGCGGCGATAGCCGAGACCAGCTGTTCGCTCGTAGTTAGGGCCTCGACCTTGGCAAACCAGGCTCGAAGGGCCTGCTTGCCAGCCTCGTCGCAAATGACCTGCCAGCGCTCTTGACCCTTGGCGGCCTTGACGGCATCCCAGCGTGAAATCGAACGCTCGGCCTGCCAGGGCGTAACGGCATAAGCACCCAACTCGGTGGCGGCCTGAATCGCCAGCTCATCGCGATCACCCTTGGCCAGGGCCTGAATCAGTCGAACGCGCAAAGCTGGCTCGGTAACCACCTCGACCCGCTCAACCAATACGTCGATCGACTTGGATGCTAAAGCGGCTACAGAACCGTGAGCTTTGGTGCCGAGTCCATCACAAAGCACGACAGCCTCGCCCACTCGCAGGCGACGAACTGAGGCTGCGTGTTTACCTTCATCGCCATCGAGGGTGATGGTTTGCCCCACCACCGGAGCTGCAGTGAACGCCTTTTTGAAAAGTGGCTCAACCACGATTATTTCTTACGTTTCGAGAAGGCGCCGGCCAAGTGTTTGCGTACCGAGATTTTGTCGCCGATGCGAAGCTCACCAAGCTGACGCAGCAGCTCTTTTTGCTTCGAGTCGAGCTTTGTTGGCGTAACTACCTGCATTGTGACGATCAGATCTCCACGACCGTGACCTCGCAAGTGCGTGACGCCCTTGCTCTTCAGGGTTACTTGGTCGCCGCTTTGCGTGCCGGGTTCAACCTGAACTTCTTGGTCGCCGTCAAAGGTTTCGATTTTGGTGCGAGTGCCAAGTGCGGCATCTGCAAGCGGAACCTCGAGAGTACAGTGCAGGTCGTCGCCCTGACGTGAGTACGACTCGTGTGCTGGCACAGAAATGTCTACGTAGATATCGCCCTGCGGGCCACCAGCAAAACCGACTTCACCCTGACCCGAAAGTTGCAAACGTAAACCGTCTTCGACACCGGCAGGAATGTTGAGTTCGAGGCTGCGTCGAGCGCGAATTCTGCCCTGCCCGCGGCAATCTACACACTGGCTCTTGATGACCTGACCGAAACCGCGGCATGCAGTACATGGCGATGAAGTCACAACGTTGCCAAGCAGCGAACGAACCTGGCGCTGAATGCTACCGGTACCTCGACAAACCTCACAGGTGGATGGGCTCGTGCCCGGTTGCGCGCAAGAACCTTTACAGGTTTTGCAAAGCACGGCGGTGTCGATGTCGATGGTCTTGGCCGCGCCAAAGATCACCTCGTCGAGGGTCAGTTCTACCCGGATGAGCGCATCCTGGCCGCGTTCTTGGCGCGAGCGAGGCCCGCGGGTCTGGCCACCACCGAAGAAGGTGTCGAAGATGTCGCCGAAGCCGAAGCCGCCCATGCCGCCGAACGGGTCGTTGCCGCCCATGTCGTACTTGCGGCGCTCATCTGGATCGCTCAGCACCTCGTAGGCGTGAGTCACGGCCTTGAACCGCTCTTGCGCCTCTTCGGCTGGGTTGACGTCTGGGTGCAGCTCACGAGCGAGCTTGCGATAAGCCTTCTTAATTTCATCGTCGCCCGCATCTCGCGAGACGCCAAGTACTTCGTAGTGATCCACTAAATGCCTCCGAGGGCTTCGGTTAGGTATCGCGCCACGGCTTGCACCGCTGCGATGTTGTTGCTGTAGTTCATGCGAGTTGGGCCGAGCACGCCAACCTTGGCTACCTCGGCGCCCTGCTTTTCGTAACTGCCGACCACAATCGAGCTGGCGGCAAATTGACCGAGTGCGTTCTCAGTGCCGATTCGAAGTGCGATTCCGTTTTGCTCGGCCTGCATCTCTTGAATGAGCTTGAGCAAGACAACCTGCTCTTCGATTGCCTCGAGTAGCGGTGAAATGCTTGGGCGAAGTTCTTCGCTACGTGCGAGATTGGCCGTGCCAGCTAGCAGGATTTTGTCTTGACGGTTGGCATCGACCAGGTCGAGCAATGCGATTTCGACTGCACTGAACAATGCCAACTCAACGGGTGCGATTTGTGAACTCACCACGCTCAACAGATTTGCAACCTTCGAAAGTGGCTGACCGACCAATCCGGTTAACTTTGCACGCAAAGTTTCGACTTGCTCTGCGCTGGCTGGCATGGCGAGGGCAACCAGGTGTTGTTGCACACGAGAAACATCGGTGACCAGCAAAACGATGAGCTGGTGTGAATCGATCAGCACAAGCTGAATGTTCTTTACAGTGCCATTTTCAAGCGATGGATACTGCACCATCGCCACCTGGTTGGTCAGCTGTGAAAGCACCCTCACCGTGCGTCCGAGAATTTCATCGAGGTCGTTGCTGCCCTGCATAAAGGTCTCGATCGCGGTGCGCTCTGAGATGCTCAGCGGCTTTACCTCGCCAAGGCGATCGACAAACATGCGGTAACCCTTGTCGGTCGGAATTCTCCCGCTCGAAGTGTGTGGCGCGACAATCAGCTGCTCATCTTCGAGGTAGGCCATTTCGTTTCGAATAGTTGCCGAAGACACCGCGAAGCCATGGCGCTCGACTAACGCCTTGCTACCAACCGGCTGACTGGTTTCGATGTAGTCGCTAACGATTGCGCGAAGCACATCGAGGCTGCGCTCTGAAATCATGGAAGCCTCGCTTTCTTGCAACCGTTTGGCACTCAGGGTTCTCGAGTGCCAATTTTACCCAACGGGTCGAGTTTGCCTAGGCAGTAGCTAGACCAACTCACGCACGATTGCATCGGCGAGCAAACGACCTGCATCGGTTAGTACCACTCGCCCACCCAATAGAGCCCGGCCATCAAGCAAGCCATCGGCTACGAACTGCGATAGCGGCTTCGCGGCATCCTGGTTTAAGGCTTTGACCAGTTCAAGTGAAACCCCTTCACGGATGCGCAACTCGAGCAATACTCGCTCTACCTGTCGAGTGCGGTCGTCAAGCACCTCGCGAGCCAGAGCCGGCGATTCGCCTGCCAGCAGCTTCTGCGCATAGGTTGCCGGGTGCTTCACGTTCCACCAACGGGTGCCGCCAATGTGCGAGTGGGCACCTGGGCCGAAGCCCCACCAGTCGTTCGATTGCCAGTAGGCAAGATTGTGCTTTGAACGCGTCGTGGCACTTCGCGACCAGTTACTAACCTCGTACCAGTTGAACCCAGCGGCCTTGAGCAGCGAATCGGCCAATTCGTATTTCTCGGCCTGTTCGTCTTCATCGGGTTCCGGCAGTTCGCCGCCACGAATTTGTCTGGCGAGTTTGGTGCCAGGTTCAACGATCAACGAATAAGCGCTGATGTGATCAACATCGAGAACAATGGCGGCTTCGACCGATTCGCGCCACTGGTCGATCGTTTCGCCTGGCGTTCCGTAAATCAGATCGACAGAAACTTGCAGGCCCGCTCGTTTTGCAGCGGCCACGGCCTTTGCCACGTTTGCGGGGTTGTGCGTGCGATCAAGCACCGCCAAGACTTCGGGCACTGCCGACTGCATACCAAGTGAGATGCGAGTGAATCCGCCAGAAGCAAGCACCTCGAGATATTCGTCGTCGACATTGTCTGGGTTTGCCTCGGTGGTTACCTCGGCTCCGCTTGAGATTCCGAAACGGTCTCGCAAACGACTTAGTACCTCAACGAGCTCGCTTGCTGCTAATTGCGTTGGGGTGCCGCCGCCAAAGAATACCGATGCGAATTCGCGACCGGCAATGCCGGCATCAGTGAGCACTCGCCCCGCTAACTCAATTTCACAATTGAGATCGCCAAGGAACGAATTCTGAGTCACTCCGCGAAGCTCGGTCGAAGTGTAGGTATTGAAATCGCAGTAGCCGCAACGTACACGACAAAACGGAATGTGCACATAGGCGTGCATGGTTCGCGAACTTGAGTCGATTGCAGCCGAAGCCGGTAATTCGCCGTTGATTGGCGCTGGGTCGCCGTTGGGCAGTTGGGCCATTACTTGCCCTTCTTCTCGCCCTTTTTCTCGCCGTCAGTAGACAGCGCAGCGATGAACGCCTCTTGAGGAACCTCGACGCGACCAACCATCTTCATGCGCTTCTTACCTTCTTTTTGCTTCTCAAGAAGTTTGCGCTTACGGCTGATGTCACCGCCGTAACATTTGGCTAGAACGTCTTTGCGCATTGCGCGAATAGACTCGCGAGCAATGATGCGCGAACCAACTGCTGCCTGAATCGGCACCTCGAACTGCTGACGCGGAATCAATTCGCGAAGCTTGCCGGTGATCATTACACCGTAGGCATAGGCCTTGTCTTTGTGCACAATCGCACTGAACGCATCGACCTGTTCGCCCTGAAGCAAAAGGTCGACCTTCACGAGGTCACCCTCGAACATGCCGGCCTCTTCGTAGTCAAGCGATGCGTAGCCCTGAGTTTTGCTCTTGAGTTGATCGAAGAAGTCAAAAACGATTTCGGCAAGCGGCAAGGTGTAACGCAGCTGCACACGGTCTTCGCCGAGGTATTGCATGTCGAGCATGGTGCCGCGGCGACCCTGGCAAAGCTCCATGATTACGCCTACGTAATCCTTCGGCGCAAGAATCGTCGCCTTCACGATTGGCTCCATGACCTTCTTGACCTTGCCAGTTGGGAACTCGCTCGGGTTGGTGACCACGATCTCTTTGCCGTCATCCATGGTGACGTCATAAACCACGGATGGCGCAGTGGCAATCAGGTCAAGACCAAATTCGCGCTCGAGGCGCTCGGTAACGATCTCGAGGTGCAGCAAACCAAGGAACCCACAGCGGAATCCGAAGCCAAGGGCAACCGAGGTTTCTGGCTCGTACGCCAACGCAGCGTCTGACAACTTGAGCTTGTCGAGTGCCTCGCGAAGTGCCGGGTAGTCACTGCCATCGATTGGGTAGATACCCGAGAACACCATCGGCAACGGCTCTTTGTAACCCTTGAGCGCTTCGGTTGCCGGCTTGGCGAGGTTGGTGATGGTGTCGCCGACTTTTGACTGGCGAACGTCTTTCACACCGGTGATTAGGTAACCCACTTCACCAACAGCAAGACCCTTGGTTGGTTCTGGCTCAGGCGACGAAACACCGATTTCAAGAAGTTCGTGAACCGCCTTGGTCGACATCATCTGAATCTTTTCGCGCTGGCTCAACTTGCCGTCGATCATTCGAACGTAGGTAACCACACCGCGGTAAGAGTCGTAAACAGAGTCGAAGATCATTGCACGCGCAGGTGCATTCGGGTCGCCAACCGGATGCGGCACAGTCGCGATGATCTTGTCGAGTAGCACGTCAACGCCGATGCCGGTCTTACCCGAGACTCGCAAACAATCTTCTGGTTCGCAGCCGATTAGCTCGGCGAGTTCCTCTGCGTACTTTTCAGGTTGAGCAGCCGGAAGGTCAATCTTGTTGAGCACAGGAATGATGGTCAGGTCGTTTTCCATCGCCAAGTACAAATTGGCCAAGGTCTGAGCCTCGATGCCCTGGGCTGCATCAACGAGCAAAACCGCACCCTCACAGGCGGCCAGTGAACGAGACACCTCGTAGGTGAAATCAACGTGACCCGGGGTGTCGATCATGTTGAGTGCGTAGGTCTGGTTGTCGACCATCCATGGCATGCGCACGGCCTGCGACTTGATGGTGATGCCACGCTCACGCTCGATATCCATGCGGTCGAGATACTGGGCGCGCATTGAGCGGTCATCGACGATGCCGGTGAGCTGCAACATGCGGTCTGCCAGGGTCGACTTACCGTGGTCAATGTGGGCAATGATGCAGAAATTGCGGATTAGAGACGGGTCGGTTTTGGCCGGCTCAAGCCTGGTGGTAGCGCGTGGCGACAAAAGGACCTCTGAAAATCTGGGATTTGGAGCCGGCCTTTGCCGACGTGTCTATTCTCGCATAGTTGACCGTAAAACCGCCTGACTGGTAGGGTTGGAAGTCGGTTCGTGTGAGTGTCTCCATCCGAATCCCCACCAACGCAAATCGCGCAATTCATCGTGAATTGGGCAACAACGAAAGTGAAACATGGCAAACATCAAGTCGCAGATCAAGCGAATTGGCACCAACGCAAAGGCTACCGAGCGTAACAAGGCAGTGAAGAGCGAAGTTAAGACCGCTGTTCGCGCTGCACGCGAGGCCGTTGCTACCGGAGACAAGGCAAAGGCAGCAGCAGCTGTTGCTCTAGCTGGCAAGAAGCTAGACAAGGCTGTTTCGAAGGGCGTAATCCACAAGAACCAGGCTGCTAACAAGAAGTCAGCAATCGCAAAGAAGGCTGCAGACCTTAAGTAGGTCACTAGCTCTTCAGAAGCAATAAATCTTCGAAAGACCCGTCGCAAGGCGGGTCTTTTTTATGCAGCCGGGATGTGGGTGTTGCGCCCGGCGTAGAAACCGATTGCAACCTGAATCGCTGAAAGAACGACAAGAACAACGACTGCCGCCTTCCAAGAAACGCTTGCCCCAATCGCACCGACAGCAAATGTCGCAACACCCGAGATTAGGTAACCCCAACCTTGTGCGAAGGCGCTCAACATCGTGGTCTGCGCGCGCGAACTTGCGCGAGTAGCAATCAGCGAGAGTGACATCGGGAATGTTGCGGTCTGGCCTACTGAAATCAAAATGCCCGCAAAAATGATGGCTGCAGAATTTGTCGGGTCGTGTGCACCAATAATTACAGCGAGGAATGCAAAGCCGGCCGTTGTCGAAAGCGATGCAATAGCCGCCAGAGTCGACAGTGATTTCAAACGAGCGATGAGCGGCGCAAGAGCGAAGCCAGAGGGAATACCGATTGCCGTTGCCAAACCTAGGAATGAACCTGCCGAAGCCGGATCGACACCAATCGAGATGAGCATGGTTGGCAACCAACCGAGCAATGCGTAGAAACCGAGCGATTGAATGCCGAAGAACAACAGGATTGCCCAGGCCACCGGCGATCGATAAACAGCACGGCTTTCTGCCTTAGCGGCGTGCCCCGCTATCGGAAGATGTGGCTCGGCCTCGCGCACACGAGGCCACCAAAGCGCAATTGCAACGAATAGCGGTAGCGCCGGCGTGAGCATAGCTAATCGCCAGTCACCGAGCAGGTCTGCCCACTGCACAGCGAAGGCAGCCGAGAAACTTGCTGCAATGGCGAGAAGAGTTGTGTAGATAGACGTGAAGATCGACGCACGATCGGTAAAGTCGCTGCGCACGAATGTGGGTAGCAAGACGTTGGCTACCGCAATCGAAAGACCGACTAGCACCGTTGCTAGTAGAAGGATTGAGTAACCAAACCAAACTCGCGAGACTATGGCAACGGCCATCACAATCAGGGTCACGAACATGACGTGATTCAAGCCGAAACGTCGCATCAACCAAGGCGACAAGAACGCACCTAAACCAAAGCAGAAAACCGGCACGGATGCTAGCAAGCTCGTGCTGGCCGCATTCAGCTGCAATTCACCCGAGATGCTGTGAAGTAGCGGGCCAACCGCGGCAATTGGCGGACGAAGCACGAGTGAAATGAAAACAAGTGCGAGGACTGCAAGCGTGGTGTGCCGTTTTGAGTTCACTTATTGCTTTCCCTTGTTTGCTATAAGCAAAACCAGTTGCTCGAGCACAAATTCGGGGTCACGACTTGCGCCCTTCATAGCCGCGTCGGCTTCGGCCACCGCGTTGATCAGTTTCGCGAGATTTTCTTCGCTCCACCCTGCAAGGGCCGAGCGCGCCTTGTTCACTTGCCAGGACGGCATGCCCAGACTCGCTGTGTTAGTTGCACCCATAACCTTGGCCATCGAACGCACCGAAAGGGCAACGCCGCTGACTAGCCCAACCTTGTCTGCACCAGCCCCGAGTGCGTGCCGCAAGTATTCGAGCGCTTCGGCCTTACGACCAGCTTGGGCGGCATCGAGAATCTTCCAGACTGTGACTTCAACCCGACCGCCGTAATACTGATCAACGAGAGTTTCGGTGACGCTTTCAGTTGTTGCCTGCATCAATTGTTCGCAGGCCGCTGCGATCTCTTCGAAAGACGAACCGAACGCAGCCGCCAACGCTCGAACTGCTTGCGGCTGAATCTGTCGCCCAGCAGCCTGAAACTCAGCCACAACGAAAGCTTCACCCTCTTTGTCGTTCGGTTTAGCCACAGCAATTTCGACCGCCGAACCCGAAGCGCGAATTGCTTCAAGCAGTTTTTTGCCACGAACCGACGAACCGTCATGCTGCAAAATCAGGGTGACATCTGGGTCTGGTTTCGCCACGTAGGCGATTCCATCGGCAATAAAATCATCGCTGCACTTCTCGACCTGTTCAACGATGATGCACTTCGGCTCGGCAAACAGTGATGGTGCCGAAATGCTGGCTAACTGCCCAGCGGAATAGTCGGCAGCAGAAATGCGCTCGGTTTCAATCGAACCGAGTTTGTCGGTCAACTGTTTTCTGATTGATTTAATGGCGCGGGTGGCGAAAAAGTCTGCTGGACCAAAGAAGAGCACGACAGGTGCAGGCGCTGCTGCCCGCCACGATAGTTCTTTGGCTTTCACCCGAAAAGCCTAACCTCCACCGGCGACGGCGAGCATCGATACAGAGACACCGATCGAAATAGAGCCGAGCAGATCGGTTCGTGCAATCAATGAACCTGCTCGACCAAGCACGTCAAGAGTTCTAGAAGTCGGATGCCCATAGCCGTTGTTCTTACCAACCGACACAAGCGCTACAGCTGGATGAACGGCCTCGATGAGTTCGGGATATTGGTCAGCAGAGCCGTGGTGGGCCACCTTCATCACGAGGGGTATCGATGCGACCTGTTGGTTGTACCACTGCCCCAAGTGCTTGGCAATCCGCATCTGGCCGCGTTCACCAAGGTCGGCAAGGGCCAGCAAGTTGTAGCTCTCGAGATTGAACAGCAGCGCAATACTGCCGTCGTTCGAGTCTTCTGCATCGCCTCCGTCGTGATCTGGGTTCAGCACCAACCAATTCGCGTGCCCCAACTGCCCTGCCATACCTCGCTCGGCTGGGGTTGCCTGAATATGCGCGAGGTCGAGAGCTGTTCGCACCCAATTCGCCCCTGCCCGGTCATCGTGAAAACTGGTGACCAGAGCCATATCGACTGTTCTACCCCGCACTGCAGCCGACACGGCTCCAACGTGGTCAAGATCGTAGTGTGTCAACACCAGCAGCGATATGTGGCTAACTGCGAGCTTGTCTAAGCAACTAACAATCTTGTCTTCATATTTACCGGTATCGATAAGCGCAATTTGACCGGCAGAACGCACCACCGTGGCGTCACCCTGCCCGACATCGCAACT
>JBJTNB010000061.1:0-2200 GCA_046073845.1 Micrococcales bacterium
TGATTTGCACCATAGAACCTAGGTGAACCTGACCGCGAAGTTCTTCTGGGATTGAGTAGTCGAAAGGCTTGTCTAGGTTCAGCAGTGGGCTATTGACCACAACGCGAGCAACTGTGTACTCGCTCATGTCTAGAGACCGACTGCTCGCTGTAGATCGGCCACGCGATCTGTTCGTTCCCAAGTGAATTCGGCGAGCTCACGGCCAAAGTGACCGTAGGCAGCCGTCTTTGAATATATCGGGCGAAGCAGGTCGAGCGATTCGATGATGGCACGCGGCCGAAGATCAAATACCTCGCGAATGGCCTTTTCGATAGCCGCCTCTGAAACTTTAGAAGTGCCAAAGGTCTCTACATAGAGACCAACCGGGTGGGCTTTACCGATTGCGTAAGCCACTTGAACCTCGGCGCGGTCGGCAAGCCCAGCCGCAACGACATTCTTTGCGACATGACGCATTGCATAGGCGGCTGAGCGATCAACCTTCGATGGATCCTTACCGCTAAACGCGCCGCCACCGTGACGTGACGCACCTCCGTAGGTGTCGACGATGATCTTGCGGCCGGTCAGACCAGCGTCGCCCATTGGGCCACCGGTAATAAACACCCCAGTCGGGTTGATCAGATAGTTGGTTTTGCTGTAATCGAGTTCACTCTCAGCCAAGATCGGGTCGATTACGAACTCGCGAACGGCGGCTTCAACTTCGCTGAGCTTGGCAGATGCCTTGTGCTGGGTAGAAAGCACAACGGTTTCTATGGTGCGAGGCACGTTGCCTTCAAAGCCAATCGTGACCTGGGTTTTACCATCTGGGCGAAGAAAATCAATGGCCCCTGACTTGCGAGCCTTCGTAAGACCCTCGCTTAGTCGGTGTGCCAAGGCGATAGCTGTGGGCATAAGAGTTGGGGTTTCGTTGCTGGCATAGCCGAACATTAGACCTTGGTCGCCTGCACCTTGTGTATCGAATGGGTCTGTTGAACCAGAAACTCGGCTTTCAAAACCGGCGTCAACACCTGCAGCGATGTCGTGTGACTGCTGGCCAATTGAAAGTGAAACACCACACGACCTACCATCGAAGCCGATGTCTGAAGAGTCGTAACCAATTTCAACAATCTTGTTGCGAATGATGGTTGGCATTTCAACGTAGGCCTCTGTGGTGAGCTCGCCGGCAACGTGAACCAAACCGGTAGTAACCATGGTTTCGAGAGCGACGCGCGCTTTAGGGTCTTGCTCGAGAATTGCGTCGAGTAGGGCGTCGGAAATCTGGTCGCAGACCTTGTCGGGGTGGCCTTCGGTAACAGATTCGCTGGTAAAAAGTCTTAGATCGCTCATAACCCAGCAAGTATATCGAGGACCACCGACGCTACCTCGCTCTTTGTGCCGGCAGCCTGCGTCTGAGCGCCATCCTTGGTAATAATCAGTGCGTCGTTGTGCTCAGAGCCGAATACCGCAGAACCGCTGACGTCGTTGGCAACGATGATGTCGCAACCCTTCGAGATGAGTTTCGACTTAGCCAGCTCGGCAAGTGCCCACGCGGTGCCGGCCGTTTCGGCAGCAAAGCCGATGGTGCGAACTGCTAAGCCTTCTTCGCGGACGCGCGAAACAACCCCAGCCAGGATGTCAGGATTTGCCACTAACTTGAGGTTTATCTGGTCGCCGAGCTGACTGCGCTTGAGTTTGGTAGCCGAAACATCGGCAACCCTGAAGTCGCTCACGGCTGCGGCTGAAATGAAAACATCGGTGCTGGTCAAACGGTGATTGACTTCACGTTCCATCTCGATGGCGGTATTCGTGGCGATTACCTCTGCACCAGCAACCTGTGCACCTTCGACATTGGCCGCCAAAAGGGTTACCTGTGCCCCACGTCGAACGGCTTCGCGTGCAATCGCGATGCCCTGTTTGCCAGAGGAGTGATTGCCAATAAAACGAACCGGGTCAATAGCCTCACGCGTGCCACCAGCGGTAACCAAGATTCGCTTGCCCTCAAGATCGCGCTTGGTCAGCAGTGCGATGGCCGCTTCGACGATTTCTTCTGGTTCAGGCAAACGCCCAACGCCCGAGTCTGAACCAGTGAGCCGACCGCTGGCTGGGGTAAGTACTGCCACGCCTCGGTCGCGAAGCGTTGAAACGTTTTGCTTGGTTGCGAGATGGTTCCACATCTCGGTGTGCATGGCAGGTGCTACCAAAACCGGTGCAGTCGTTGCCAACA
>JBJTNB010000062.1:0-24176 GCA_046073845.1 Micrococcales bacterium
TGAAGTGACCGCCGATTAGGTGGAATTCGAAACCGGTCGGTTCACCCTTGTGAACGAGGTACGGGCGACCTGAGACATCTACCACGGCACGAGCGAGAGCATCGTCGAGCGGCACGGTTGCATCGCCGTATCGACCAATCTTGGACTTGTCGCCAAGCGCCTGCTTGATTGCCTGGCCAAGAACGATTGCGGTGTCTTCAACGGTGTGGTGCGCGTCGATGTTGGTGTCGCCGTGCGCCTTCACAGTGAGGTCAATTAGAGAGTGCTTGGCGAAAGCAGTAAGTAGGTGATCGAAGAATGGCACAGTGGTCGAAATTTCTGACTTGCCGGTTCCGTCAAGGTTCAGGCTAAGTTCAACGCTCGACTCGCTGGTCTTGCGTTGCAGGGCTGCTGTGCGACTCATTAAATGGCCTTTCGCTGCAAGCGTCTTTGGGATTGGCTCAAGTTTAGCCAGCAAGCACTTCGCGAAGCGAGTGCAAAAACGCCGTGGTCTCTTCTTCGGTGCCTGCCGTGACGCGAAGGGTTCCTGTTATTCCGACATTACGAACAAGGATGCCCCGATCAAGCAAGGCTTGCCACACGTGGTCTGGGTTGTGGAGCCCACCGAAAAGTACGAAGTTGGCCTCGCTGCGGTATGGGTCGAGCCCCATCTCTTTGAGCTCAACGATTAGTCGGTCGCGTTGCAAGCGAATGTCGTCGACGGTTGCCAACATCGTTGCTGAATGAGCTAGCGCGGCTTCGGCTGCGGCTTGGGTCAGTGCGCTTAGGTGATAAGGCAGGCGTACGAGTCGGAGGGCATCAATTACAGCGCTATCGGCTGCTAGATAACCGACGCGGGCACCAGCAAAGGCGAAGGCCTTGCTCATCGTGCGCGAAACCATTAGTCGCTCGCGGCCAGGCAAAAGATCAATTGCCGAGACCGTGCCAACCGGTGAGAACTCAGCGTAGGCCTCATCGACAACAACGATGCCACCTGTAGCTTCGGTCACAGCTTCGTAGGCCGCTTCGACGCATTCGAGGCTAAGCGGAGTTCCGGTTGGGTTGTTCGGGGAGCACAGCAAAACAATGTGTGGCCTGTGCTCAAGAATTTGCTTGCGGATGTGCGCAGGCGTTAACTCGAATCGGTCAAGCCGAGGAGCGTCTACATATGGCGTTTCAGAACCTGAAGCGATGATCGAATACATCGAATAGGTCGGGCCGAAGCCAAGAGTGAGTCGATCAGACCCGCCGAATGCCTGAAAAATTTGTTGAATAACTTCGTTGGAGCCGTTGGCTGCCCAGATTTGTTCTGCGGTTAGGTCATGACCGAGGTAGTTTGCGAATGCTGCGCGCAATGCCATGAATTCACGGTCGGGATATCGATTGAGTTTCAGGGTTGCATGAGCGATTTTTGAAAAGATGTCTTCGATTACGGCACGAGGAATGCGGTGAGTGTTTTCGTTTACATTTAGCGCAACTGGAACATCGATTTGTGGCGCGCCATAGGGTTTTTTGCCCTTAAGGGCATCGCGTAGAGGTAAATCTTCAAGGTTGGCCACGAGGCCAGTTTACCCGCAGCCAATTTCACACCTGAGGGCTGTTCTTTGGGCCAGGGTGCCAGTTTCTGCTGGACTAGTTATTTGGAAGAATCAGGTCTTGCCCAGGCATTAGCACCGAGGTCTGCAACTGGTTTAGATCAACAAGCTTGGCAACGAAATCGGCTTGGTTGCCGTTTGGAACTTCTTGGGCTGCAATCGCCCAAAGGGTGTCGCCGGTTTGGACCACATAGTGGCTGACTGGTGCGGTCGTGTTGCTTGCGCCAGCGACCTGGCTTGAACCCATAACCGTGAAAGCGAGAACTGCTAAGCCAAACCCACCCAGAATGCCGATGCGGCGAGCCATGAAACGAGCCTTTGAAACTGCCATTTTGGTTCCTCCTGTTTCGAACACTTGTTCGAATTAGAACAAGATTACGACTTACCCCCGACATTGAGTCAAGCCTTTTTTCAAATTATTCGAAAATTTGTAGCAAAATGACCACAAATTCGAATAAAGTTTCGATAAAGCGATTCAATCGGTATCCACCGACATTGGCACCCCGCCCAGGAGGCAACACAATGGCAAGCAGCAAAGGCTCACTCAGCTCGGTTCAGGCACGCATCCTGGAATTCATCATTCGCTATCGCGATCAACACGGCTACACCCCCACCATGCGTGAGATTGCCGAAGACGCTGGTCTGAAGGCCGTTTCGAGCGTCAAGTACCAACTCGATCAGCTCGATGAGGCCGGCTACATCTCTACCAAGGATGGCCTGGCTCGCGGTATCCAGATTCTGATGGAGCCAGAAGGGCTCGAACGAGTCGAGAGCGACAACCCGGTTTCATTCGGCGACGCCGCTCACATTCCGCTAGTTGGTCACATCGCCGCTGGTGCTCCGATTCTCGCCGAGCAGAACATCGAAGAGGTCATGCCTGTTCCAAGGTCGCTGGTTGGTAAAGGCGAATTGTTTATGCTCGAAATCAAGGGTGACTCGATGATTGATGCTGCGATTTGCGACGGTGACTTCATCGTGGTTCGCACGCAGAAGACGGCAGAGAACGGTGACATCGTTGCAGCGATGCTAGATGGAGAAGCAACCTGCAAGGTTTTCCGTCAGCGCGATGGTCACACCTGGTTGTTACCAAGAAACTCGGCATACGAACCAATTCCTGCAGACGACTGCGAAATTCTTGGCAAGGTCGTCACAGTTCTGCGCAAGCTTTAATTTCTAGCGCTTGGCGAAAGCCTCGAGCTCGCCAGCAAAATCTGGTGCTACGTGCGCAATCACGTGAGTGCCTTCATCTAAGTATTCGAGCAAACTTATTTGCGAATTCAAATGCAGGCGCGACACTAGGTCACCTCGGTTGTACGGGATCAACAAATCGACCAATACGTTTGGTCGAGGTAACAGCGAAGCGATTCGCTCTTGCAGCTGGTCAATACCCTCGCCAGTGCGACTCGAAACTTGAATCGACCCCTGCTCGAGCGTGCGCAACGACATCCTGGTTGCTTCATCGACTAAGTCGATTTTGTTGAACACGATTAGCTCCGGCACATTTTGAGCATCGACCTCGGTAATTACCTCGCGCACAGTCGCGATCTGCGCAGCCGGGTCAGGGTGCGAGGCGTCGACGACGTGAACTACCAGGTCGCTGTCGCCAATCTCTTCAAGCGTCGAGCGAAACGCCTCGACCAACTGGTGTGGCAAGTTTCTAACGAATCCAACCGTGTCGGCCAGCGTGTAGGGACGACCGTCTGGCGTCTGGGTTTTGCGCACGGTTGGGTCGAGAGTTGCGAATAGCGCGTTTTCGACCAGTACACCAGCCTGGGTCATGCGATTGAGCAACGAGGACTTGCCGGCGTTGGTGTAACCGGCAATCGCAACAGATGGGACGGCGTTCTTCTTGCGGCTCGCTCGTTTGGTTTCGCGAGCCGGCTTCATAGCAACAATCTGTTTGCGTAGTTTGGCCATGCGGGTATTGATGCGGCGGCGATCTAGTTCGATTTTGGTCTCACCCGGACCACGCGAACCCATACCGACACCACCGGCGGCCTGGCCACCAGCCTGACGAGACATCGACTCACCCCAACCGCGAAGACGAGGCAACAGGTATTCGAGCTGAGCAAGTTCAACCTGCGCCTTACCCTCTCGCGACTTCGCGTGCTGAGCGAAAATATCGAGAATGACAGCGGTGCGGTCGATGACCTTTGCATTGACTACGTTTTCAAGTTCACGACGCTGGGATGGCGCAAGTTCGGTGTCGGCAATTACGGTGTCGGCTCCGACTTCAGCGACCAAAGCCTTGAGTTCGGCGGCCTTACCTTTGCCAAGGTAGGTGGCCGGGTCTGGATGCGCGCGGCGTTGAAGCAAACCGTCGAGCACTGTTGCACCAGCGGTTTCAGCCAGAGCCGCGAGTTCACGAATCGAGTTCTCGGCATCCTGGAGGGTTTGCTCACCCCACAAACCAATCAAAATGACTTTCTCTAGGCGCAGTTGTCGGTATTCAACATCGGTGATGTCTTCGCGCTCTGTCGACAAGCCGGCTACGCGTCGAAGGGCATTTCGCTCTTCAAGATCAAGTTGATCGCCGTCGAAAGAACTGTGGCCCGAGCCATTCTCTTCATTGAGCGCTACGGCCTTCGCCCCACGACGCAGAATGCGGTCGATTACCTCGGCACCGCGGTCGATTGGGGGTTCTGTATTTGCCATCGAAATAACCCTAATTGGGATAGCCTTTGCTTCATGTCGGGCGATCACTACTTCAGTCAAACGCCGTCTTCTGAACTTAAGCCAAAGCGCATCCATGCTTATTTGGCTGGTCGAGAACTAGAACTCGAGACGGCGGCGGGCACATTCAGCCCAGATCACGTCGATGGCGGAACCGCCGTTTTACTCAAGCACCTCGACCAGGCACCGGCTGCAGGAAACTTGCTTGATATTGGCTGCGGCTGGGGGCCAATCGCAATTGCTTTAGCGCTCGCGAACCCCGAGACCACCGTCTGGGCCGTTGATGTCAATGACCGTTCGCTAGAACTAGCTCGGCGCAACGTCGCAACCGCGGGGCTAACGAATGTGAAAATTTGCCGCCCGGATGAAGTGCCCGCCGATCTGGAATTCACCGGAATCTGGTCGAACCCACCAATTCGAGTTGGCAAGGCCGTGCTTCACGAGATTCTTCAGACCTGGTTACCTCGACTTGCTGAAGAGTGCGAGGCCTACCTGGTGGTTGCTAAAGATCTGGGTGCTGACTCGCTTTTGGCCTGGCTGCAGAACGAATTGCCCGAGCTGCACAGTGAACGGGCAGATACCGACAAAGGCTTTCGCATTTTGCGGGTGACCCGCCTTTAGCAACTTGGGCTAAAGAGTCGAAAGGTCTAGTTGACCTTCGAAAGTAAGCACAGCCGCCCCACTGAGACCGATGTGCTCACCGTCTTCGGTTGGGAACATGCGCACTCCGAGGGTTCCGCCAGGGACTGTCACCTGCCAACTGTTTGGCGAGCCAGAACCGGCCCAGTACCGAGTCGCGAGCGCAGCCGCGCAGATACCGGTACCACATGAGAGCGTCTCGCCAACGCCGCGTTCGAAAACACGCATCGAAATGTAGCCAACGCCGTTGCGTACTTCATCGGCGACAACGAATTCAACATTGGCACCAGATTCCGGTGCTGGTTCAAGTTTCGGAGCGTGAGAAAGCTCAAGTGCCTCGAGCTCGGCTTTGCTTTCGAGCGCAACGACTACGTGTGGGTTACCGACGTTGATCGCCTGCCCAGGCCGAGCAACTGCAAGGTTGTGGGCATGAACCGTCACTTCTTCTGATTCGAGTCGCCAGCGCCCCATGTCGACAACGAAACCAGCCAAGTTGCGCTGAATGTCGCGAACACCGGCGCGGGTGCCGATGCTTAGAGTGTCGCCATCGCCAAGCTCAACCAGACTTTTTTCAGTTAGGTAGCGCGCAAATACACGTGAGCCGTTTCCGCACATTTCGGCGGTAGAGCCATCCTGGTTGTAGTAATCCATGAACCATTCGGCGGCCGGCTCTTCACTCAGGCACGCCTGCCCCTCGGGCACGTGCTTTGAACGCACAACACGGATGAACCCGTCGGCCCCAATGCCAAAGTGGCGATCGCAGATGGCCGCGATTTGCTTTTGGGTGAGGTTCAATTCGCCGTCGGCATCGAGAATCAGCACGAAATCGTTTCCGGTTCCGTGACCCTTGGTGAATTCGATGGCGGCCATGAACTAAGCCTATTCTCGAGCCATCAAGTTGGCAGCCTCGGAATCCGCGAGTGCGAGAACATCTTCAAACAAGTTCGGGTTTTGATAATCAAACCAGCGAATGCGCTCATCACGCCTAAACCACGACATCTGGCGGCGCGCATAACGGCTGGTTAGTTGCGCCGTAGCCTCTATCGCCTGCTGCTGGGTTAGTTCACCGTCGATCTGCTGAAGGGCTTGGGCATAGCCGATGGCACGCGATGAGGTCTTACCTTCGCGCACCCCTAGCGGAATCAGGCTCTCGGCTTCTGCGACGAGCCCCTGCCGCCACATTCGTTCGACTCGGGTGTGTAAGCGGTCAACAAGATGAGCGCGATCTGATTTCAATCCGATTTCGAAAACTGGCTGCCACGATTCGGTTACTTCAGGCAACGCGGCAGCAAATGGTGCACCTGTGAGCAACAGAATCTCGAGCGCACGCAAGACTCTGCGTGGGTTGCTGGCGTCGAGTCGCGACGCTGCAACCGGGTCAAGTTCAGCGATGCGCGCGTGCATGGCATGTGAACCAGATTCTTCGAGTTCGGCCTCCAGCTGGGCGCGCAGAGCTTCATCACGTGCAGGGAACTCAAAAGTATTTAGCGCTGCAGCAATGTAAAGCATTGAACCGCCGACCAGAATCGGAGTTATGCCCTGGTGCTGTAGATCGAGAATCAGAGGTCTCGCCTTGATCTGGTATTCAGCAGCCGTAGATTCTTCACGAATGTCGAGCACATCAATCATGTGATGAGTTACACCGTGACGCTCATCGACAGAAAGTTTTGCGGTGCCTATGTTCATTCCTCGGTAAAACTGCATCGAGTCAGTGTTGATGATCTCAGCTTTTCCACCGCGCTCGATGATTGTCTGAGCCAGGGATAGCCCGAGATCAGATTTGCCTGTACCGGTTGGCCCGACGACTGCAAGCAATTTGGGCTGTGCTTGATTGGTCATAGGCTGCTAGCGAGCGACTGGCTTTGAGCCGAGCTGCAAACTAACCGAGCCGCCCGGTGCCGAGTGCGGGTCTACGGCACACGAGTCTGCTTCTTTTGAACTCCAGGCTTCACCGGCAGCAGTGGCCCGGACTGAGTACTCGCCATCAGGTGTCAAGTCTGCAATCAGATGGTATGGGGCCGCTGAAGTGATGGTGCAGGTCACCAGGTCACCAGGGCGAGGCTCAAGAGAATCGGCAGGCACTTCGAAGTGAACGAGACGGTTGTCGCGTGCGCGACCCGAGAGTCTGCTGGTTTGATCATCTTTGCGGCCCTCGGCGCCAACCAAAACTTCAACGGTTTTGCCAATCTGCTTTTGGTTCTCTTCAAGAGCAATCTGGTTGACCAAGCGAAGCAGTCGCTCGTATCGCTCTTGCACTACGGCTTTCGGAAGCTGGTCTGGCAGCTCGGCCGCGGGTGTACCCGGGCGTTTCGAGTACTGGAACGTGTAGGCGATTGCGAAACGCGCCTGCTCCACCACCCGCATGGTATCTAAGAAATCCTCTTCGGTTTCGCCTGGAAATCCGACGATGATATCGGTTGAAATTGCGGCTTCTGGCATTGCGGCGCGAACGCGGTCGAGAATGCCAAGGTATTTTTCACTGCGATACGAACGACGCATGTCTTTGAGCACCTTGTCGCTACCCGACTGCAAAGGCATGTGCAACTGTGGCATCACGTTTTCGGTCTCTGCCATCGCTTCAATAACGTCATCTGTAAAAGCGGCAGGGTGTGGTGAAGTGAATCTAACTCGCTCAAGACCTTGGATTTCACCGCATGCCCGAAGCAATTTGGCAAAAGCACCGCGGTCGCCGAACTCTACTCCGTAAGTGTTTACGTTCTGCCCTAGCAGAGTAACTTCGGCGACGCCGTCGGCTACGAGTGTTCGAATTTCATCAAGGATGTCTTCTGGGCTGCGATCTCGCTCTTTGCCTCGAAGCGATGGCACGATGCAGAAGGTGCAGGTGTTATTGCAACCAACTGAGATGCTGACGAGCCCCGAAAAGGTCGAGTCGCGGCGGGTTGGCAAACTGCTTGGGAATGTCTCGAGGGCCTCGAGAATCTCGACCTGGGCCTCGTTATTGTGTCGAGCTCGATCGAGCAAAGTCGGCAGGCTGCCAATATTGTGAGTGCCAAACACGACGTCGACCCATGGAGCTTTAGAGACGATTACCTCGCGATCTTTTTGCGCCAAACAGCCGCCGACCGCAATTTGAAGATCTGGATTCTCTTTTTTCTTCTCGTTGAGAATGCCGAGGTTTCCGTAGAGGCGGTTATCGGCGTTTTCGCGAACCGCACAAGTGTTAAAAACCACTAGGTCGGGCTCGGCCCCGCCAGCCTCAACATAGCCAGCCGCCTCGAGCATGCCGGTCAGACGCTGCGAGTCATGCACGTTCATCGCACAGCCAAATGTCCGCACTTCAAATGTGCGTGGCTGTGCGGTGATTGTTTCGTTTGTAGGCATCGAAGAGATTTTACCCTTGCGATGCCAGCTCGGCCTCTGCGACCTTCATGGCCTCGATGATGTGGCCGCTAGAGAAGCCCTTGCGAGCCAGGTAGCCCATCAAACGGCGTTGCCTAACATCGCGCTCAAGACTGGCCAACCTGCCGATTCTCTTCATAGCAAGGCTCGTGCACGTTGCCTGCTCAGAGGCCGAATCAAGCGGCGCAACAGCCACCTCGATAATCTCAGCAGCTATACCCTTCTCAGCCAACTCTCGCTTGATAGCCGTTTTCGAAAGCCCCTTGTAAGTGCGGCGAGAATTTACGATTGTGCCGGCAACGGCCGAGTCATCAATCAAGCCCACTTCGATGTAGCGATTGATCACCGACTCTGCGATCGCTGAATCTATCTCGCGTTTGGCCAGGATGTCGCGACACTGTTTTGCCGTTTTGGCAGACCGGCTTAGTTGGTAAAGAAGTACGTTTCGAGCGCGTTGCTCTTGGCGCTCTGGGGAAAGCAAACGGGGTGAGTCTTCGCCTTCATTCGCCGACTTTCGTCGCCGCTTAGAAGGGGACCCACCCCGGTAGCTTTCAACCATTACTAGGCAGTAGCGGCCTTAGCTGGTTTTGCAGCCTTTTCGACTGCGCCTTCAGGAGTTGCTGCAACCTCTGAACCAGACTCAACAGGAAGATCTGCTACCGCACGAGGAACGCCGATGCCGAGTTTGAGCTTGATTTTCTTTTCAATCTCGTTGGCAATCGCTTCGTTCTCAATGAGGAATTTGCGCGAATTCTCTTTGCCCTGGCCAAGCTGCTCGCCTTCGTAGGTGTACCAGGCGCCGGACTTCTTAACGATTTCTTGCTCAACACCGAAGTCGAGTAGAGAACCTTCGCGTGAGATGCCAACACCATAGATGATGTCGAACTCTGCCTGCTTGAAAGGCGCAGCCAACTTGTTCTTTACGACTTTCACGCGAGTGCGGTTACCGACCGCATCGGTACCGTCTTTCAAGGTCTCGATGCGGCGAATGTCTAGGCGAACCGATGCGTAGAACTTCAGCGCCTTACCACCAGCGGTGGTCTCAGGGCTGCCGAAGAATACGCCGATCTTTTCGCGTAGCTGGTTGATAAAGATCATGGTGGTACCGGTGTTGCTAAGAGCACCAGTCAACTTGCGCAGTGCCTGCGACATAAGGCGCGCCTGCAGACCAACATGCGAGTCGCCCATTTCGCCTTCGATTTCTGCACGAGGAACTAGAGCAGCTACCGAGTCGATGACGATGATGTCGATTGATCCTGAACGAATCAGCATGTCGGCGATTTCGAGAGCCTGCTCACCGGTGTCTGGCTGCGAAACCAAGAGTTCGTCGATGTTGACGCCTAGAGCCTTTGCGTACTCAGGGTCGAGTGCGTGCTCGGCATCGATGAATGCTGCAATGCCGCCGTTGCGCTGAGCGTTGGCAATTGCGTGAAGGGCGACAGTGGTTTTACCTGATGACTCAGGGCCGTAAACCTCAACGATTCGACCCTTTGGAAGGCCGCCGGTGCCGAGTGCTACATCGAGAGCAATTGAGCCGGTCGAAATTGTTTCAACTGGAGCGCGCTCGTCTGAACCGAGACGCATTACTGACCCCTTGCCGAACTGGCGGTCGATCTGAGCTAGTGCCGTGTCGAGAGCCTTTTCGCGGTCTGCTGCTGATGGCATTTTTCCTCTTTCTAGATGCTTCTATTTCAATTGACACTAGGTGTGACCGCCGACATTGAAGCCGCCTGTCGCCGAATCTGTTGAGAACTGGACTCTAGAACCCGGTTGTTAGTAACGCTAGCACTTTTCGAACAGATTTTCGAAGAAAAATGTATCTGGCGTGTCGCTAATTCGGCTTTTTGTTCTTTTGGGGTTTGCCGTGCCAACGCTCTTTGGGCACATCCATGACCTGGCAAATAGCCAGCCAAACCTCTCGGGGATCTTCGCCAGCCGCAATCGCAGCCTGACCGGTGCGCTCATTCAGTTGAACGAGGACCAAGTCGGTAAGGAGCACTTCGGCTTGTATCGGGCCGAATTCATCGGCCATTAGTTCTTGAAATTGGCTAAGGCGCACGGTTTAGGCCAGGTCTGGATAGGTATTCGGAACGGTTGGTACCCGTAGTTACAGAGTTAGCGGGTTTCGGCTGACTGCTCGTTGGCAGTACCTAGCAAGAACCGGTCGAAGGCATCGAGCTCGAGCGGTGCCTCAGTTGCGAATGTGGCTGGGACGCTGTCAGGTACATTGAAGCCCTCGATCGCTGCCATTCGGTTGGCGACTCTTAGCAAAATAGCCGACACTGGTACGTTTAGCGCGGCAGCCAATGAGGCAAGGATCTCTGAAGAAGCCTCTTTTTGACCGCGTTCGATTTCGCTGAGGTAGCCGAGGGCAACGGTTGCACGGGATGCAACCTGGCGAAGTGTTTGTTTCTGGCTAAGGCGAATTTCGCGAAGCACATCACCGATTTCGTGACGAATAAGCATCGTTGGCCTCCTCTGGCTGCCAAGCTCGACTGATGTCGAACTCTTGGTTCCAATGAACTCTAATGGCAGGTACCGACAAAAACAGTCGAAAGAACCTAATAATTCCCTGAAAGTCGGCGGTTACTTCGCTAACAGCGAACGCAAGAGATCGGCCACAGCGGCTACGGTGCCCGAGCGAACCACTGCTCGATCGCCGGCCAGTCTCAGGTGAGCTACCTCGAGCCCCTTGCCCGGCCATTCGATGGCAATGAAGACTTCGCCAACCTGATGTTCGCCATCGGTGTCTGGGCCTGCAACGCCCGTGGTCGAGATGCCGATGACGTCATCGGCAGAGAGCCCAGCAGCGCCAGCCATTTTTAGCCTCGCGCCGGTCGCCATCTCACCTGCAGTTTGAGCGCTAACCGCACCGTGCAGGTTAAGGGTTTCGGAAGAAACTCCAAGAAGCTCTCGCTTCATGGCGTTGCTGTAGGCCACTACCCCGCCAAGCAAAACGCGTGATGCACCAGGCACGTCGACGATCTTGGCGCTAAGCGCACCGCCGGTCAGCGACTCGGCCAGCGCGATGCGCAATCCCCGCGACTCGCAGTCAGCAAGGATGTCGGTGAAGTCAGAACTGTGATTATTCACGCGCTAGCCTTTCGCTCGGCATTCAAAAACATGATTCCGCTTAGCAATGTTGCAATTAGCGCCGCGTAAACAATCAGAGTTTGCGTGATTTCGAAGCCAACCCAAATGCCGGCCAGCGGTGAAAGGCAGAAGCCGATGGCAACGGCTTGCAAAACTGTTTTCACTTTGCCGCTGGTTGCTGCCGCAACTACACGACGCTTGGCAACAATCAAACGATATGCCGTGATGCCGAACTCTCGAATAAGAATCAACACTGTGATTGTCCAGTCGATGCGACCAAGGGCAGATAGAGCAATGAAAGCACCGCCAATCAAAACTTTGTCGGCAATCGGATCGAGTAACTTGCCAAGGTTTGTGATTAGGTTTCGCTTGCGCGCGATTTGCCCATCGATAGTGTCGGTGATGATCAAGCCAATGAAAACCGCGACAGTTGCCCAGCGAAGGATTGCATTCGCAGGGTCGCTTGCCACGAGCATCCAGATGAAGAAAGGAACCAGCGCAATTCGAACAATCGTGATGATGTTCGGAAGATTGAGTTGACCAGCTTGCTTAGGAGGCATTAGTTTCGCCCGGTCAGCTGCCAGGCGTCTTCGCCGTCGTCATCTTCGTCTTCTTCATTAACAACACGGATGTGGTCGGCCGGGTTTCCGGCTGCCAATGAGTCGAAACCCGAGTTGTCGATTGCTGCGGCGGCCTGCTGCACTTCTGGAGTGGCAGTTGCACCGGGCTCACCGCGAAGCGATGCGAGAACCGAGGCTAGAGAGTCAGGCTTGACCAAAACTTCGCGAGCCTTGCCGCCTTCGCTAGGGCCAACGATGCTGCGTGACTCGAGTAGGTCCATCAGGCGGCCAGCCTTGGCAAAACCGATGCGGAGCTTGCGCTGGAGCATTGAGGTCGAGCCGAACTGAGCCGAGATAACCAACTCTGCTGCTTGAAGAAGTTCATCGAGGTCGCCGCCGATGTCTTCGGCAACCTTGTTTACCTGCTTGACCTCGTTTACATCTTGACGGTAATCGGGCTGCATCTGCGCCTTAACGTGCTCGACAATGGCGTGCAATTCGGCTTCTGGTAGCCAAGCGCCTTGAACACGCATCGGTTTTGCAGAGCCCATCGGGCTAAACAGCGCATCACCCTGACCGATTAGTTTGTCGGCGCCAACTTCATCAAGAATGACGCGCGAGTCGGTTGAAGATGAAACTGCAAAAGCCAGACGGCTCGGCACGTTGGCCTTGATCAAGCCGGTAACGACATCGACCGAAGGGCGTTGTGTGGCCAAGACCAGATGAATTCCAGAGGCACGCGCCAGCTGAGTGATTCGAACGATCGAGTCTTCGACATCGCGCGGGGCAACAATCATTAGGTCGGCCAGCTCGTCGACCACGACAAGCAGGTACGGGTATGGCTGCAAGATGCGCTCGCTGCCCTCAGGAAGTTTGATTTTTCCGGCAACGATGTCTTTATTGAAGTCATCGACGTGCTTGTAACCAAACGCAGCGAGGTCGTCGTAGCGGGCGTCCATTTCTTTGACCACCCATTGAAGAATCTCGGCGGCCTTCTTGGCATCGGTGATGATTGGCGTGATCAGGTGTGGAACGCCCTGGTAGGCGGCGAGTTCAACGCGCTTTGGGTCAATCAAAACCATTCGAACCTCGGATGGCTTTGCGCGCATCAAGATCGAAGTGATCATCGAGTTCACGAATGACGACTTACCCGCACCGGTAGCACCGGCAACGAGAAGGTGTGGCATCTTGGCAAGGTTGGCAACGACGAAGCCACCCTCGACGTCTTTACCGACACCGATGGTCATTGGGTGAACGTTCTCAGCGGCAACAGCTGAACGCAAAACATCGCCAAGCGAAACAATTTCGCGATCGGTGTTTGGAATTTCAACACCAATGAGTGACTTGCCCGGAATCGGAGTTAGCAGTCGAACTTCGTTCGAAGCAACGGCGTAAGCCAAGTTGTTGCTCAGACGAGTGATGGCCTCTACGCGTGTACCAGGTGCAAGTTCAACTTCGTAGCGAGTTACTGTTGGGCCGCGCGAGTAGCCGACCACGCGGGCAGCGATTTGGAACTCTTGGAACACGTTGTCGATTGCGCCGACAATCGCATCGTTGGCGGCGGTCTTAGTCTTTGGCACGGTGCCGGCCCCAAGCAGGTTTTTGGCTGGCAAAACATAAGGCTTTAGTCGAATAGGTTTTGGCTTTTCTGGCGCCACTTCGGCAGGCATCTCGGCCGAGCCAACGCCGCCCTGCGCGGACTCTGGTTCACTCACCGGGATGTCGATTGGCTGAGTCTCAGGGAAGGTATCGACAGAAGGAACGTCTTCAGGCTCGGTTGCATGGAACAGCTCGTCGAAGTTGAGATCTGCATCGTCGTCGCGCGGTTCGGTCACTACAGGGTTGTCGAATGGGTCGTTTTCGGCTTTGCCGCGGCGCCACCAAGGTGACTTTGTGCCGTCGAAGGCATCTGGAATCTCTTGAACTTCAGGTTCTGCCTCGTCGACGGCCTTACCCTCGCCAAACATGAAGGCGCGTAGCTCGGCCAGTCGCTCAGGAATGCGGGTTGGCGCGGTCTTGCTCATGATCAAAATCGAACCGACCGAGATGATTACCAAGACCGGAACAGTGCCCCATGCCGTGATCGTGCTCAGAAAAGGCCAGCAAACTAGCCAGCCGAACAGTCCACCGGCGATGGATAGCGCGTGAGCGCCGACGCTTGGTTGCGGTTGGGCGCTGAAAACGTGGAAGTAGCCAGCCACAGAGGCGACCAGCAAAAAGAGCCCAAACGCGATGCGCGCGTTGTCTTTGACCGAAGATGGGTTGCGCATGAGGTAAATGGCAAATCCGATGGCCAAAACTGGCAGCCCGTAGGCGACCCGACCGAAGAGCAACCCGGCGGTGTAGTCGTTCAAGACCTGAGCAACTTGGTCGTTAGCCAAGAACCAGGTAGTGATTATGCCGATAACGCCGAGCAAGAAGATTGCAAATGGAAGACCATCGCGGCGTTCGTGCTTTTCAATCTTGTCTGGGCTCAGTGCTCGAGCCGCTGCACCAACGCCGTGGGCAAAAACCATGTAAATGCGAGCAACCAGGTTCTGCGGCTGGCCTTCGGCTGCCACAGATTTGCGTGGCGCCCGACCTGCTCCACCGCGCGCGCTCGATTTCGCCACAGGGCGGGCAGAACGAGGGGCAGGTTTACGCTTAGCCATGCGACAACCTTAACCGCAGGGGCAGACAAAACCGCTTAGGCACGGCCCTGCAGCGCTATCGGCTATTCGACGATGACCACCGGAATGATCATTGGGCGACGGCGGTGAGCTCGGTTGACCCAGGTTCCGATGGTGCGACGAATAACTTGCTGGAAGGCATAGGCATCGCGAACTCCGTCTCGGGCCGCCTCTGCCAGAGCCAAAGAAATCGCAGGCTTGATGTCGTCAAAGACGTGGTCGTCTTCGGCATAGGCACGGGCACGAATCTCAGGGCCGACGCGAAGGGCTCCGGTACCGGCATCCATGACACAGAAAATAGAAATGAACCCCTCGGCGGCAAGGACTCGGCGGTCTTGCAGGTCATCCTCGGTGATTTTGCCAACGGTCTTGCCATCGACAAACAACATTCCGCACTCGACGGCACCGGCGACCTGAGCCTTGCCATCGTGCAGGTCGACGACCCAACCATTTTCGGTGATGAGCACGCGCTCGGCGGGAATGCCAGTCTGTTCGGCGAGCTTGCCGTTTGCGATCAGGTGACGGAACTCTCCGTGCACAGGCATGACGTTTTTCGGTTTCAGAATGTTGTAGCAGTAGAGCAACTCGCCGGCGGCCGCGTGACCCGAAACGTGAACCTTGGCGTTGCCCTTGTGAATCACATTTGCACCAAGTCGAGTCAGTGCATCGATGACGCGATAGAACGAGTTCTCATTACCAGGAATGAGCGACGACGCGAGAATCACGGTGTCGCCCTCGCCCACCTCGATGTCGTGATCTTGGTTTGCCATGCGAGCAAGTGCCGCCATCGGCTCGCCCTGTGAACCGGTCGACATGTAAACCAATTCATTTTCTGGGATGTCGTTAGCGTGCTTCGAGTCGATGAGAACACCGTCAGGCACGTTCAGGTAACCCATGGTCTGAGCAATCTGCATGTTGCGCACCATCGAGCGGCCGACAAGCGCGACCTTGCGGTTGTTTGCCACGGCTGCGTCGATAACTTGCTGCACACGGTGCACGTGCGACGAGAACGATGCGACGATCACTCGGCGCTTCGCGCGCGAAATAACGTTTTCTAGAACCGGACCGATGTCTTTTTCGAGCGGTGTGAAACCAGGCACATCGGCATTCGTCGAGTCACACAAGAACAAGTCGAGGCCGCGCTCGCCGATGCGGGCGAAGTGACGCAGGTCGGTTAGGCGGCCATCGAGAGGGATTTGGTCCATCTTGAAGTCACCGGTGTGCAAAACGCTGCCGCCACCGGTGCGAATAACTACCGCGAGCGCGTCTGGAATGGAGTGGTTTACCGCAACGAACTCGAGCTCAAAGTCACCGATGGTGATGACCTGACCCTCGGTGACCACACGTGAGTTGGCTGTTAGTCGGTGCTCTTTCAGCTTTGCCTCGACGAAGGCTAGGGTCAGGCCCGAACCCAGCAGCTGCACGTCTTCGCGAAGGCGAAGCAGGTAAGGCACGCCGCCAATGTGGTCTTCGTGCCCGTGGGTGAGCACGAGACCGACTACGTCACGCATGCGGTCGCGCAGGTAACCGAAGTCAGGCAAGATGACATCGACTCCGGGCTGGTGCTCCTCTGGAAACAACACTCCACAGTCGACAATCAGAATTTTGTCGCCGTATTCGAAGACGGTCATGTTGCGACCGATTTCACCGATTCCGCCTAGCGGAATGATTCGAAGGGTCTCTTTCTTTAGCGCCGCTGGCGCTGGGATGGCAAGAACCATTGGTTCGCCTGTTCTACTAACGATCGCTTAGCGAGTGGTGCCGGCTACTTTCGGTAGCGCACCACCAGCTGCGGCATTTCGGTCTGGACGGAAGTTTGCGAAAGTGAGGCCACCGATTGGCTTCACTGTGTCGATGTCGGCTTCGATGCGAGCAGCCTCTGCATCTTCTGGACCAACAAGCGGTAGGCGCACGCGCGGGCTGTCGATGACACCCAAGCCGTGCAAAATGTATTTCGCCGCAACGGTGCCAGGCACGTGAGTCATGGCTGCACGTTGCAGTGGCTCAAGAGCGTTGTGCACCGCGAGCGCGGTGTTGAAATCGTTTGCGTTGGTTGCATCCATCATTGCGCGGTATGCGGCGGGCGCAATGTTGGCAGTCACCGAGATGCAGCCTGTGGCACCGATGGCCAGGTGCGGCAAGACGTTCGAGTCGTCGCCTGAGAAATAGATCAGGTCTGTCTCGGTCATGATTCGCGATGCCTGTGCGAGGTCGCCCTTGGCATCCTTGACGGCAACGATGTTTGGATGCTTTGCAGCACGGTGAAAAGTGTCGTACGAGATTGCGATACCAGCACGGCCCGGGATGTCGTACAGAATGACCGGTAGGTCAGTCGAGTCGGCGATCAAACGAAAGTGTGTGAGCACACCAGCCTGAGTTGGCTTGTTGTAGTAAGGGGTGACGATCATGATGCCGTCAGCGCCAGCCTTTTCGCTCAACTTGTAGAGCTGCATCGCGTGGGCGGTTTCGTTCGAGCCACCGCCGGTAATGATTTTGGCGCGGCCAGCCGCGACATCCTTGCCGACCTCGACGAGCTTGATCTTCTCTGCGTCGGTAAGTGTTGAAGTTTCACCGGTAGTACCGGTAAGCACGAGTCCGTCGGCGCCGTTTGAGACACAGTAGTCCATCAGCCGTTCGGTTGAAGCCCAGTCGACTTCACCCTCGGGGGTCATCGGCGTGACGAGCGCGACGAGAGTTTGCCCGAAGATTTCTGCTTTTTTGGTCGACATGGCTACCAGATTAGCGGGTTCTCCCCTTGGATTCACTGGCTGGTGTGCTAGACACGGATTGATGATCTCACCTGCCGCATTCCTCAAACGCGAATTCGAAAACCCACGCGTGAATTTGGTCGCAGGCCTCACGGTTGCGGTCGTTGCCTTGCCCCTAGCCCTAGCCTTTGGATCCGCCAGCGGGCTCGGTCCGAGATCTGGCCTAATCACCGCTGTCATAGCCGGAATCATCGCTGCACTATTTGGAGGCAGTCGCTTCCAAGTCTCTGGACCTACTGGTGCAATGACCGTTGTGTTGTTACCGATTTTCGCGACTCACGGCACGGATGGTGTTTTGGTAACCGGGCTGCTTGCCGGCTTGATTTTGATTGTCGCGTCGCTGTTGAAATTAGGCAGCCACGTTCACCGCATTCCTACGGCAATCATTGAGGGTTTTACCGCTGGAATTGCGGTGGTCATTGCGCTGCAACAGGTGCCGAATGCCATCGCTGTTCATGTCAGTCAGCCACACCAGGTCTGGGCTAACGCCTGGATTGCGATTTCTCACTGGAACCAAGCCAGTGCAGGCGCCTTGGTAATTGCGCTCATCACCATGCTTATCGTTCTGGTCGGTGAGCGTTACTTTCGACGGCTTCCGCTTGCCCTCATAGCCGTTGCCATCGGCACTGGTTTGGCCCACATTCTCTTTAGCGATCTCGTTCTGATCGGCACGATTCCAGATCTGCTTTCACCACCGAGTCTCAAGTTTCTGAATAATGCTCAGTTTGTAGCACTTATCCCGGCAGCCCTAGCGGTTGCTGCGCTTGCCGCTCTTGAGAGCCTGTTGTCGGCAAAAGTGGCCGACCGGCTTGCTAATTCTGAGTCGCACCATGATTCCGATCGCGAACTATTCGGGCAGGGGCTTGCAAATCTTGTCGTACCGCTATTTGGCGGCGTGCCTGCCACCGCCGCACTAGCTAGAACAGCGGTGAACGTGCGTTCGGGTGGCAATCGTCGAAGTGCCGCCGCCTTGCACTCGGTCTTTCTCGCGGTCATCGTGCTGGCGACGCCAGGTCTGGTCAGTCAAATCCCTCTTGCCGCTCTATCAGGCGTGCTTTTTGCCACCTGCTATCGAATGGTCAAACCAAGCGAACTTATTTCGTTGGCAAGAGAGAGCAAACTAGATGCGCTGCTGCTAGTCAGCACCTTCGTGTTAACGATTGCCTTCGACTTGGTTAGCGCAGTGCTAATCGGTTTGGTGCTCTTCATCTTGCTGCGACGAACGGGCCTCGCCAACGTCGAGCGACGTTACCCACCCGTCGACAGAAAAGAGCGACTCGGCGATTAGAAAGCTGGTTTGCCAGCTTTACGGCGCAACACGTCCGTTGGCGTTAAACGCTGCGTAGGTGTGTGGCATTAGTTCAGCCCAGAAGGCTTCCATCTGCTCGGCGACCATTTCGATCTCGCGCTGAGGGAACGAAGGAAAGTGGGTGCCTTCGCGCTGGGTGCGCAAACTCAAGAAATTCATCAACGCACGAGCATTCATGGTTACGTACATGCTCGAGTAGATGTTCAACGGCAACACGATGCGAGCGACTTCGCGCGCAACACCTGCCTCGAGCATGCGAAGGTACGACTCATAGGCGTGGGTCGAAGATGACTTGCTCTCTTGCTCAACAAGCGCCATTTGCTCTGCTGTACCAGGAAGGAATTCGTAGTGACCAGTCTTACCGACCTGAATCAAATTACGGTCTGGACCAGGAACATAGAACACTGGCTCAAGCTGCTTGTAACGGCCTGACTCTTCGTTGTAAGAGGCAATGCGGTGACGCATGAACTCGCGGAACACGAAAATTGGCGCCTGAACGTAGAAGGTCATTGAGTTGTGCTCGAACGGCGAACCGTGGCGGTCGCGCATTAGGTAGTTGATCAGGCCCTTGTCGCGCTTCTCGTCGATTGCTGCATCTTGGCTGGCAGAGGCCTGCTCTAGAGTTTGCTCACCCTGAGTCGAAACACGAGCCGCGAACAGCACATCGCTGTCGTTTGCGCTCGAACGAACCAATTCGACGGTCACGTCGCTGCGGAATTTGATGTCAGACATGACCTCTAGCCTAGCGGCGAGGCCACGTAACAATTGGCAAAGGTGGCAGTCGGCGCCTTTACCTCTGGGACAATTGACCCATGTCACTTGAACTTCGCCTTGCACTGATGGCCGGCCTTGTGCTGCTAGCCGTTGCAGCGGGCATCTGGTTCAAGATGAAAAATGGCAAGGCCAAGCAGGTTACTTCTGGCGAAGTAGTCGACCTGATTAAGCTGGCAGCCATCAAGGATGGCGAACCCGTCACCAAGTTCGGCCAAAAGATCACCTTCTTGCAGTTCTCATCTGAGTTCTGTAGCCAATGCGCCACCACAGCCCGAACGCTTCACGACCTGGAGCTTCACGGCGACGGGGTGCTGCACATCGAGGTCGACATCACCAACCGGCTCGACTTGGCGAAGAAGTTTTCGGTGCTACAAACCCCCACAACTTTGGTCTTGGATGCCCGCGGGCGAATCACTTCGCGAATCGGCGGGGCTGCCAAGGCTCAAACCCTACAAGACGAGATTGGAATCTTCGAAATCTAATGAGCGCTATTACTCAGATCGATCCACGTGGCCCACGCTTCGGTGCCGCAATCACCAACCTGCTTAGTTTGATCATCTTCTTCTTGGCACTCGATGCCAGCACAGCGACTTTCAGCTATGAGCTCTTGGCTTTCGTTTGGGTCACTTTCTTGTGGGGCGCACTGTATGGCAACCAACGTCATCCCTATGGAATCTTGTTCAAGAAGTACGTTCGCCCTCGCTTGCAGGCTCCGAAGGAACTCGAGGATGCCCGCCCACCGCGCTTCGCTCAGTTAGTTGGCCTAATCGTCACATCGATCGGCTTTGTGCTGCTTGCAACCATTGGTGCAGCTGGAGTTGCGATTGCGGCGGCGGCTCTGTTTGTTGCCTCGCTGCTGCAGGCCTACTTCGCATTCTGCCTCGGCTGCCAGATTTACCTAGGCCTTCGCCGAATTGGATTGATTCGCGGGTAACTACTTCGCCGCGAGTTCAGCCTCGTGCAGCTTAAGCGCCTTGCGCATTGCTGCCCTGGCTCGACGGCGGTCACCGGCGGCATCGTATGCCAACCCCAACGCGAACCAACTTAGGTAATCATCGGGGTTCGCCTCGACGATTAGTTTGCGACGTTCGAATTCGGCAGCAGCAGAGTCTTTGGTTGGTCGACCAGACGGTCTAACCACGAGATCGAACACTGGCCACTGCCCTGCCGTTTCAACCAGTCGACCCAGGCGCTCGACCTTGCTGCCGAAGATGAACTCGCGAATCGTCAGCGCAATCGCCAACGCTGGGAACACAAGCAACAAGACGCCCATCAAAACCCCAACTGGGATGCCGGTAGCGATCATGGCGAGAGCCTGCGCGCCAAGCAGATAGCAGTACATGAGGGTAAGCAGACCCATCACATAGGCGAATACTTTTGAGGTCATAGACCAAGAACCGCTTGAAGACCAACCGTTAGCCCTCGAGCTGTTGACGCAAAACGCAAAGCCTCAAGGATGCCCGCCGAGTAGGCCTTCACCGATGTAGTTTCGTGCGACAGCGTGAGCAGTTCACTCTCGCCACCAAGAATCACATCTTGCTTAGCCGAAACTCCACTCAAACGAAGACTGTGAACTGGAACACCGGCAACTACCTGGCCACGCGCCTGCTGACCGACACCTGGCAACAGAATTGGTTTGGCGTCGCGGGCATCAGAGATTAGTTCGGCGGTGCGAATTGCAGTACCAGATGGCGAGTCGACCTTGCCAGCGTGATGAGCCTCGACGATTTCAATCGAGTCGAAGAACTTGGCCGCCTCTGCAGCGAACTTGGTTGCAAGCATCGAGCCGATAGAGAAGTTTGGCACAACCACCACGGCAGCTGTCGAACCCTCTAGAGAATTCTTTAGCTGGTCGAGGTGAAGCGCAGACCAACCCGACGTGCCGATCAAAACCTTTTGATTATGTGCAATCACATGCTGAGCAACAGCCTTGCTGACTTCGAGATTGGTGACGTCGAAGATGACATCGGCACCGATGGTTTCGGTCAATTCGCTCTTTGAGTCGAGCGCCGAGTGCAATGAGAAATCTTGCGCAGCATCGATTAGCTCAAGCGCCAACTTGCCCATGCGGCCGGTTGCGCCGATTACCGAAACTTTGATGGTCATGTGAAGAATTTACCCTTTAGAGAAACGGCTCGAAAGTCTTTTCTGAAACATCGCCAACTGCGACGATGCTGCGTTCGCGACCAAGCAGGTCGCCTGCAAGTGATTGAACCTGGTTCAGAGTCACCGAGCCGAAGTGCTCGATAGTTTCGTCGAGGTCAAAGAATTCACCAGTCGAAAGCTCAGTGCCTATCAGGCGATTCATGCGAGCCATTGAACTTTCAAACTTGAGAGCTAGCCCACCCGAAATATTGCCGATCGCAAGATCGAGCTCATCTTGGCGAATACCCTCATTGGCAATCTTGGCCAACTCGTCAAGCATCAGGCCTGTAACTTCGGCGGCCTTCGCAGGGGTACAGCCGGCGTATAGACCGAAGGTTGAGCCGTCTGAGTAGCCCTGGTTGAAACTGTAAACGCTGTAGGCAAGGCCGCGCTTTTCGCGAATCTCTTGGAACAAGCGGCTCGACATGCCGCCGCCGAGCACGGTGTTGAGAATGCCCATGGCATAGCGACGCTCATCGTGGCCAATCAAACCTTGAGAACCAACCAGGATGTTGGCCTGCGCAATCGGGCGGTTAATCACCTTGAGGCGCTTTGCGCGTGAGTAGTCACCCTGATCGTTTGCCCGTCGCGGTGCCGGCGTTGCACTCGCCGAGAGATCCCAGCCGGCTCGAGTCAGCTCGGTTTCGACCAGTTGCACAAGGTCGCGGTGATGCAATCCACCAGCCGCGGCAACAACAAGATCTTGTGGGCGATAGTTCTGCCCGTAGTACTCCCAGACCGCGTCGCGAGAAACGTTCGAGATGGTCTCGTTAGTTCCGCCGATTTGCCGACCCAGCGGGGTGTCGCCGAGCACTGCAAGCGAGAAAGCTTCGTGCGCGACATCTTGAGGGTCGTCGTCGTTCATGGCAAGTTCTTCGAGAATGACCGTGCGCTCGTTTTCGAATTCGACCGGGTCGATCAGCGAAGAAGTAAGCATGTCTGCGATTACATCTACTGCTAGCGGTAGAGCCTTGTCTTGCACGCGCGCGTAGTACGAGGTGCTCTCTTTGCCCGTTGCAGCGTTTGAAGAACCACCAACACTGTCGAATGCCACAGCAATGTCGAGCGCGGTGCGGCGCTTGGTGCCCTTGAACAACAAGTGCTCTAGAAAGTGCGTTGAACCGAAGTGACCGTTGGTCTCATCGCGCGAACCGACGGCTACAGAGAAAGAAACACTGACACTTTGAGAACCCGGCACGTGCTCGCTTAAAACACGAACGCCGCTCGGGAGCACCGACCGATGCACGGTGGTGCCGCCCGAAGCGGCGAACGAAAGTTCACTCTGGTTTAGATCGAAAAAGATTTCTGACACAGGGTGAGCCTAAGCGGTTTCGCTTGAGGATTACTCCTCGTCGGCAACTGCCGAGTCGCCCTCAACAACTGGGCTTAGCGACAACTTGCCACGGTCGTCAATCTTGGTGATCTCGACCTGAACCTTTTGGCCAACCTCGAGCACGTCTTCGACGTTTTCAACGCGCTTGCCAGCTAGCTTCTTTAGTTCGCTGACGTGAAGTAGGCCATCCTTGCCAGGTAGCAACGAGATGAACGCACCGAAGGTTGCCAGCTTGACGACGGTTCCGAGGAAACGCTCGCCAATCTCTGGAACGTGTGGGTTTGCAATCGCGTTGATGCGAGCCTTTGCAGCCTCTGCCGACGGGCCATCGGTTGCGCCAATGTAGACGGTTCCGTTGTCTTCGATCGAGATGTCTGCGCCGGTCTCGGCCTGGATCTCGTTGATCATCTTGCCCTTCGGGCCAATGACCTCACCGATCTTGTCGACAGGAATCTGAACCGCGATAACACGAGGTGCAGTAGGTGCCATCTCGTCTGGCTCGCTGATTTCTTCAGCCATGATGTCGAGGATGCTCAAACGTGCCTCGCGTGCCTGAGTTAGCGCGCCAGCGAGAACCGAAGCAGGAATTCCGTCGAGCTTGGTGTCTAGCTGAATTGCGGTAACGAACTCGCGAGTACCGGCGACCTTGAAGTCCATGTCGCCTAGCGCGTCTTCGGCACCAAGGATGTCGGTTAGCGCTGCGTACTCGGTCTTGCCGTTGATCTCGTCAGAGATCAGACCCATGGCGATACCCGCAACCGGAGCCTTTAGCGGAACACCGGCACTTAGCAAGGCAAGAGTCGAAGCACAGACAGAACCCATCGAGGTCGAACCGTTCGAACCAAGTGCCTCAGAAACCTGACGGATTGCGTAAGGGAACTCTTCGCGGCTTGGCAAAACTGGAACCAGTGCGCGCTCTGCAAGAGCACCGTGGCCGATTTCGCGACGCTTAGGAGTACCAACGCGACCAGTCTCACCAGTTGAGTAAGGCGGGAAGTTGTAGTTGTGCATGTAGCGCTTAGTGGTGACCGGAGTCAGCGCATCGATGGTCTGCTCCATCTTGAGCATGTTCAAAGTGGTGATACCCATGATTTGGGTCTCGCCACGCTCGAAGATTGCCGAACCGTGAACGCGTGGAACAACGTGGATCTCAGCAGTGATCGGACGGATGTCGCGAAGACCGCGACCGTCAATACGGATTCCCTCTTTGAGAACGCGAGTACGAACAATCTTCTTGGTTACCGACTTGTAAGCAGCCGAGAACTGAGCCATCGCTGCC
>JBJTNB010000063.1:0-3203 GCA_046073845.1 Micrococcales bacterium
GTCGATTCCAAATCAACTGGCATCTCGATTGACACCGCAAATTATCTTGAACCTTGGCCGGCTGCAGCACTTTTGCTTGTTTATGGATTGGTATTTGCTGCGGCAGCTATGCTCACCTCGCTTCGCCGGGACATCGACTAATCGCAGACATCAAGCCGCGCATCCGTGCGGTTTAGACTTGAGGGCATGACCAAGCCCAATCTTCTAAGCGGAATGCAGCCTTCTGCTGGTTCGTTACACCTCGGCAACTACCTTGGTGCGCTGGTTAACTGGGCAGCAATGCAAGACGACTACCAGGCTTTTTACTGCATCGTAGACCTGCACGCGATCACCGTGCCACAAGACCCGACAGAATTGCGCGCCAACACTCGTCGCACCGCCGCGCAATACATTGCCGCGGGAATCGACACCGACAAGTCGGCCCTCTTCATTCAGTCGCACGTGCCTGCGCACGCACAGCTGGCTTGGGTGCTGCAGTGCATCACTGGCATGGGCGAGGCCGGTCGCATGACTCAGTTCAAAGACAAGACTCAAAAGAACGGCGTCGACTCGGCTTCGGTTGGTCTTTACACCTACCCGATTTTGCAGGCCGCCGACATTCTTCTTTACCAACCAAAGGCCGTTCCGGTTGGCGAAGACCAGCGCCAGCACATCGAGCTCACTCGCGACTTGGCCATCCGTTTCAATTCGCGATTCGGCGAGACCTTCGTTGTTCCAGAAGCCGTGATTCAAAAAGAGAACGCCAAGATTTACGACCTGCAAAACCCAACCGCCAAGATGTCGAAGTCGGGCGACCCTAAGGGACTTGTCAACATCATGGATGACAACGCCACCATCGTGAAGAAATTCAAGAGTGCGGTCACCGACACCGATGGCGAGGTGCGCTTCGACCGCGAGGCCAAGCCTGGTGTTTCGAACCTGCTCGGCTTGTTCTCGGCTTTGTCTGGTCGCTCAATCGATGACCTAGTTGGTCAGTATGGTGGCGGAGGCTACGGCGCGCTCAAGAGCGACCTTGCCGATGCCGCCGTTTCTGCCATCGAGCCGATCCGAAACCGTGCCGAAGAACTACTCGCCGATGCCGCTCAGCTCGACGCCTTGCTGGCCGCCGGTGCCGAGCGTGCCAATGCCGTCGCCGAGGCGACTTTGGCTGCGGTCTATGACCGCGTGGGCTTCATCGCCGCTAAATAAAGCCTTTCTGGGCGTTATCCCCAAGTTCACAGGAATAGATAGCCATCGCCGCTGGTTACCCCTAGGGTAAGAAGTGCACTTCGGGGTCAGTGAAAATCTGAACCGGCGGTTAAAGCCCGCGACCCGACGCGCCAGCAGGCCAACCGGTTACCCGGAGCTCTGGAGCGGCGGTTGATTTTGGTGGAATTCCAGAGCCGACGGTTAAAGTCCGGATGGTAGAAGTTGCAGCGGTTACGTGCTCGCGCGCGTACCCGTGGTTGTCGCATCTGCGGCATCCTGGCATTGCGCCAACCCCCGAGGTTCATTAGAACACGGATGGGTAAATGAACGAACAGCGATACGCAGAGGCGATGCGCCGTGCGATTGCGCTTGCCCAGCGCTCACCGGCATTCGATGAAAACCCTCGAGTTGGTGCCGTGATCTTGAACGAAGCCGGCAACGTGATGGCCGAAGGCTGGCACCAAGGTGTTGGCACGCCCCACGCAGAGGTCGATGCCCTAAACAAACTTCAGGCCGCAGGCATTGCAGCTACCGGCTACACAGCCGTCGTAACTCTTGAGCCTTGCAACCACACCGGCCACACCGGCCCTTGTGCCCAGGCACTCATCGATGCCGGCATCAAGCGAGTGGTCTTTGCATCAAGCGACCCTGGCAAGGTCGAAGGTGGCGGCGCAGAGCGACTTCGCGCTGCAGGCGTTGAGGTCATCGAAGGCTTGATGGCCGACGAGTACTACCCGACGCTTCTTCCTTGGCTTGTGAATAAGTTCAGCGAACGCCCTTACGTTGTGGTTAAGTACGCCGCTTCGATCGATGGTCGAACCGCCGCTAGCGATGGCACATCGAAGTGGATCACTGGTGCCGAAGCCCGCATCGATGTGCACGCTCGTCGCGCAGAGGCACAGGCAATCATCGCTGGCACTAACACCATCGAAGTCGACGACCCAGAACTAACCGCGCGCAAGACCGACGGCTCGCTCTACGAGAACCAGCCCCTGCGAGTCATCGTTGGTGAACGTGAACTCTCACCCACACTCCGCGTGTTCAACGGCGACGCTCAGACCCTGCACCTCACCACTCGCGACCTGCACCAGGTCATGGCCGAGCTCTGGAGCAGAGGCATTCGCCAGGCCTTCGTCGAGGGTGGCGCCGAGCTGGAATCGGCTCTAATTCAAGCCAAACTGGCCGACGAGTTTTTGATTTACCAAGCACCGAAGCTAATCGGTGGGTCGCACACCGCCATCCGTGAAATTGGCGTCGCGACAATCGCCGACGCGATTGAGCTTCAGTTCGTCGAGAGCGTGAACCTCGGCAACGACATTTTGATTCGCGCAGTAAGGAAGGCCTGATGTTTACAGGAATCATCGAAGAACTTGGCCGCGTTTCAGCCATCGAACCACAGGGTGATGCAATGCGCCTCACCATCGAGGGCCCGCTCGTTGTTAGCGACGTGCATCGCGGTGACTCGATCGCAGTCAGCGGCACCTGCCTCACCGCCATCGAATTCGACAAGCGCGTTTTCACCGCCGACGTGATGCAAGAGACTCTCGACAAGTCGGCACTCGGATCGCTCAAAGTCGGCGACGTCGTAAACCTCGAGCGTGCCATGACTTCGGCGACTCGTTTCGGTGGTCACGTCGTGCAGGGCCACGTCGATGGAGTCGGCGAAATCATTGGCCGCGAAAAGTCAGAGAACTGGGACTGGTTGCGTGTGCGCATCCCGGTTGAACTGATGAAGTATGTGGTTCTAAAAGGTTCGATCACTATCGACGGCGTGAGCCTGACCGTGAACGAAGTTGGCGAAGACCACGTTGGTCTTAGCCTGATTCCAGAAACGCTCGCTCTAACCACGCTCGGCCACAAACATGCCGGCGACAAAGTCAACGTTGAAGCCGACGTAATGGCTAAACACATCGAGCGCCTGCTCGAAGCAAGGGGTAACAAATGAACCTGTCGACAATCGAAGAAGCACTAGACGCGCTTCGCGAAGGCAAGCCGGTGCTCGTCGCCGATGCAGC
>JBJTNB010000064.1:0-4080 GCA_046073845.1 Micrococcales bacterium
CTTTCCAGAGGCGCTCGAGCGAGTAGAACGCGCGGTCTTGCTCATGGAAGATGTGGCAGATGACATCGCCGAAGTCGAGCAGAATCCAACGCCCACCAGCCTTGCCCTCTTGGCGCAGCATGCGCTGCCCAACTTCGTGCATTTTCTCTTGAATCTCATCAGAGATTGACTGAACCTGCCGTTCGTTTCGACCAGAAACGATTAGAAAAATGTCGGCAAGCGGCATTAGTTCGCTTACGTCGAGAGCAACTATCTCTTCACCCAACTTGTCGGCTGCGGCCGAAGCTGCGAGGTTAGCGAGTTTGATTGCAGAAGCTGTAGCGGTCACTTGATCCTTGTTGGTTTGAACTATTTGAGCATGAACAGGGTGACCACGGTCGCACCTGCCAAAATGATGAGCACAGCAGTTGCCAGAACCATGAATGGTTGTGAACGTCCTTTGCGCAGGTTGGTTGGAATCACTTTTGAACGGCCGAGAATGCCGACAATGCCTGTCACTCTAACCGGAGCAACAGAGTTGATGAAACCTGCAGCATTGTCTGCCTGGATGGCCGCGTCGAGTGCATCGGCTTGTTCAATGATTTTGACTTCGCCGGTGTCGCTCTCGGGCAAAAAGACAGGGATCTGAATTGCCCCGGTGGTGAGAATCTCGCCGGTCGAGTTGATAGTTGAGGTGTAGTTGCTCAGGTCTTGAACCTGGTCGATGACGATCGAGTTAGTAACTGGCTCAATCACCATGCCCGGTGACGCCGCAAAGTTCGGAGCTTCGTCAGCCTCAATGACCTCTAGAGCATTGGTGTTAGCCAGTTCAGGAACCTGCTCGACTAGGTCGTCGTCGTATGGCAACCGAACTTCAAAAGAACTGGTCGCAGTTGAAACAGGCTCTTCTTGAATGTCGCTGCCGGTGAGGCGTTCAAATTCGCGGATCTGACGACGGGTAAGAGGTTCGTCGCTGCCGATGCCCAGATCTGAAAGGTCGACACTCATTCCCTCTGGCGCCTCGAAGCTAGGAAAATCAGTAGGTATCTCAAGAGGTTCAGGCATGCGCACAGGCTCTGCCAAAACCTCAGCAGGTGTTTCAAGCAAAGGAACCGCCGCTACTGCAGCCTCGAGAACCTCGACCTCAATCTTTGGCTGCTGCCCGACCGGTTTGAGTTCAAAAAAGGCCTGCTTAACCTCGGCAACCATCGCCGCCGCTGGCGTGGCCACCGTCGCTACGGGAATTACAGGACTGGTAACTCTAGGAGCAGGCTTGCTCTCCCACTCATCCGGGTCAAAAAAATCAGACATTGTCACCCGCGTAGAGCTTGTGCTTGTTGATGTACTGAACGACGCCATCTGGCACCAGATACCAAACCGGTTCGTGACGTTGCGAGCGTTCGCGAATGTCGGTCGAAGAAATCGCCAACGCTGGAATTTCGAGGATGTCGATTGCGCCTGCCGGAGCAGAATCTGGCACCTGAAGGTCGTGGCCCGGTCGAGTTACCGCAACGAAGTGCGCTTTGCTCCAAAGTTGGTCGACGTCTTTCCAAGAAAGAATCTGACTGATGGCATCGGCACCAGAGATGAAGTAGAGCTCTGCATCTGGGTATAGCGCTTGAATGTCGGCAAGTGTGTCGACTGTGTAGGTCGGTCCATCGCGATCGATGTCGACTCGAGAAACTTTGAAACGAGGATTACTGGCGGTTGCAATCACTGTCATGAGGTAACGATCTTCAGTTGCCGTCACCTGTGACTTCTGCCAAGGACGGCCGGTCGGCACGAAGACCACTTCATCGAGATTGAATTTTGCGGCTACCTCACTGGCAGCAACGAGGTGTCCGTGGTGAATTGGGTCGAAGGTTCCACCCATTACGCCGAGACGAACCTTGCCCATGGCAAACCTAAAAGCCGAAGTGGCTTAGTGGTGACCCTGGCTGTCAGAAGACTTGTGGTCGTGGCGGTTAGCTACATCGCGGTAGCTCCAGGTAACCAATGCAAGTACAACGAAAACGGTAAATGCAATTGCGCCAAAGATTGGTGCAGGGAACGGAAGAACGATGCCTTCGCCTTCTGCCAAAATGTTGATCATTTCACTCCTAAGTGCTTTGTAAAGCCTACCTCAGGGCCTGTGCCTAGGCCCTGGTTTGGCCGTTTCCGCGTACCAGCCACTTCGTGCTGGTCAGCTCTTGAAGTCCCATCGGGCCACGAGCGTGCAGTTTCTGGGTCGAAATGCCAACCTCTGCCCCGAAGCCGAACTCGCCACCATCAGTGAAGCGGGTTGAAGCATTGACCATCACGGTCGAGGCATCGACCTCGGCCAAGAAACGCTCTGCGTTCTCTATGTTCTCGGTGATGATCGACTCGGTGTGTTTGGTGCCGTACTTGGCGATGTGAGCCAGAGCTTCATCAATATTTGCCACTACTCGAACCGCTAGGTCTAGATCGTGATACTCGGTCTTCCAGTCCTCTTCGGTGGCGGCCACTGCATCGGCGAATAGATTCAGCGTGCGGTCATCGGCATGGATGGTGACTGCCGACTGCTTCAACTTTGCGAGCACAGCCGGAATCACGCGCTGCGCCGCCTTTTCGTGTACCAATAGTGTCTCTACAGCGTTGCAGACACTCGGGCGCTGAACCTTTGCGTTGTGCAGAATCTCGACTGCCCAATCGAGGCGAGCAGATTCATCAATGAAAATGTGAACCACGCCATCGCCGGTCTGAATCACTGGCACGCGAGATTCTTCGACCACCGCCTGAATCAACCCTGCACCACCACGAGGAATCAGCACATCGATGAGGCCAACAGCCTTCATCATTGCCTGACTACCTTCTCGACCGAACTCGTCAAGTGTGTGAACTACATCGCGACTGATTCCGGCTTCGGCAAGTGCATCCTGTAGCAATGTAACCAAGATGGCGTTGCTGCTCTGTGCATCGCGACCACCGCGCAAGACCACAGCGTTACCGCTCTTGATTGCAAGCACAGCGATATCGATGGTGACATTAGGGCGAGCCTCGTAAATCACGCCGACCACGCCTAACGGAACGCGCACCTGAGTCAATTGCAAACCATTTGGCAGAGTCTTGCCGCGAATGACTTCGCCAACCGGGTCGGCAAGTGTGGTGATCTTTAAAACAGAATCTGCGATGCCCTTGATGCGCATTTCGTCGAGGCGGATTCGGTCTTGGGTGCTCACGGTCATGTCGCCCGCTTGACCGCGCTCAATGTCTTTCGCGTTCTCGACCATGATCTCAGCTGTGCGCTCGACAAGTAGTCGGGCGATATTCTCAAGTGCCGCCGTGCGCTGTGCCGGGCTTGCCTTGGCGAGTTCAATCGAAGCAGCCTTGACTGCAGTCATTTTGTCGATTGCGGTATGCATGAATTTAGCCTTTCGCTTCGAACCAAGTGCCAACATCGTGGCCGTCGAGTGCCTTTGAAACGTTTAGTGCCGACGTGAGTAGAACAGAAACGCCAAACTCGCCGGCGTGCTTGGCCGCACTTACCTTGGTGATAGCGCCGCCGGTACCCACCTTGGATACGCTTCCGCCGATTTGAGCGTTTGGCTCATCTTCGAATGCGACCTTCGCGATACGCTCGGCGCCCGGTTCAGAAGGCGGAAGCGTGTAGAGAGCGTCGACGTCGCTAAGCAAAATCAGGGCATCGGCCTTGGCTAACACAGCGACGAGGGCAGCTAGTCGGTCGTTATCACCGAATCTAATTTCGGTGGTGGCAACGGTGTCATTTTCGTTGACGATTGGCACCACACCGAGCTCAAGCAATCGCTCAAGAGCGGCATTGGCATTGCCCGACGTCTCTTCGCCTTCTAGATCGCCAGCAGTAAGTAGCACTTGACCAGCTACCAGACCGTAGCGCTCGAGACTGGTTTGGTATCGCGAGATCAGGCGGCTCTGACCGACCGAAGCAAGCGCCTGCGAGGTGGCAAGGTCTTCTGGCTTTGAGTCGAAACCAAGAAGTGGCATTCCTGTGGCGATCGCGCCTGAAGTGACCACGATTACCTGCTGACCACGCTTGGTAGCAGCCGCCACAGAGTCGACAAGCAGATCAAGCTTTGACGAGTTCTCGCCGGTGATTGAAGA
>JBJTNB010000065.1:0-9309 GCA_046073845.1 Micrococcales bacterium
CGTAGCTATGCGTTCACTTCAGCTTCGACCTATGCGCATGCCTAAGCCGCAGGTAGCGCGCGGCACCAAAATCTAACGGCAACTAAAAAACCTTTCGGAGAAAACCATGAAGCACCGTTACCTAGGAAACTCGGGATTCAAAGTCTCTGAGCTCGTTTACGGAAACTGGCTCACCCACGCCAGCCAAATCGAAGATAAGGCTGCTCACGCTACAGTCCATGCTGCACTCGAGGGTGGAATCACATCTTTCGACACAGCTGATGTTTACGCGAACCAGGCTGCCGAAAGCGTTCTCGGCGAGGCACTCAAAGGTCAGCGTCGCGAGGGCATTGAGATTTTTACCAAGGTCTACTGGCCGGTGGCAGAAAAGAGACCGAACGACACTGGTTTGTCGCGCAAGCACATCATGGAATCAATCAATGGTTCGCTGAAGCGCTTGCAGACCGAATACGTCGACTTGTATCAGGCACACCGATATGACGTTGAGACTCCGCTCGAAGAAACCATGCAGGCGTTCGCAGACATTGTTCGCTCAGGCAAGGCTCACTACATCGGCGTCTCTGAATGGAATGCCGAACAGATTCGCGCGGCTCACGCTTACTCAAAGCAAATGGGTTTTCAGTTGATCTCAAATCAGCCTCAGTATTCGGCCCTCTGGCGAGTTATTGAGGCCGAAGTCGTTCCAACTTCGCGCGAACTTGGCGTATCGCAAATTGTTTGGTCGCCGATGGCACAAGGAGCTTTGACTGGCAAATACCTACCAGGTCAGGCCTTTCCTGCTGGCTCTCGAGGTGCCGACGAGCGCCTCGGCAAAATGATGGAAAAGTACTTGAGCGATGAGGTGCTGACTAGAGTTCAGCAACTCCGACCGCTCGCAGAAGACCTCGATTTGACTATGGCTCAGTTCGCATTGGCTTGGGTGCTACAGAACGACAACGTCTCGGCTGCAATTGTTGGCGCAACCACGCCAGAACAGATCACCTCGAACCTTGGTGCTGTGGGTGTTGAAATTCCTGCAGAAATCATGAGTAAGGTAGCCGACATTCTGCAGCCGGTTGCGGTGTTTGACCCGACTGAGACCAAGGCGCCTGAAACACGCCTCTGCTAATTGGCGAGCTGAATTACATCTCCCTCGGGGTCAATCAAGTCGATGAACTCGCGATCGCCCTGTGCAAATTCTTTGATCGTTCTGGCAACCAGCGAATCTAGAAAATCACTAGACGGCAGCTCAGCCACTTTGAAGATTGGCTTAATGGCAGCCGACTCGCGAGTCGCGTACTCGCCCGTTTCGCGGTACTGAAGTGGCACCGCGTGAAGGTGAACCGTGTTCGTGACATCGGTGAGCTGACATTAGTCGTCACTGCTGACGGCACATCTCAGACCAAGAAGCTTCGAGTAAAAACCTTCGGCCTTAGCCAGGTCGTCGACCCATAAAGTGATCTCAGTCACTAGAGGCTCTGCTTGATTCTGCGAGCCCAAAGTGGACCTTCATAAATAAACGCGCTGTAACCCTGTACTAGCGATGCGCCGTTGGCTAATCTTTCGCGCACCTCGGCTGCCGTTTCTACTCCCCCAACCGAAATGATGGCCACTTCAGAAGGGAGCGCCTTTCGAAGAATTTGCAGTACCTCAAGCGACCGCGCCTTCAGAGGCGCACCTGAGAGTCCGCCCGCCCCTTTTTCAGCGACGATTGCGGCGCTAGTCGCCAACCCATTGCGCGAAATCGTGGTGTTGGTGGCGATTACCCCGGCCAAGCCAAGTTTGTTGGCCAGCTTGGCAACATCCTTGATGTCTTCATCGGCGAGGTCGGGTGCAATCTTCACGAGAACCGGCTTGCCAAGCGACTCTGCGATTACTGCCTCGAGAATTGGCTTCAGCGCCTTCGTCGATTGCAGTGAACGCAGGCCTGGCGTGTTTGGCGACGAGACATTAACTGCGATGTAGTCGGCTACTGGTGCAAGCAACTTTGCGCTAGTTCGGTAATCAGCCACGGCGTCTTCAACTTCGACAACGCGGGATTTACCGATGTTCACGCCAATGACTGGCAGCTGGCCACGATAACGCAACCGGGTTTTGGCAATTCGCTCAGCAACAACCGCTGCACCTTGATTGTTAAATCCCATGCGATTGATCAACGCCCGGTCTGCAATCAAACGAAATAGTCGCGGCTTTTCGTTGCCAGGCTGAGCTTGCGCTGTCACGGTTCCTACCTCAACGTGCGAAAAACCGAGATCGCCAAGTGCTTTGATGGCAACTGCGTTTTTGTCGAAACCTGCAGCCAATCCGAATGGCGAATCAAAGTTCAAACCAAAGGCAGATACTGAGCGCCTGGCCTTGACTCGCAATAAAGACGACAGACCTGTTGCGCCGAGCACACGGATGGCCGCCATACCAAGGTGATGCGCCAATTCGGCATCCAGGTTAGTAAAAAAGAGTTTGAAGATTAGGCGATAAAGCACGCCTCAAGGTTAACGGTTAAAGCAGTACGGGACCCGCGTATTCGCCGATCCCGTTCCGTCAGAAATACTAACCGAGGTCAAGCCTCGTCTTTGACATCGCCATCGGCCTTTTCGGTGGCATGTTCGATGCGCATCAGCTTGATGGCTTCTTCGAAATCGTCGAGGCTCTCCCAGCCCTGATAGACACTGGCAAAACGCATGTAGGCAACCTCGTCGAGCTCGCGCAACGGCCCAAGAATGGCCAAACCGACATCATGAGCTTCGACCTGAGCGGCACCGGTAGCGCGAATAGTCTCTTCAACCGTTTGCGCCAAGATAGCCAAGTCGGCCTCGGTTACTGGTCGACCCTGGCAAGCCTTTCGCAAGCCGCCGACGATCTTGTCGCGACTAAATGGTTCAGCAACTCCACTTCGCTTCACGATTACTAGCGAAGCCGTTTCAGTAGTGCTGAAGCGCTGCGTGCATTGCGGGCATTCGCGACGACGTCGAATTGATGAACCATCGTCAGAGGTACGCGAATCGATTACGCGCGAGTCTGGATAGCGGCAAAATGGACAGTGCATTCGGGCCTCCTAGTGCAATCAGACTAGCCGAGTCGATCTGTAATCGCCCGACCATGGGCATCTAGTCCCTCTGCCCTGGCGAATGTATCGATTTTTGCTGCGATGGTGGCCAAAGCCGTTTGCGAGTAATCAATTACCTGTTGTGATCGCAAAAATGTGTGAACACCGAGACCGGCGTTGAAGCGCGCCGTTCCCCCAGTTGGGAGCACGTGATTCGAGCCAGCCATGTAATCGCCGAGAGCAACTGGCGAAAACTCACCAACAAAGATGGCACCTGCATGTTTTATTCGCGAAAGAACAGCTTGATCATCACCTGTCATGATTTCGAGGTGCTCGGTTGCGTATGAGTTGGCGAAGTCGATTGCAGCTGTCAAGGATTCGACAATCACCAATGCCGACTGTTGACCCGACAGAGCTACACGGATGCGCTGCTCATTGCTCATAGTCGAAACAAGCGACTCAATTTCGTTAAAAACGTTGTTGGCGAGGACTTTGCTGTCTGTCACCAGAACAGAGGCGGCGGCTTCATCGTGCTCGGCCTGACTTATTAGATCAAGCGCGACAGCTCGAGCGTTCGCAGTCTCGTCAGCAAGCACCAAGACTTCAGTTGTTCCAGCTTCAGAATCGATTGCAACTTGACCTCGGACGATCCTTTTTGCTGCAGCAACAAAGATGTTGCCTGGGCCAGTAATTAGGTCGACTGGATCAAGACCGATCGATGAAACGCCGTATGCCATCGCAGCAATGGCAGCGGGGCCACCGATAACTAAAACTCGATCGACACCCAGAATCGCGGAAGCCGCCAAGACTGTTGGGTGCGGTCGACCATTCAGGGCCTTCTGCCCGGGTGTAGCAATCACTATTTGCGCCACGCCTGCGACTTGCGCCGGAACAACATTCATCACGACACTCGAGGGGTAAACCGCCTTGCCGCCAGGAACGTAAAGACCAACCGACTCGATTGGTTGGTAACGGGTGGTCACGGCCGCGCCGGTAGCAAACGAAGTTTTGTTTTCCGTCGGCATCGAACTGACCGATGTGGCTCTAACTCGAGAGGCAGCCTCTTCGATAGCCGCTTTGAGATTAGGTTCGAGAGTTGCCAGGGCCTGTTCAAATTCGGCAGCCGTCGCCCAGATTGGATCTGCAATGAACCCATCGAACTGGGCACTGACGCGATTTATGGCCGCGACGCCTTCGGTGCGGACCGCCTCGACAACAGGAGCCACTTGCGATACCGCTGCGCCGATATCGAGTGCAGCACGCGGTACAACACTCTTGACGAGGTCAGGTGTGACTGTGCGACCGCGCAAATCTAAGATCTGTATGCTCATCGCTCCTCCAATGCCTTCAATTCTAGGTTTCGTCTAGTCTGGAGGGAATCCTTAGGAATGAAAATGACTTTCGAACAACTCTCTGACCCAGTCGAAGCGCTCAAGGCAACTTTTAGAAATCACGCCTCCGGTGTTGCAATCATCACTTTGAACTCGAGCGATGGCCAACCGGTAGGCTTCACGGCCACCTCAATGACATCTCTTGGAGCGAACCCGCCTCTAGCAAGTTTCAATGTTGCCAGCGGTGCAAGCACCTGGCAGCACCTTTGCGAAGCGAAATTCGTTGCGATTCACACGCTAACCGAAGCCAATGTTGCACTTGCGCAAAAACTCGCTGCGGACCACACTAAACGTTTTCTAGACGACGACTGGAACCGCGGTAGTCACGAACTACCGATTTTTGATGGTGTTAGCTCGGTGCTGATTTGCAAAGTGCGCGAAATTCACGCAGTCGAATCAAACGCCGTCGTAATTGTCGAAATTGAAAACGGACTCGTCGGAACCCAGGCTAATCCCCTGGTCTACCACCAACGTGGATACAAAACCACGGCCGTTATCGCCTGAATCTTCAATTCCAACAAAAACCTTTGATCCGAAAATCGACTTGATTTCGGCAATCATCGGAACACTCAAAGTGACGGTGTTTTGCAGCTTGAAGCGATTCGAGTTGCGATTGGCATCAATCATGTTGATAAATACCTCGGCATTACCCGGATAGTTTCTTAGCGTGCGGTCAAGATCTTCTAGCGCGAGTCTCGTAGCCATGAAGTCACGAACATGCAGCTGAACTGGTGAACTGTCATCAAAGTTCGCATCAATCAGCTCAATGCGCTGAGCATTTATATTCTTGCCATCATCTCGTTGAGAAATTCGACCGCGCACGGCCACAAACTGGTCTGGCGCAAGAACGCTCGAGTATTCGAGGTAGGTCTTGCCCATGAGCATCACTGTCATCTCGCGGTCAAGGTCTTCAATGGTGACAATTGCGTAATTGTTGCCGCTTCGAGCAGTTTTTCGTTCAACCGAGGTAATCAATCCGGCGACTGTGACAACCTGGCCATCTTCGAGTCGGTCGTTCTCTTGCAGTTCGGCGATTGATACCTCGCTGAACTTAGCGACTTGAGCCTCTAGGCCAGCCAGCGGGTGGTCACTCACGTAAAGGCCCAGCATTTCGCGTTCTTTTGCGAGTTTTTCTTTCTTTCCCCACTCTGGGCGCTGCGGAACCACCACTCCAAAGCCGCTGTGGTCGGCAAACAGATCGCCAAACAGGTCATCTTGGCCCATCGCCTCTTGGCGCTTGGTGGCGCTGACCGAATCCACCGCCGCTTCGTGAATCTCTAGTAGCGCGCGTCGGGTCTCTCCGAACGAGTCGAAAGCTCCAGCCAAAATCAAGGACGCGATGGTGCGCTTGCTGCAGACAACTTGCGGCACCTTCTTCATAAAGTCATTGAAGTCAGTGAACTTACCTTTGGTCTTGCGAGTTTCGACGATGGCAGCCACCACGTTGTGGCCAACGTTGCGCACAGCGCCAAGGCCGAAGCGAATGTCTTCACCAATTGCGCTAAATACGCCAACCGATTCATTAACGTCGGGGGCTAAAACCTGAATGCCCAATTTGCGGCACTCGGCCAGGTAAATTGCCAGTTTGTCTTTACTGTCGCCGACGCTGGTAAGCAGTGCCGCCATGTACTCAGCGGTGAAATTCGCTTTGAGGTAGGCGGTCCAATAACTAATTACGCCATACGCGGCACTGTGAGCTCTGTTGAACGCGTAGTCGGCAAACGGCTCTAGTGTGTCCCAAAGTTTTTGAATTGCTTCTTTGCCGAATCCGTTTGATGTCATGCCATCTGAGAAATCGCCAAACATTTTGTCTAGTTTTTCGCGGTCTTTTTTACCCATTGCTCGTCGCAATGTGTCTGCTTGACCGAGCGTGAACCCCGCGGTCTTCTGCGCTGCCGCCATGACCTGCTCTTGGTAGACGATAAGGCCGTAAGTTTCGCCGAGAACTTCTGCAAGGGGCTCTACCAGTTCCGGATGAATCGGCTCGATTTCTTGCAAACCGTTTTTGCGAAGCGCGTAGTTTGTGTGCGAGTCCATACCCATAGGGCCAGGTCGATACAGTGCGATAGCAGCCGAGATGTGCTCAAACTTTGAAGGCTTCATCAAGCGCAGTAGCGAACGCATCTGGGCGCCGTCAAGCTGGAAAACACCCTGGGTTTCGCCGCGCGATAGCAAGTCGAAAGTCTTCTCATCGCCGTTTAGGTCGAGGGTTTCGAGAACCACATCCTCGTTTCGATTTTCACGGATGTTCGCAAGCGCGTCTTCGAGAACGGTCAAGTTTCGAAGCCCCAAGAAGTCCATCTTCAGCAACCCAAGGGCCTCGCTGGTCGGCTGGTCGAACTGCGTGATGATCGCGCCATCGTCTTCGCGCTTCATCATCGGCATGATCTCGACAAGCGGCTCGGCAGACATGATGATTCCGGCAGCATGAACCGACCAGCCGCGCTTCAGACCCTCTAGACCCCTTGCCAGTTTGAAGATTTGCTGAGCCTGTTCGTCAGATTCAAGGTGAGCACGGAACTCGCCCGCCTCTTTGAATCTCTCGTTCGCCTTGCCGTCGATTTGCTTCTCAATGGTCTCTGTCAGCGAGATTTCGCGGCCCATGATGGCCTTTGGAAGCAGTTTGGTCAACTTCTCGCCAGAGGCGTAGGGCAGATCGAGTACGCGAGCGGCATCCTTGATAGCCTGCTTGGCCTTGATGGTGTTGTATGTGACGATCTGAGCCACGCGGTCATCGCCGTATTTCTCGGTGACGTACTTGATGACGTCAGCTCGCCCTCGGTCGTCGAAGTCGATATCAATATCAGGCATCGACTCGCGCTCAGGGTTCAAGAATCGCTCGAAGATCAAACCATGCTCGATCGGGTCGAGCGCAGTGATGCCCAGCGCCCAAGCAACGATGGCACCAGCGGCCGAACCTCGACCTGGACCAACGCGAACACCGTTCTTACGAGCCCAGGCAATGAAGTCAGCAACTACCAAGAAGTAACCAGGGAAATTCATTTTGTTGATTACGTCGATTTCGTAATCGGCTTGATCTAGATGTGTCTTTGGAACGTTTCCGTGGAAAAGCTGGCTCAGGCCGCGGTGAACTTCTTTTGCAAACCAAGTCGATTCGGTTTCACCCTCAGGCACCGGAAACTTCGGCATCAGGTTTCGCGCCTTGAAATCCACCTGCGTGCGCTCTGCGATCAGCAGGGTGTTGTCACAGGCCTCAGGGAAATCTGCAAAAAGTTCTCGCATTTGCGCTGCCGACTTCACATAAAACTCAGGCGTGTCTAGCTTGAAGCGATTCGGGTCGTAAATGTTTGCGTTGGTCTGTACGCAAAGCAATGCTTCGTGTGCTTCGGCATCGGTTGCATGCGCGTAGTGCAAGTCATTCGAAGCGACCAAAGGCAGCGAAAGCTCGCGAGCCAACTTGATCAAATCGCCAAAGGCTCGATCCTCGATGCCAAGGTTGTGGCGCTGAATCTCAATGAAAAAGTTGTCTTTGCCAAAGACCTCGGCGAGCTCGCCGGCAACGCGCTTTGCCTCTTCATACTCGCCACGGCGCAGGCGCACCTGAATCTCGCCAGAGACGCAACCCGAGGTCGCGATAATGCCCTTGCCATAGGTCTGCATGAGTTCGAGATCGATGCGCGGTTTACGGTAATAACCGTCGAACCAAGAGTGAGAAGACATCTTGAAAAGGTTGTGCATGCCTGCGGTGTTTTCACTCAACAGGGTCATGTGGGTGTAGGCGCCACCCCCCGAGACGTCATCTTCTCCGCCGTCTCCCCAGCGCACTGCCTGCTTGTGCGTTCTAGGCACAGCGGGAGCCACGTATGCCTCTAGGCCAATAATCGGCTTGATTCCGGCCTTATTTGCGGCTGTGAAAAATTCGTAGGCGGCATGCATGTTTCCGTGGTCGGTGACGGCAACCGCGGGCATACCCAGGTCGGCGACCTGCTTGACCAACTTTTTGACCAGGGCTGCGCCATCCAGCATCGAGTAGTCGGTGTGAACGTGCAGGTGGACGAAATTGTCACTGCTAGTCACTTTGGCTCCCTGCCCCACCCGAAGAATATCGAGTTGCCAATGAAGAATAATCGGTTAAATACCGCGCAATTGCTCCAACACGGATTCAAGTTTGGCCGGGTGCTCACTTTGAAGATCCAGCTGCTTTCCGGTTATCGGATGTTCGAAACTCAAGGCCGTTGCATGCAGCCACTGATGCTCCATGCCTAGCCTGGCCGCTAACTTCGGGTCGGCACCGTACATGGTGTCGCCAATCAGCGGATGCTTGAAGGTGCTCATGTGGACGCGAATCTGGTGGGTGCGGCCGGTCTCAAGGATGATCTCGAGCAAACTGGCTGAAGGAAAGGCCTCAATCACCTTGTAGTGCGTGACAGACGGTTTTCCATCAGCCATAACAGCGAACTTAAACTCGGCTTTCGGGTGACGACCCAGCGGTGCATCGATTGTGCCCTCAAGTGGGTCTGGCAAGCCTTGCACCAGAGCGTGATAGACCTTGTGCACAGTTTTGTCGCGGAATGCCTGCTTCAGTCTCGAATAGGCCAATTCGCTCTTGGCTACCATCATTAGCCCCGTAGTGCCCACATCAAGGCGCTGAACAATGCCCTGTCGTTCAGCCGCACCACTAGTCGAGACTTGGATGCCGCGAGCAGCCAAAACCCCGACCACGGTCGGGCCCTCCCAGCCAACCGATGGATGGGCAGCCACTCCCGCTGGCTTGTCGATGACCACGAGATCGTCATCCTGGTAAATGACTTTCAACTCAGGTACATCGGTGGCGATCACTTCGAGTCGATCACGCACTTCAGGCAGGGTGACGGTAACCCACTGATCGAGCGCAACGCGGTCAGATTTGCCAGCCACTCGCCCATCGAGCGTCAC
>JBJTNB010000066.1:0-7266 GCA_046073845.1 Micrococcales bacterium
CTGAAGAACCAGGGTTAAACCCAGAGGAACGCAGCGCGATTGAGGCGCTGCCATCCGGAAGCGCGCTCTTGATCGTGCAACGGGGACCAAATGAGGGCTCGCGCTTTTTGTTAGATCAAGAAGTGACCACTGTCGGCCGCCACCCAAATGCAGATATTTTCTTGGATGACGTTACCGTTTCTCGACGTCACGCCGAGTTCCGCAGAACAGGCGCCAAGTTCACTGTTACTGACCTTGCCTCTCTTAACGGCACATATTTTGATGGTGTCCGCATCGATAACGCGCTCCTCGATGAAGGCGCGGAAGTGCAAATCGGTAAGTATAAGTTCACATTTTTTGCGTCTCGTTCTGATTTGGAGGGCTAGTGTCTAACCCGACTCCAATTCACAAGGCGCGCAGTGCCAAGATGCTCACGATCGGGCAAGTTCTCGATGTTCTCACCCAGGATTTTCCTGACTTAACTCAGTCGAAGCTCCGTTTCCTAGAAGAAAACGGCTTGATCACTCCACAGCGCACCGACGCCGGCTATCGCATTTTTGAAGAAAATGACCTTGCGCGTTTGCGTCTCATTCTTGATTGGCAGAAGACCAGGTTCCTTCCACTAAAGGTGATTCGCCAATTACTTGCCGACATCGATGCTGGTAAGGCTCCTGTGTTGCCCGGGGAGCCAAACAGCGTGGCTAAAGCTGGTCGAGTTGCCAAGACTAAGAAAATCACGCGCATTGAGCTAGTGGCAGAGACCGGAATCTCAGATTCGCTCATCGCTGAGGCTCAGGAAGTTGGGCTTCTAGGAGCTGAGCCATTCTCGATTGGTGCCATTGAAGTAGCACGATCGGTAGTTCGTTTGAAGGATGGATTCGGACTCACCCCAAGACACCTTCGCGGCCTGAAAACAGCAGCTGACCGTTCTATTGGCATTATTCAGGGTGTTGTAGCGCCGGTGGCGGCTAAAAAAGATGACACCAGCCGTTCTCGTGCCGCTCACTTTGCTGCGGAGATGCAGGATCACTTCGCCATGATCCACGACGTTTTGGTACGAAGCGCTCTTGCCAGTCTTGACGACTAGGCGAGATGAATCGGATTTTTGAGTTTTCCTTTACATTGCGACACGCCGAAGATAAAAATTAACGGGGCATTAGCCAATTCACAGGGAACAATTGCCCTAGAAGTTAAACCTGTAGTTGAACGTTAAGGAGGTCGCGTGTTCCCAACAGACGAGCCGACCAATCCTGACTCAAATTACGGGCAAGACACCCTTTTCAACGACCCGAATGAGGTCGTAGACCCACGCATGGGCTTCCGTGGAACGGCAGCAGCGAAGGCCGCTGACATTTCTTACCGTCAACTGGACTACTGGGACCGAACTGAGTTGGTTCAGCCAAGCGTCCGGGGTGCTACCGGTTCAGGATCTCAGCGCTTGTATGCGTTCCGCGACATCCTAGTTTTGAAGTTGGTAAAGCGATTGCTTGAGGCTGGTATCTCGCTTCAGCAGATTCGCGTTGCTGTCGAGCAGCTTCGCCGCGAGGGAATCAACGACCTTGCGCGCATCACATTGATGTCAGACGGCGCACGTGTGTATATGTGCACCACTCAGGATGAAGTTATTGACTTGCTAGGTCGCGGCCAAGGAGTATTTGGAATTGCCGTCGGGCGAGTGCTTCGAGAAGTCGAAGCCGAGCTAGTCAATTTGCAGGCTACCCGCATCGAAGAAGTTGATGAGTTGTCTGCACGTCGCGCCAAGCGCAACGTTGGCTAAGCCTAAATCCTATTTACCTCAGGTTGAGGTGCTCATTCTGGTTGGTTATTCGGGCGTTCAATTTCAAGTTTGAAATTCCACCCTCCAGTGTCGGTGCTTGGTTCTGAAACCTCTGGGATTATTTCTGGCTCGGCGGTTGAAGGGCTTGATTCTGGGATGACACGGGATTCTTCAACCTCGGTGACTGACTCACCTAGCATGTCGAACGCTTGTTCAATCGAGACCTTTTCGGGACCTTTCTTGCCACGCTTCATTCGTCTGAAAACCGAACGCTTGACGGGCTTATTTTCTACTCGTAATTCTTCTGTCACTTCGTCGAAGGATTCGCGTACCTGGGTAAGGAGCCAAGTAAAGAAATGTGCGACTTCAACGGCGCCTTCGCCAGGCCAGGTGTGGATCGGGCGAGCGGCACCCTGAGTTTGCTGCAAATGTGATTTCTCTTCGAGATACTTCGGAAGAATCAAATCGCCGAAAAGGTCGTGCAGTTCTTGCAGTCGGAACTCTTGCTCTTTAGAGGCGGGCCGATGGCGATTCACTACGAAGCCGAGCAGCCTGACGCGCTTGGTCACAGCTTCGCGAATTTCTTCAAGAGCACGCTGGGCTCGCTCGGCGGCTACCACAGAGAAGATGCCTGGCTCTGTTACTAGCAATACTCGGTCGCTTGCGACCCAGGCCGTTCGGGTCAGGGCGTTGATTGATGGAGGGGTGTCGATAATGACGATGTCGTAGTCTTTTTCGACTCGATGCAGGGCTTCTTCGAGAATCCAGGTTTGGCGCACGGTTGGGTGTGGGGTGTCATAGTGCACACTTCGGGTGCTGCCGGGAAGGACATCGACAAGACCCCCTGCCGATTTACCCCATGCGGAAGATACGATTGCTCTAGACACAACGTCGTGTTTTGGGTTTTTCAGCACCGAAGCAACGTTGGTTTCGAATTCCCCAATTGCGCCTAAACCGGTGGTCGCGTCACATTGTGGGTCGAGATCGACAACCAAGGTTCTAAGCCCGGCCGCGAAAGCAGCCGACGCCAGACCGAGGACGACGGTGGTCTTGCCAACGCCTCCCTTTAGGGAGCTGACGCTTAGAACATGCACCTGAATAGGCTACCTTTTTATTTCAAGGGGCACTGCTTGCGGGGCCGCAGTGTTCGCTTTACCGACCGAGGATGCAGATGTTCAAGAAGATTCTGGTGGCCAACCGAGGCGAGATCGCCGTACGCGCCTTTCGTGCCGCCTATGAACTTGGCGCTAAGACCGTCGCTGTATTCCCTTACGAAGACCGAAACTCGACTCACCGCCTAAAGGCTGACGAGGCATATCAAATTGGCCAGGTGGGTCATCCGGTTCGCGCTTATTTGGACGTTGCAGAAATCATCCGAGTTGCTAAGGAATCTGGCGCTGACGCAATTTATCCGGGTTATGGATTCTTGAGCGAAAACCCAGAACTGGCCAGCGCCGCTGTTGAGGCGGGCATTACTTTCATTGGGCCAACTTCAGACGTACTCGAAATGGCCGGTAATAAAGTCACCGCCAAGGATGCCGCCATCCGAGCCGGTGTTCCAGTTTTGAAGTCGACACCCTCTTCTGCAAACGTCGATGAACTGCTCGACCAAGCAGAGGCAATCGGCTTTCCGATTTTTGTTAAGGCTGTTGCCGGCGGTGGTGGCCGTGGCATGCGCCGCGTTTCTGCCAAAGAAGACTTGCGAGCAGCACTGATCGAAGCATCACGCGAGGCCGAGAGCGCCTTTGGCGATGCCCGCGTTTTTCTTGAACAGGCGGTCATTCGCCCACGCCATATCGAAGTGCAGATCCTTGCCGACAATTTCGGCAACATCGTGCACCTTTTCGAACGCGACTGCTCGATCCAGCGCCGCAACCAAAAAGTTGTCGAAATTGCGCCTGCTCCGTTGATCGATGAAGACCTGCGCCAGGCGCTTTATCGCGATGCAACCGCGTTCGCTAAGGCAATCGGTTATCAGAATGCGGGAACTGTCGAGTTCCTCATTGATACTGTCGGGGCCAACGCTGGAAAGCATGTCTTCATTGAGATGAACCCGCGTATTCAGGTTGAGCACACGGTGTCTGAAGAAATCACAGACATCGACTTGGTTCAGAGTCAGATGCGTATCGCGTCCGGAGAGACCTTGCCTGACCTTGGGCTCACTCAAGACACCATTGAGCGCCACGGCTTCGCGATTCAGTGCCGAATCACAACCGAAGACCCAGCGGCTGGGTTCCGACCAGACACTGGAAAGATCACCACTTATCGGTCTCCAGGCGGCGCCGGCATTCGCCTAGATGGTGGCACAGTTTCGACGGGTGCTGAGGTCAGCCCACACTTCGACTCAATGCTGGTGAAGCTCATCGCTCGTGGCCGCGACTTCAAACTCGCCGTCACTCGCGCAGAACGAGCCCTTGCAGAGTTCCGCATCCGTGGTGTTTCAACCAACATCTCGTTCTTGCAGGCCGTGTTGGCCGACCCGATTTTTCAGTCAGGCGACTTGAGTACGTCATTCATTGATGAACGACCTCAACTTTTCACAGCGGCGCCAAGTCAAGACCGCGGAACCAAGATTCTTACCTGGCTTGCCGATGTGACGGTCAACCAGCCGAATGGCCCACGCGGGCACCACATTTCGCCTCGCGAGCTTCTGCCGAAGTTAGACCTAACGGTTCCAGCTCCAGCTGGATCGCGCCAGAAGCTGCAGCAACTCGGCCCTGCCGGGTTCGCGAAAGCGCTTCGTGAGCAAACCGCTGTCGGGGTCACAGACACGACTTTCCGCGATGCGCATCAGTCGCTGCTCGCCACCCGTATTCGCGGCCGCGACTTGGTTGAGATTGCGCCTTACGTTTCGCGACTCACCCCTCAATTGTTCTCGGTTGAGGCATGGGGTGGAGCGACCTACGACGTAGCCTTGCGATTCCTTGGTGAAGATCCTTGGGAGCGTCTAGAGGCACTTCGTCAGGCTATGCCTAATGTTGCAATTCAAATGTTGCTTCGCGGCCGCAACACGGTCGGGTACACACCTTATCCAACCGAGGTAACCACAGCTTTCGTCAAAGAGGCCGCGGCAGCTGGTGTCGACATTTTCAGAATTTTTGATGCACTGAACGACGTTGAACAAATGCGCCCTGCGATTGAAGCTGTGGTTGCTACTGGTACTTCTGTGGCTGAGGTGGCCCTCTGCTATACGGCCGACCTGCTCGATCCAAATGAAAAGCTCTACACCCTTGACTACTATCTCTTTCTAGCCGATGAAATCGTCAAGGCTGGTGCGCACATCATTGGCATTAAAGACATGGCCGGCTTATTGCGACCTGCTGCAGCCGCCAAGTTGGTCAAGGCACTTCGCGAGCGATTCGAGTTGCCGGTCCACTTGCACACTCACGACACTGCCGGTGGCCAGTTGGCAACACTTATGGCGGCAATTGAGGCGGGAGTCGACGTGGTTGACGTTGCTGCTGCTCCTATGGCCGGTACAACTTCGCAGCCTTCTGCTTCAGCACTAGTGGCGGCTCTTGCTCACACTGAACGTGACAGTCAAATTAGTCTTGACGATGTCTGCGCTCTCGAACCTTATTGGGCCGCAGTCCGCAGCGTCTACGCACCATTCGAATCAGGACTGCCCGGTCCGACAGGCCGTGTCTACAAACACGAGATTCCTGGCGGTCAGCTCTCGAACCTACGTCAGCAGGCTATTGCACTCGGTCTTGGCGACCACTTTGAGAAAGTCGAAGACATGTATGCGGCTGCCAACGAAATTCTTGGCCGCCCGACCAAGGTAACCCCTTCGTCAAAGGTGGTGGGCGACCTTGCCCTGCACCTTGTGGCTGTTGGGGCCGACCCTAAAGACTTCGCCGAGAACCCTCAGAATTACGATGTTCCGGATTCTGTGGTCGGATTCATGGCGGGCGAGCTTGGCGACCTACCTGGCGGATGGCCAGAGCCGTTCCGTACCAAAGTCCTTCAAGGTAAAAATCCAAAATTCGGAGTAACTGAAATTTCGGCAGACGACTCAAAGGCGCTTATTGCTGATGAGGCCAAAATTCGCCGATCGACACTTAACCGTCTTTTGTTTGCTGGCCCGACAAAGGACTTCGAGAAGTTCCGCGAAACCTACGGCCGACTAGATCAAATTGACACAGTTGACTACCTATACGGTCTCGAGCCCGGAAAGGAACACGTCGTCGAAATTGCTCGAGGTGTGCAGTTGTATGTTGGTTTTGAGGCCATTGGCTCGCCAGATGCCAAGGGATTCAGAACCGTCATGGCAACGCTGAATGGGCAACTTCGCCCAATCAACATCCGTGATCGGAAAATTGCCTCGGATGTTGTTTCGGCAGAAAAGGCAGATGCGTCGAATCTTGGCCACGTAGCGGCTCCGTTTGCTGGAGTGGTTACATTGCAAATCGTTGAAGGTACTCACGTTGAAGTTGGGCAGCCGGTTGCGACTATTGAAGCCATGAAGATGGAAGCTACCATCACTGCAAACATTGCCGGCGTAGTTCGTCGCTTGGCCATTGGCAAGACCGGGCCTGTCGATGCAGGAGACTTAATCCTTGTTGTCGAACCAGTTGTAGCCTGACCCCACCCAGCATCTTTCGGGCTAAACTTGGCTAATTCGCCTTGGCGAATGTTTCTGCAAGGAGTTAATCAGTGGCGATTTGGGATAAAGAACCTGACGGCGAAGATTTGTTCGCACCACGTCCGGCGCAACCTGAGGCGCCGATTCAGCATCAATCACTAGCAGAGTTGGCTGTTGATTCGGGCATCATCGACATCACTCCGAGCACTCAGTCGGTAGAGATTGTCACCGACACAATTGCCAACAAAATCGTTTCGCCTACCACCGAAGTTTCGAGTGACAACCAGCCTCGGCGCTCAAATTACTCGCGCCGTGATTCGCTCCGGGGTGAGAGCTTTGACCAGCCGGAGCCTGCAGCCATGCTTACGGCTGATCGACTAATTGACACTTCTTCACGCTTTCGCCCAGCACCTGAAGGCGCGTTCCGAAAGTTTGTTTACTACCTAACCCTAAAGACCCTCAATCTGGGTGATTCGCTAAAAGTTCGTGAGCGCAAAGCTCTTGACGTTCGCATTTCTTCAAACTTGGGCGGTGGAGCAAAGTTTGTGCCAGTGCTAACTCGTAAAGGTGGCGTTGGCAAGACGACAGTGACCACATTGTTGGGTATGGCCCTTGCTTTGACTCGCGAGGACCGCATCGTGGCCATCGATGCAAACCCTGACCGTGGCACCTTGGCCGAGAGAATCTCTAAGTCCACTCGCTTCACCGTTCGCGATGTTGTGAATCGGGCTGCGGCTATTGACGGGTTCACCGATTTCTCGACCATGGTGTCTCGAGACATTACACGTCTCGATGTTTTGGCTTCTGATTCAGATCCTATGCTTTCTGAGGCGTTCAACGAAGGTGATTACAACGTCGTAGCCGATATGGCTGCACGCTATTACTCAGTGGTTCTAACCGACTGCGGTACCGGCATCGTTCACTC
>JBJTNB010000067.1:0-4497 GCA_046073845.1 Micrococcales bacterium
CCACATCTCGGTGTGCATGGCAGGTGCTACCAAAACCGGTGCAGTCGTTGCCAACAGAATATTTCCAAGCAGGTCATCGGCAAGCCCGGCTGCGTAGCGCGCCAAGAAGCTTGCAGTTGCCGGGGCCACAATCACGAGATCTGCCGATTTTCCGAGTTCGATGTGCTTTACCGAATCGACATCCGTGTAGAGGTCTGGGTCGACAGAGTTGTGTGAGAGTGCCTCAAGCGTGGTTGCGCCAATAAAACGAAGCGCATTTTGAGTGGGTACGACTTTAACGTCGTGGCCAGCCTCGGATAGGAGGCGAATGATTGAAGTGGCCTTATAGGCCGCAATGCCGCCGGTTACACCGAGAACGATGCGCATGGCTGGTCTGCCCGAAGTTCTAAGGCCTAAGCCTCGGTGGTCTTCTCGAGCTTGTCCTTCTCGATTTCCTTTAGCGCAATAGTCAAAGGCTTCTCGTCGATGGTGGTAGGCACAAGCGGGCCGACAACCTTGAATAGGTGGCCATCGTGAAGGTCTGAGTAGTAGTCATTGATCTGACGTGCACGCTTTGAAGCGAAGATAACCAGTTCGTACTTCGATGCGACGTTCGGCTTGTTCAACAGAACATCGATAGATGGCGAAACAATGCCTTCGAGTTTTTCGGTCATGATTTTCTTTCGTTTGGCGCGTGGCGCTAAGACTTCATCAATTCTACGACCGCGGCGGCACAGCGCGCCACATCATCGTTGACAATTACGTGGTCGAATTCTCCCTGAGCGGCCAGCTCGGTCTCGGCTGTGGCCAGGCGTCGGGCCATCTCTTCTTCAGTTTCGGTGCCGCGGCCTTCAAGCCGGCGAACCAGTTCGTCCCAAGAAGGCGGACTCAAAAACACGGTCACAGCCTCTGGCATGGCCGATTTCACCTGCCTGGCGCCCTGAATGTCGATTTCAAGCAACACCGGATGCCCGTCATTGATGGCCGCCTCGACTGGGCCGCGCGGGGTGCCATAGCGGTGCTTGCCATGAACCACGGCGTATTCGAGCATCTGGCCGGCTGTAATTAGACCGTCGAATTCTTCTTCGGTCATGAAGTAGTAGGCAACCCCATTTTCTTCACCGGGCCGAGGTGCGCGGGTGGTTGCCGATATCGAGAGCACGATGTCTGGGTTATTGGCAATGATGTGTTTGGCGACAGTACCTTTGCCAACGGCGGTTGGCCCGGCCAGTACTAGAAGTTTCGCTTTGCTCATCGGTTCAATTCTGCCTGACGCTAGCCGCGAAGCCCGGCTGCCAGCTCAGCGGTTGCCGAATCGATGGCCGAGTTTAGACCCGCTGCCCCAGCCTGCAAGATGCTTCGCGACACGGATGCGATCACCTGAGGTGCCGCCTGACCAAAAAGCGCCGCGACATCACCAAGTTCGGCACCCTGGGCACCAAAGCCAGGAGCCAGAATCGGTGTTGCCGCCCGCTCTGCCGGCAAGGCGTGCAACCCGACTGAAGCGAAGTTGAGCGTTGCCCCAACCACTGCACCAATCGAACCAAGGTTTGCACCACCTGATTTGGTTACCGAGTTGATTGCACCGAGTTCGTTGTAGATCGAAGCAGCCACGGTCGCATCGCCAAGTTTGGCTTGCTGCAATTTTTTAGCCTCTGGGTTTGAAGTTGCCGCCAGAACAAACAGCCCGCGGCCACGTTCGATTGCTTCGTTTGCAATTGGCTTTAGTGAATCGAAACCGAGGTATGGGCTAACAGTGAGGGCGTCGCAAAGAAACGGTGCCTGTTCGCCAAGCCACGCATCGAAGTAGCCATCCATGGTGGTTCCGATGTCGCCACGCTTGGCATCCATGATCACCAACAAGTCGGTTTGCGAAGCAAGCCCCGCAAGTTTCTCTAGAACCTCAAAACCCCGCGAACCGTGACGCTCGAAAAAGCTCACCTGCGGCTTGATGATTCCGACTCGACCGACTGCAGCGTTCAACACACTCAGTGCGAATGTCTCGAGCCCGGCGACGTCGTCGCTCAAACCCCAGTCATCGAGTAGCGCCGCGTGCGGGTCGATGCCAACGCAGAGTTGGCCATACTTATTGAAACTCTGTTCGAGTCGTGAACCGAAACTAGCGAGCAAGTGCTGCCCTTCTCTCGGCCGCGTGTTGCTGCAGTGTCTTCACATCTAAGCCGCGTGCAATCACTTCTTCGAACGAACCGATGGCAGCCGAGAGCTGGGCAATGGTCGTAAAGATCGCCTTGTCGGCGGCGGTGGTTGCAGCACGAATCTCGTAGCCATCCTTGCGAGCGTGTGAGCCGCTTGGGGTATTGACCACTACATCGACTTCGCCGGCGTGAATCAGGTCGACGATCGACGGGCCATCTGCGTTTTCGGTGTCGCTGTGCTTGCGCACAACCTCGACCTCAATGCCGTGGCGCTTCAGGATCTCGGCGGTTCCGCTGGTGGCTAGCACCTTGTAACCGAGCTGCTGCAGGCGACGCACTGGCAAAACCAGATGTGGCTTGTCGCGGTCAGCCACAGAAACGAAGACGCTGCCTGAGCGCGGCAGAGCCGAACCGGCCGCCGCCTGTGACTTGGCGAATGCCTTCGGAAAGTCGACATCCATGCCCATGACCTCACCGGTCGAACGCATTTCTGGACCGAGCAGGCTGTCTACGAAACGGCCATCCTTGGTGGCAAAACGCTTGAACGGCAGCACCGCTTCTTTCACGGCGATGGCTGACCCAGCCGGGATGTGCGTTCCATCCTTTTCGGGTAGCGCTCCGCTCGCCACCAACTGCGCGATCGATTCACCAACCATGACTCGCGAGGCGGCCTTGGCGAGCGTGATGCCAAGTGCCTTTGAAACGAACGGAACGGTTCTCGAGGCGCGTGGGTTGGCCTCGAGCACGTAAAGCACATCGCTGGCAAGCGCGAACTGCACGTTGAGCAGACCTCGCACGCCAATGCCTCGCGCAATTGCCTCGGTCGCCTCGACAACGCGCTGAATCTGCAATTGACTCATGGTTACCGGTGGCAATGTACAGCTCGAGTCGCCCGAGTGAATACCCGCTTCTTCGATGTGCTCCATTACGCCACCGACGTAGAGTCGCTCGCCGTCGAACAATGCATCGATGTCGATCTCGATTGCGTCATCTAAGAAGCGGTCAACCAACAACGGATGCGATGGCCCGACGATTCCCTGGTCTGCAATTCGATCGAAGTAATCAACTAGCGAAGCCTGGTCGTAGACAATCTCCATGCCGCGACCACCAAGCACGTAGCTCGGGCGCACGAGAACTGGGTAGCCGATCCGCGCTGCAATCTCTTCGGCCTCTGGCAGGTTGAGTGCTGTTCCGTTTGCAGGAGCCAACAGCTTTGCCTCGTCGAGAATCTTCGAGAAAAGACCACGCTCTTCGGCGAGGTCAATTGCCTCTGGGCTGGTTCCAAGAATTGGGATTCCGGCTGCTTCTAGGCCCTTGGCCAAACCGAGTGCGGTCTGACCACCAAGCTGAACGACAACGCCAACCATTTCGCCGCTCTGGCTCTCGGCATGAATAACCTCGAGAACATCTTCGAGAGTTAGTGGCTCGAAGTACAAACGGTCGCTGGTGTCGTAGTCGGTCGAGACGGTCTCAGGGTTGCAGTTGATCATGATGGTCTCGTAGCCAGCCTCGCTCAAAGCGAACGATGCGTGCACGCACGAGTAATCGAACTCAACACCTTGACCAATTCGGTTCGGTCCTGAACCCAAAATGACGACCTTGCGACGAGTCGACGGCAGCACCTCGCTCTCTTCTTCGTAGGTCGAGTAGTAATACGGGGTTTCAGCCGGGAATTCACCAGCACAGGTATCGACGGTCTTGTAAACCGGTCGCAGTCCATGCTCGTGACGGATCGCACGCACCTCGGCCTCGGTTAGTCCGCGAAGGCTTGCAATCTGCGCATCGCTGAAACCGTGATCCTTAGCGTGGCGAATCAGGTCGGCGTTTAGTGAACCAGCCGCACTGATTTCGGCAGCTACCTCATTGATCAACACGATCTGATCGATGAACCAAGGGTCGATCTTGGTGGCTTCGAAAACCTCTTCGATGCTGGCACCGGCGCGCAACGCCTGCTGCACGGTAACGATGCGGCCGTCGGTAGGAACCTTGCTCTGCTCTAGCAACTGAGTCTTGTTGCCGATTTCGCCATCCCAGTGGAATGAAGAACCGCGGCGCTCGAGTGAACGCAACGCCTTCTGCAACGCCTGCGAGTAGTTGCGACCCATCGCCATGGCCTCGCCCACCGACTTCATAGTTGTGGTCAAAGTGGCGTCGGCGGCAGGGAACTTCTCGAACGCGAAGCGCGGTACCTTGACCACGATGTAGTCGAGAGTCGGCTCGAACGATGCCGGGGTCACCTTGGTGATGTCGTTTGAAATCTCATCGAGTGTGTAGCCAACCGCGAGTTTCGCTGCGATCTTGGCAATCGGGAATCCGGTTGCCTTCGAGGCAAGCGCCGACGAACGCGAAACGCGCGGGTTCA
>JBJTNB010000068.1:0-2426 GCA_046073845.1 Micrococcales bacterium
CCTTGCGCAAGTTGGAAAACGGCAACGAGCAGACCACCTTGCGCGCGGTGAACTGCGAACCGTCGCGGCAGTGGACCGTCGCCGAAGCCGCCGTGCTGGTGATGGCGACCCCGGCCAAGGCCTGCCCGGCACTTAGGCCCATATAGGCGAGCGCCTTTTCGGTCTCGCGGCGCTCTGCGCCTTCGCCTAGCGATGCCGGGTCGGGCAGGGTGCCGTCGATGCCGAGCGCCTGATGTGGGCTGGTGCCCCAGCTGACTTGCGGGGCGAGCGTGCCGATGTCGATGGTGACGATCCGGTCCCATGCAGCCGCTTCGTCACTGGCAATGCTGCGCCAATAGGCTGTTGCGGCCTCCCACATTGCGCCCTGCGGAGCCATGCGCCGCCCCTGCACGTAGGCAAAGGTCGTCTCATCCGGTGCGACGAGGCCGATGCGGCTGCCGGCCTCGATGGTCATGTTGCACAGCGTCATGCGCTCGGCCATCGACATGGCCCGAACGGCCTCGCCGGCATATTCGACGGCATGCCCGACCGCGCCGTTCGATCCGATCCGGGCAATCAGGGCGAGGGCGATGTCCTTGGCCGAAACAAGGGGATGGCGCTGTCCGACCAGTTCGACCTTCATCGTCTTCGCCTTGCCCTGCCGCAGGCACTGCGTCGCCATGACGGTCGCCTGCTCGCTCGCCCCGATCCCGAATGCAAGCGCGCCGAAAGCGCCGTGGGTGGTGGTATGGCTGTCACCGCAGACGATGGTCGTGCCGGGCAGGGTGAAGCCCAGTTCCGGGCCGATGACATGGACGATCCCCTGATCGGGTCCGTCGAGCGCGGCATATTCGATGCCGAATTCCGTGACATTCGTCTCAAGTTCGGCGACTTGCGCCCGCGCCAGCGGATCGGCGATGCCGCCTTCGCGCGCGCGGGTTGGCACCGCATGATCGGCCACGGCGAGGTGGGTTTCGGGACGGCGCAATTGCCGTCCAGCCGTGCGCATGGCGACGAAGGCCTGCGGGCTGGAAACCTCGTGCAGCAATTGGCGGTCGATGTAGAGCAAGGCCTCTCCGCCGGGCAGTTCGGCGACGACGTGGCTGTCCCACAGCTTTTCGTAGAGCGTACGCGGGCCGGTCATCTTACTTCACGGCTCCCTCGGGAACGACGGCTTCGACATAGTCGGCGATCAGCCGGGCAAAGCGGTCGGGCACCTCGAGCGGCGGGTAATGGCCGACATCGGGCATCAGCACGCGGGAAATCTGGGCATTGGACAAGTAGCGGGCGATGGCATTCGCGGCGCTCTCAGGCAGCAGCGGATCGGCGGTGCCCCAGGCCAGCAGGGTAGGGGCGCGGACCTTGGCCATCTCAATCGCCGCCTGCTTGCCATCGCCGATGCGCGCCACGAGCGCGATGGGGTACTTTTCCTTCTCGCGGCGGTTGAAGTCGTAATACTCGGCGCGGGTCTTGGCCGAGATGCGCTTGGGATCGCCGGAGAAGTAGGAGAGGTATTCGTTCCAGAAGGTCAGGTCCTGATAGCCGGTCTTCGTGGCCCTTGCCTGCGCATCCTTGAAGCTCTGTGGCTCGACAAGGTGATCGTACTTCACCGGATCGGACGGGGTGTTAGACAAGATCAACCGCTCGACCAGTTCGGGGCGCTTGGCGGCGAGGTACATGCCCATGGTGCCGCCGCTGGATACGCCGACGAAGGTCAGCTTCTTGACCCCCAGTGCATCGATCAGCCCTTCGGCGATCTCGACCGGCTGCACATTGGCCGCCGCCTCGTCTATCGCCGGGCCCGACAGGCCGTAGCCCGGAATGTCGTAGCGGATGATGCGGTAACGGCCCTTGAGCAATTGCGTGATGCGGTCCCAGGTGCGCACCGAACTTTGCGAGCCGTGGACCATGAACAGCACTGGCGCACCGCGCGGACCTTCGTCCTTGTAGTGCACTTCGACGCCGTGGATGGTCATGAAGCGGCTTTGCGGGTCGCGATATTTCTTGCGCAGCTGCGCAACTGACAGGCGCGGAAACTCCTCGCTTGCGGCGGACGCCGCCTGTGCCGCCGCCGGGAGCGGCTGGAGCGAAGCGCCGCCGAGCGCCAGCGCTGCCAGAACCTTGCCAAATGCCATTTCCCCGAGACTCCCCGTGCAAATTTGTTATCCCGGTTATCGGCCATTTTATGGGCTTCCGAAAGGCTTGCGCGTCTATCCGACAGGTGGTGAGCTAGGCGCGGTTTCATCGACGCGGCGGTCTGCTGTGGCGAGGAACCGGACACAGGCCGGAGCAGCGCCGTGATTTGGGAAAGAAAGGGCCGCCTCACATGATCGACAGGCGCAATTTCACTCTGGGCGCAGCAGCCCTCGGCCTTGGGGCCTTGGCTGGGCCTCTCGGTGCCAAGGCTCGGCGTAAGCCTGTGCGAATGCTCGATGCGATCGTGCTTC
>JBJTNB010000069.1:0-4679 GCA_046073845.1 Micrococcales bacterium
AGACGCGCTCGCGGCAGAGTTGGTGAACACCGAAGGCGTCGTAAAGGTCGACGTCGCCGGCCCAGGTTTTATCAACATCACCCTAGATGCCGCGTCAGCAGGCGAGTTGGCTCGCACCATTGTCTTGGCTGGCGAGGCTTACGGACGCTCGAATGAGCTAGCCGGCATCCGTGCGAATCTCGAGTTCGTCTCGGCAAACCCAACCGGGCCAATGCACATCGGAGGCACTCGCTGGGCTGCCGTAGGTGATTCGCTCGCTCGTTTGCTTCAGGCGCAGGGTGCCGAGGTAACTCGCGAGTACTACTTCAACGATCACGGTGCACAGATCGATCGTTTCGCGCGTTCGCTTCTTGCCGCCGCCCGCAAGCAGCCTGCACCTGAAGATGGTTACGCCGGGGCTTACATCGACGAGATTGCACAGCGCGTGCAAGACGAAACAGCCGAAGACATTTTGGCTCTGAGTGAAGAGCAGGCCCAAGAAAAGTTCCGCGCCGCTGGCGTCGAATTGATGTTCCAAGAAATCAAACAGTCACTTCATGACTTCGGTGTCGACTTCGATGTCTTCTTTCACGAGAACTCGCTCTACGAATCGGGTGCCGTAGAAAAGGCGATCGACAAACTCGATTCGCTCGGCCACATTTTTGAAAACGATGGTGCGACTTGGTTGCGCACCACTGATTTCGGCGACGAAAAAGACCGCGTGATTATCAAGAGCGACGGCGATCACGCATACATCGCCGGCGACCTTGCTTACTACCTCGACAAGCGCAGCCGCGGTTTCGACCGCTGCATCTACATGCTGGGCGCAGACCACCACGGTTACATCGGCCGAATGATGGCAATGTGCGCGGCATTTGGCGATGAGCCTGGGGTAAACCTTGAAATCTTGATTGGGCAGTTGGTAAACCTCGTCAAGGATGGCCAACCGGTGCGCATGTCAAAACGTGCAGGCACCGTGGTCACCATGGAAGACCTAGTCGGTTACGTCGGTGTTGACGCTGCTCGTTATGCCCTGACCCGATCGGCAATCACCTCTTCGCTCGACATCGATTTAGAGCAGTTGGCACGCAAGACCAACGACAATCCGGTTTTCTATGTGCAGTACGCGCACGCCCGCACCTGCCAGGTGGGCAACAACGCTGCCAGCCTCGGCGTCGATACCTCGAGCTTCGACCCAGCACTGCTCTCACACGAAACCGAGGGTGAGCTGTTGGCAAAGTTGAGCGAGCTGCCACGCATCGTGGCTGGCGCCGCGAGTGAGCGCGAGCCACACCGCGTTGCGCGTTACCTCGAAGAAGTTGCCGCCGCTTACCACCGCTGGTACGACAACTGCCGCGTTACCCCGCTTAGTGGCGGGGCCGTAGAGCCGGTGCACCGCACTCGACTCTTGCTAAACAACGCAGCCGGTCAGGTCTTGCGCAATGGTCTCGGCCTACTGGGTGTTAGTGCCCCAGAGAGGATGTAGTCGTGCACGATGAACTGCAACCTGATTGGTTGAACGAACCTAGCGACGTCAATGCAATCGACGAAAACGTTTGGCCACGTCACATGGTTCGCGCTTCGAGCGGCGAAGTAGAAATCGCAGGCGTTGCCGCGCGCTCGCTTGTTGCCGAATTCGGCACACCCCTCTACGTAATCGACGAAGATGATTTTCGTGCGCGTGCTACCGGCGTAAAGAAGATTTTCGAAACGGCTGCCGCATCTATCGGAACCACCGCGAAGGTTTACTACGCGGGCAAAGTTTTCTTGTGCACCGAAGTTGCAGCCTGGGTCAACGAACTTGGCTTGAACATAGATGTTTCGACCAGCGGTGAGTTTGCTGCAGCGATTGCCGGCGGTGTTCCTGCAGAGCGCATCGGCTACCACGGCAACAACAAATCGACTCGCGAAATCGCTCGCGCTGTTTCTGCCGGCGTCGGCGCAATCGTCATCGACAGCGAAGCTGAAATCGAACGCATTGCCGCCGCGGCAGCCGCGCAGGGAGTTGTGCAAAAAGTTCGCCTACGCGTAAACACCGGTGTACACGCCAACACTCACGATTACTTAGCTACCGCTCGCGAAGATCAGAAGTTCGGCGTATCAATGACCGATGCGATTGACCTAGTTGCGCGCATCCGTGAATATTCACACCTCGAATTTCTAGGTGTTCACTCGCACATCGGTTCGCAGATTTATTCGAGCGACGGTTTCGTCGAGGCCGTTCGTCGCACGGTGAAATTGCACGCAGAACTTTCAAACCACGGGCCGGTTCCAGAGTTGAACCTCGGTGGCGGTTTTGGTGTGAACTACAAGCCTGGCGACGAAGCGCCACTTGTTACCGAGTTCGCAGAAGCAATCGCGGTGGCCGTCAAGGTCGAGTGCCACAAGCACCAGATTCAGGTGCCTGCTCTTGCCTTCGAGCCTGGCCGCTACATTGCGGCTAACCCAGGCGTCACGCTTTACACGGTCGGCACCATCAAGGATGTACACCTCGCAGATCACGATGCCACTCGCAAGTACGTCTCGGTCGATGGCGGCATGAGCGACAACGCTCGCACCGCTCTTTACGCTGCCGACTACCACACCCGAATCGTTTCGCGTTCTTCAGAGGCTGCACCGGCGTTGGCCCGCGTGGTTGGTAAACACTGTGAGTCAGGCGACATCGTGGTTCGCTTCGACTACTTGCCTGCAGATGTCACCTCGGGCGACATCCTTGCCGTGGCTGCAACGGGCGCTTACTGCTACTCACTGTCTTCGAACTACAACATGCTGACCAAGCCAGCCGTCGTGGCCGTTCGTTCTGGCTCTGCCAGAACTCTGATTCGGGCCGAAACCGAGGCAGACTTGTTTGCTAGGGATGTTCGCTACCAAGCGAATGGAAATGGGTAAATCGTGATCGAGTATCGACCACTTCGAATTGCGCTACTAGGTGCCGGATCTGTGGGTGCGCAGGTTGCGCGCCTGCTAACCGAGAACAAGGCCGAGTTGGCTGCCCGCGTTGGCGCCGAGCTTGAGTTGACCGGCATTTTGGTTCGCGACAAGAACGCATCTCGTGCCGATGGTGTACCTGCAGACTTGCTAACCACCGATGCCGACGAGCTGATTCTTGGCGCCGACATCGTCATCGAAGTCATGGGCGGCATCGAGCCAGCCCGCACCTACATTCTTCAAGCGCTGAACTCTGGCAGCGATGTGATCACCGCTAACAAAGCGCTGCTAGCAACCCACGGAACCGAACTGTTCGACACCGCAGAGCAAGTTGGTGCGCAACTTTACTTCGAGGCGGCCGTTGCCGCTGCGATTCCGATTATTCGCCCGCTTCGCGAATCACTCGCAGGCGACAAGGTCAACCGCGTGATGGGAATCGTCAACGGTTCGACCAACTACATCCTTGATCGAATGGATACCGAGGGCATTTCGCTCGAGGCCGCCATGGATGAAGCAACCAAACTCGGCTATCTCGAAGCCGACCCGTCGCTCGATGTCGAGGGTTACGACGCCGCGCAGAAGGCTGCGATTCTTGCCTATCTTGCTTTCCACACCGAGGTGCCAATCGAATTGGTTCACCGCGAGGGCATCACCGAGATCACTCCTGCGCTCATGGCCGCAGCGAAGCGCGATGGCAATGTCATCAAGCTGCTCGCGATTGCCGAGCGCATCGACGCCGACAAGTATGGCGAAGAGGGCGTTTCGGTTCGCGTTTACCCAACGCTTATTCCGCGCACCCACCCGCTTGCTTCGGTACGCGGCGCGTTCAACGCGGTGTTCGTCGAGGCCGAGTCGGCCGGAGAGCTCATGTTCTACGGCGCTGGCGCCGGCGGAACCCAGACCGCGAGTGCGGTGCTCGGCGACCTAGTTAGTGCCGCCAAGCGTCACGTTGCAGGTGGCCCAGGTCTTGCCGACTCGGTGCACGCAAACTTGCCGGTGCTGTCGATCGACCGCATCTACACTCGCTACCAAATCACGCTCGAAGTCAACGACCAGTCAGGTGTCTTGGCAACGATTGCAAACATCTTTGCCGCAAATGAGGTCTCGATTGAATTCGTTGAGCAGTTCCCGAACCCAGGTCGTCGCACGGCGAACCTTGAGGTCGGCACTCACGAAGCAACCGAAGCGGCACTATCTGCAGTAGTTGCAGCCCTCGCCGCCAGCGAAGCCGTCGAGTCAATCACGTCAGTAATCCGACTAGAGGGAATCTAATGGCACACCAGTGGCGCGGAGTTATTCGCGAGTACATCGACCGCCTCGACATCTCGAGCGACAACCCGATCATCACCTTGGGTGAGGGTGGCACCCCGCTAATCGAAGCCCCTGCGCTTGCAACGCTCGTAGGTGCAGAGCGTGTGCTGCTCAAGTTCGAAGGCATGAACCCAACCGGTTCGTTCAAAGACCGCGGCATGACCATGGCGGTTTCGAAGGCAATCGGTCACGGAGCTCAGGCTGTCATCTGTGCATCAACCGGTAACACCTCGGCTTCGGCAGCGGCCTACGCGGCAGCCGCCGGCATCAAGTCGGTCGTGCTCATCCCTGAAGGAAAGATCGCACTCGGCAAGCTGTCGCAGGCGATTGCACACAAGTCGCAAATCATGCAGGTGCGCGGCAACTTCGATGACTGCCTCGACCTCGCTCGCGACCTGTCTGAGAACTACCCGGTTCACCTGGTCAACTCGGTCAACCCAGACCGCATCGAGGGTCAGAAG
>JBJTNB010000070.1:0-16269 GCA_046073845.1 Micrococcales bacterium
CGCCCACGTGCTTGCTCAGGCTGTGCAGAACATCAACCCAGAGGCAAAACTGGGAATTGGCCCACCTGTTACCGATGGCTTCTACTACGACTTCGATGTCGAGACGCCTTTCACACCTGAAGATTTGCGTGCACTTGAAAAACAAATGCAGAAGATCATTCAGTCTGGGCAGCGTTTCGTTCGCAGGGTCACCAACGATGGCGACGCTCGTGAAGAACTCGCGAATGAACCATACAAGCTTGAGCTCATCGGGCTAAAGGGTGGCGACGTCGGTGATGGCGCCGCCGAGGTAGGTTCAGGCGAACTGACTATTTACGACAACATCGACCCAGCCTCTGGAACAACAGTGTGGAAAGACCTTTGCCGAGGACCGCACCTTCCAAACACCAGGATGATTGGCAAAGCCTTCGCACTGACTCGAGTGGCCGCTGCCTACTGGCGTGGAAATGAAAAGAACAAGCAGCTTCAACGTGTCTACGGAACCGCCTGGCCTACCACTGAAGAGTTGAAGGCTCACCAGGAGCGACTAGAAGAAGCCGCGAAGCGCGACCATCGCAAACTTGGCGCCGAACTCGATTTGTTCTCGTTCCCAGAAGAGATCGGTTCTGGACTCGCGGTGTTCCACCCGAAGGGTGGCGTGATGCGAAAGGTCATGGAGGACTACTCGCGCAAGCGCCACGAGGAATCCGGCTATGAGTTCGTCTACACGCCGCACATTACGAAGTCGAACCTTTTCGAAATCTCAGGGCACCTCGGCTGGTACGCCGAGGGTATGTTCCCACCGATGAAACTCGACGAAGAGCTAGATGAAAACGGTGTTGTTCGCAAGCAGGGCCAGGACTATTACCTGAAACCAATGAACTGTCCGTTCCACATTCTCATTTTCAAGTCTCAGTCCCGCTCATACCGCGACCTGCCACTTCGCATGTTTGAATTCGGCTCGGTTTACCGTTACGAGAAGAGTGGCGCTTTGCACGGCATCACCCGCGTGCGCGGAATGACCCAAGACGATGCCCATTTGTTCGTTACTCCAGAGACCATGGAGGCCGAACTCACGAACGTTCTGAATTTCGTGCTGGGTCTACTTCGTGACTACGGGCTCGACGATTTCTACCTCGAGCTTTCGACGAAAGAAGACGGCAACCCAAAGTTCGTTGGCGATGACGCAGTATGGAAATCCGCGACCGCAACGCTCGAAAAGGTAGCTACTCAGTCTGGTCTTGAACTCGTTCCCGACCCAGGCGGCGCTGCGTTCTATGGCCCGAAGATTTCGGTGCAGGCGCGTGACGCAATTGGGCGCACCTGGCAGATGTCGACGATTCAGCTCGACTTCAATTTGCCAGAACGATTCGAACTTGAATACACGGCTACCGATGGAACTCGTCAACGCCCGATCATGATTCACCGAGCTCTATTTGGTTCAGTCGAGAGATTCTTTGGCGTGCTCACAGAGCACTATGCAGGTCATTTCCCTCCATGGTTGGCTCCGGTTCAGGTCGTGGGCATCCCTGTTGCCGATGAGTTCGCGCCGTATCTCGATGAAATCGCTGTGAAGCTTCGCGCTAAAGGCGTTCGCATCACCGTCGACCACAGCGACGACCGAATGCAGAAAAAGATTCTTAACCACACCAAAGCCAAGGTTCCGTTCATGCTGATTGCTGGTGGTCAAGACCGAGACTCGAATGCGGTGTCATTCCGATTCCGTGACGGCTCGCAAGAAAACGGCATACCGGTTGATCAAGCAATCGCTCGAATCGTAGAGGCTATCGAAACCAAGGCTCAGGTCTAATGCTCGAAAATGCTGCTGAGTTACCAGGCGTGCCGAATGCCTTTCAGCACCTCGGGCCTCCGCATCGTTTGGTTTACATTCAAAATGGGCAGCAACCGCCTGAACATGAATGCCCATTTTGCATCGGTCCAACCAAAGATGACGCAACGTCGCTGATAGTTCATCGCGGCGAAACGGGGTTCGTATTACTGAACCTATTTCCTTACAACTCGGGCCATTTGCTGGTCTGCCCTTATCGTCATGTTGCAACCTACGATCAGGCGACCAAGGCTGAAGTTGACGAGATTGCTCTTATGACTCAGCAAGCGATGCGGGTTCTAACCGGGGTTAGTAAGTGCCACGGTTTCAACATTGGAATGAACCAGGGTGAAGTGGCTGGCGCGGGTATCGCCGGTCATTTACACCAGCACATCGTTCCACGCTGGAGGCACGATTCGAATTTCTTTCCGATTATTGCCGAGACCAAGGCCTTGCCCCGCTTGCTCGGAGAAGTGCGCGAAGAACTGGCAAACCACTGGGATGCCTACGCCTGATAATCTGTAAGGCATGAGCGACAACAAACCAACCACCGGATCATCCCTCGTAAAGCGCGGCCTGGCAGAAATGCTAAAGGGCGGCGTAATCATGGACGTCGTAACCGTCGAGCAAGCGAAGATTGCCGAAGACTCAGGTGCTGTAGCCGTTATGGCACTCGAGCGGGTTCCAGCAGACATCCGTGCACAGGGTGGCGTTTCACGTATGAGCGACCCAGACATGATCGATGGCATTATCAACGCGGTTTCTATTCCGGTTATGGCCAAGGCTCGCATCGGGCACTTCGTTGAAGCCCAAATTCTTCAGTCGCTCGGTGTCGACTACATCGATGAATCAGAGGTACTTTCGCCTGCTGATTATGTGAACCACATCGATAAATGGAACTTCACTGTTCCTTTCGTTTGTGGAGCTACCAACCTTGGTGAGGCGCTTCGTCGCATTACAGAAGGCGCGGCCATGATTCGCTCGAAGGGCGAAGCCGGCACCGGAGACGTTTCAGAGGCAACCAAACACATTCGCACCATCTCTGGCGAAATTCGTGCGTTGGCAGCAAAGACCGACGACGAACTGTTTGTAGCCGCCAAAGAACTTCAGGCGCCATTCGAACTTGTTCGCGAAGTTGCCAAGACTGGCAAATTGCCAGTGGTTATGTTTGTAGCTGGTGGAGTTGCAACTCCCGCAGACGCTGCGATGATGATGCAGCTTGGCGCCGACGGAGTTTTCGTTGGTTCAGGAATCTTCAAGTCGGGCGACCCAGTTGCCCGCGCGAAAGCAATCGTGAAAGCGACCACCTTCTTCAACGATGCAGACGTTTTGGCACAGGTGTCACGCGGTCTTGGCGAAGCGATGGTTGGCATTAACGTGACCGATCTTGCAGCTCCTCACCGTTTGGCAGAGCGCGGTTGGTAATTGACCGCTAAGCGAGTTGGTGTTTTAGCCCTTCAGGGCGACGTTCGCGAGCACACTTCGGTTCTTCAGCAACTCGACTGTCAGGTTGTCGAAGTAAAAACACTCAAAGCTCTTGCTGCGATTGATGGCTTGGTAATTCCTGGTGGCGAATCAACCACGATCTACAAACTGAGCGAAATTTTCGGCTTATTTCAGCCAATCAAGGATGCCATTGCCGGTGGTTTGCCGGTGTTCGGAACCTGTGCCGGGTTGATTATGCTCAGCAACACTATTCACAATTCAGCAAGCGGCCAGAAGCCATTTGGTGGTATCGATGCCGTCGTAGAGCGCAATGCATTTGGCAACCAAAATGATTCATTCGAAATCGACCTGACTGTCAAGGGCATACCAGAGCCCATCCACGCGGCGTTCATTCGAGCACCAATTATCGAAAGCGTCGGGCCCGCGGTCGAAGTTATCGCCGAGTTGCCAGATGGGCGAATAGTGGGAGTGCGGCAAGGCAATGCCATGGCGATCTCTTTTCACCCAGAAGTAGTAGGAGAGACCCGGGTGCACGAGTTGTTCCTGCGAAGCATCGCCTAGCGAACTAAACTCGTTCAGAATCTAAAACCTGAACTCGGGAGCATCATGTCTGGCCACTCCAAATGGGCGACAACCAAGCACAAAAAGGCTGCAGTAGACGCAAAGCGCGCCAAGCTGTTCGCAAAGCTGATTAAGAACATCGAAGTGGCCGCGCGTCTAGGCGGAACCGACATTGATGGAAACCCGGCTCTCTACGATGCAATCCAAAAGGGTCGTAAAGCTTCGCTACCGAACGACAACATCGAGCGCGCGCTCAAGCGCGGTGCAGGTGTCGGCGCTGACGCGGTCGAGTACGTCACGATCATGTACGAAGGCTATGGGCCTAACGGCGTTGCTCTGCTCATCGAATGTCTGACCGACAACAAGAATCGAGCAGCAGCCGAAGTGCGTTTCGCGATGAAGGAAAACCACGGAACCATGGCCGACCCAGGCAGTGTTTCTTACCAGTTCAGTCGCAAGGGCGTAATTGTCGTAAACAAAATCGCTGGTGTCACCGAAGATGCACTTCTCGAAGTAGTACTTGAACTGGGCGCCGAAAACGTTGAAGACCGTGGTGATCAGTTCGTCATCACAACCGACCCAAGCGCGATGGTGGGCGTGAGAACTGCTCTTCAGGCTGCGGGCTTCGATTACGAAAGTGCAGATGCTGAGTTCGTCTCATCGCTACCACTTCAGGTAGATGTCGACACCGCTCGCAAAGTGATCGAACTGATTGACGCTTTAGAAGATTCCGATGAAGTACAAAACGTTTACTCGAACTTCGACATGACCGCCGAGGTTTTGGCTCAACTCGAGAACGACTAACTATGGCTAGGCGAGTACTTGGAATCGACCCAGGTCTCACTCGCTGCGGCCTTGCTGTTGTAGAGGTTGCTAGTAATCGCAAACTGAAGTTCGTCGGCGTTCAAACTGTGCACACGAGCCCCAAGGATGAGTTACCTCAAAGACTCAGCCAAATCGCTGATGTAATCGAAGCCGAGATCAACGAGCACAAGCCAGATTTGATTGCCTTAGAACGAGTCTTCGCTCAGGCAAACCTGCGCTCTGTCATGGGCGTAGCTCAGATCAGTGGAGTCGTACTTTATTTGTCGGCCAGGCATGGGCTTCCGATTCAGTTTCACACTCCTTCAGAAGTGAAAGCTGCTGTTACCGGAAATGGGCGGGCAAACAAGGAGCAGGTGGGCACCATGGTTGCAAAACTCCTTGGCCTTAGCGAAATTCCAAAACCAGCCGACAGCGCAGACGCACTTGCAATTGCGATTACCGCTGGCTGGAGACCGGAGCAAAGTGACTCTACGAAGGACTCTGAGTCGCTAACCAAGGCTCAGCTGGCCTGGTCATCGGCACTGCGGGCATCCAAGAAATCTCGATAACAACGATTAACCTGTTGTGGTGATTGCATCTCTCAGCGGGCAGGTATTGGCTAAGACCAATGGCACGCTGGTCATTGATGTATCAGGCGTCGGCTATTCGGTGGCAACGACCAGGCAGGTTTTAGCTACCTGCGAAGTTGGTACGCAACTAACTGTTCACACAGCCCTGATAGTCCGCGAAGACGCCTTTCTTCTATTCGGATTTGAGTCTGCCGAACAACTCGCATTGTTTGACCTTCTTCGAAGTGTGACCGGCGTGGGGCCAAAGCTTGCCCTAGCCATTCTGTCTGCGCTTAGCAACGAACAGATAGCAAACGCCGTGGTCACCGAAAACTCCGATGCGTTCCAATCGGTATCAGGTGTCGGCGCCAAGACAGCCAAACTAATCTCAGTTACTCTCGCTGGCAAATTGAAGCCAATGGCCACGTCAACTAACTCTGACGAGGCGACAATTCTTGAAACTCTCAAGGGCCTCGGTTGGAGCGAGAAACAAGCGGCCGCGGCCGTTCGCGAAGCGCTGGCAGCTAACCCAGGAGCGGAACTCTCGGTCATAATTCGAGCCGCCCTTCAAACCCTTGGTAGAAGCTAGTGTCAGAGCTCACCGATCCAGCATTCGAATCGAACGAGATTGCCTTTGAGGCATCGTTGCGCCCTCAAAGTCTCGATGAATTCGTCGGGCAAGAGAGTGTTCGCCGGCAGATCTCTCTGATTCTTGAAGCGGCTCGCATCCAGGGTCGTAATCCCGATCACGTTCTCTTGGCTGGCCCACCAGGTTTGGTTAAAACCACATTGGCAATGATTGTCGCGAACGAATTAGGCGCGAACCTTCGCCTGACCTCGGGCCCGGCCATTCAACACGCCGGTGATTTGGCCGCGGTGCTGTCGTCGCTTCAGCCCGGCGAAGTCTTGTTCATCGATGAAATCCATCGGATGGCCCGAACAGCAGAGGAAATGCTTTACCTTGCCATGGAAGATTTCAGAATCGACATCATGGTAGGCAAAGGCCCTGGTGCTACCAGCGTGCCTCTCGAGTTAGCTCCGTTCACCTTAGTTGGAGCCACAACACGTTCAGGAGTACTGGCAAATCCTCTTCGTGACCGATTCGGCTTCACTGCCAACCTCGAGTTCTACTCGGATGCCGAACTGGCCCGAGTGGTTGAGCGCACGGCTAAGCGTCTTGACGTGGCAATCGAGCCCGCTGCAATCGCTGCAATTGCTTCGCGCAGTCGCGGTACACCTCGAATCGCCAATCGTCTACTTCGTCGAGTTCGCGATTTTGCTTTGGTCGAGGCGGTTTCGGTTGTAGACAAATCGAGCGCGAATTCGGCCCTGAACTTGTTCGAAGTGGATGAACTCGGGCTAGATCGGCTCGACAGAGAGGTGCTGTCGGTTCTCTGTAATCAGTACTCGGGCAGGGCAGTGGGTCTATCGACCATTGCTGTTTCGGTGGGTGAGGAACAAGACACCATAGAGGCGGTGGTCGAACCGTATTTGGTTCGTGCCGGGCTCGTGATTCGCACTCCAAAGGGCCGCGAAGCCACAGGTTTGGCCTACAAACACCTCGGATTCAACTCCCCACAGAGCCTGTCTGACGGGCTATTTGACCTAGAATAGAACCCGTGCGCCGAAGGCGCCGATTACTTTCCCCTATGAAAGACAGGCCCCCGTGGACCCGAATGTTTTGATGTTTGCCGTGCTCGTAGTCATGATCGTTTTCATGTTCATGAACAACAAGAAGCGCAAGAAGGCGGCAGATCAGATGCAGAGCACCGTAGTTCCTGGTGCTTACGTCATGCTCACTAGCGGTATCTTTGGCACCGTAATCGAGGCAGACGACGCTCGAGTAACCATCGAGAGCGCGCCTGGAACCCGTTTGGTTGTAAATCGCATGGCCGTTCGCCAGGTTGAAGCCAGCAAGCCGGCCGAAGTTGCCAAGCCTGCAGTAGCAAAGAAGCCAGTAGCCAAGAAGCCTGCGACAAAGGTTGTCGCTAAAGCTGTAGCAAAGAAGCCTGCGGCGAAGACCGCAACCAAGAAGTAATTCAATCCAAAGGAACAGTTTTGGCCGTCTCATCAGTTACCAAAATCGCGCGTAAGCGTCTTGCTTGGCTCTTGACCCTAATCATTGCCTTCGCTGGCATCATTGGTCTTGGCCTTGTCACGAATCAGGCTGGGGCATCGTTCGCCCCTGGGCTTGCACTTGACTTGCAGGGCGGAACGTCGATCATTCTTTCGCCGACAGTCGGCGAAGGGCAGAAGGTCACTGCTGAACAGCTGACACAGGCTGTTTCGATCATTCGTCAACGTGTCGACTCAACCGGCGTTTCTGAAGCATCGATTACCACTTCTGGCGACAACAACATCATCGTTGAAATTCCTGGCACCCCAAGCGAAGAAACCCTGACTCTCATCAAGAGCAGCGCAAAACTTGAGTTCCGCCCAGTGATCTTGGCCGATAGCGGCGCCTCAGTGACCGTTGGCGGTAACGGCGCGAGTGCAAGCCCTTCTGCCTCGCCAAGTGCGAAGCCTTCGGCAAGCGCCAGCGCCACACCAAATGTCGCACCTACCGATCCAAGTGACACCAACTGGGTCACGCCAGAACTTCGTTCGGCTTACAACGCGCTCAGCTGTGCAACTGAATTCCGCAAGCCTGGTCAGGTCGACGACCCAACCAAGCCTCTGCTCACTTGCGACACTTACCGTGCACAGAAGTTCCTGTTAGGCCCAGTAGAGCTAGACGGAACAAACATCTCGAACGCAGAAGCTGGTACCGTGACCACTTCGACCGGCCAGTCGACTAACACTTGGGCCGTGAATCTCAGCTTCGACGCCACTGGTACGAGCAAGTTCTCGGCGACGACTGCTCGTTTGCACCCGTTGAGCTCACCACGCAACCAGTTCGCGGTCACCATTGATGGCTACGTAATCACCGCACCAGCCGTTCAGGCTGTTATCGCGAACGGTAACGCCCAGATCACCGGTTCGTTCACCTCGGCAACCTCGAAGTCATTAGCCAACCAGCTTAAGTACGGTTCATTGCCGTTTGGCTTCGAAGTGCAAAGCCAAGAGAACATCTCGGCAACCCTCGGTTCAGACTCGCTAAAGGGCGGCTTGCTAGCCGGTCTGATTGGTCTGTTGCTGGTTGTTATCTACTCGATCTTCCAGTACCGCTCACTCGCAGTGGTTACAGTCGGCTCGCTTGTGGTTGCAGGTGTATTGGTCTACCTGGCAATCTCGATTCTGTCTTGGCGACAGGGCTACCGTCTTTCACTTTCGGGTATCGCCGGTTTGATCGTGGCTATCGGTATTACAGCTGACTCGTTCATCGTTTACTTCGAACGTGTTCGAGACGAGCTTCGTGACGGTCGCCCGCTCAACGCGGCTGTGGAATCAGGTTGGAAGCGCGCGATTCGCACCATCCTTGTTTCAGATGGCGTCAGCCTGCTCTCAGCCGTGGTGTTGTACCTCTTGACCGTCGGCAGCGTCAAGGGCTTCGCATTCACGCTCGGTCTGACCACCATCATCGACCTTGCTGTCGTTGCCTTGTTCACCCACCCGATGCTCCAACTGCTTGCTCAGGCAAGATTCTTCTCGTCAGGCCACAAGTGGTCTGGTTTCGATGTAAAGACTTTCGCGGCCACCGCCTACCTAGGTCGCGGCAAGTTCCGCGTATCTGAGAGTGTGACCGACGCAAGCCGAGGCAAGGCGTCGAAAGAGGCGGCGAAACGTCAAACAATTGCCGAACGTAAGGCAACTCAGGCTCAGGAGGGCAACGAATAATGTCTAAGTTCAGCGACCTCGGTAACGCTCTTTACAACGGCCAGCGCTCGGTCAACTTCGTTGGTCGACGCAAGACCTTCTATGTTGTGGCGGTCGTCATGATTGCCTTGGCGATCGTGTTGCCAATTCTTCGTGGCGGTTACAACTTCGGTATCGACTTCAAGGGCGGTAGTGAGTTCCGTCTAGACACTGTCTCACAGACCAGTCAGCAAACCGCAATCGACGCCGTTCACTCGGTTGTGCCATCGGCAGAACCAGCAGTAACTGCGGTTGGCACCAGTAGCCTGCGCGTTCAAACCGGCAAACTCTCGGATGTCGATTCTGAAGCAGTACGAGTTGCACTTGCCAAGGCCTACAACATCGACAGCTCGAAGGTTGCATCATCGTTCATCGGCGCAAACTGGGGAGCCGACGTGACCACCAAGGCCCTTCAGGGTCTCATCGTGTTCATCGTTTTGGCTGCAATTCTCATGGCGCTTTACTTCCGTACCATGAAGATGTCGGCAGCTGCGATGCTCGCTTTGATTCACGACTTGATCATTACTGCCGGTGTCTACGGTGCTCTTGGCTTTGAAGTTACTCCTGCGGCGGTTATTGGCTTCTTGACCATTCTTGGTTACTCGCTATACGACACTGTCGTGGTCTTCGACAAGATTCGAGAGAACACCTTCGAAGTTGAGTTCAGCGAAAACTACACCTTCGCAGAGCGTGTGAACCTGGCAATCAACCAGACCTTGGTTCGTTCAATCAACACCTCGGTGGTTGCTGTGCTGCCTGTTGCCTCGATTCTTTTCATCGGTTCGTTGCTACTTGGTGCAGGTACCTTGCGCGACATTTCGTTGGCCTTGTTCATCGGAATCATCGTGGGTACCTATTCGACAATCTTCATCGCGGCTCCGTTCTACTCGCAGTTGCGTGAAGGCGAAGCTAAGTACGCGAAGGCTGCCGAGAAGGTGCTAGCGAACCGAGCCGAGTAGCCGGGGCCGCACGGCTTCGCATTCGATAAACTGCCCAAAAGGGAGTTCTCGTGTCAGACGCAACACCAACAAGCCGAATCAGCGCACTGCGCGATCGCTTGCCGCGCCTGTTCGGTGAATCCGGCCCGTATCAGCGTGAACTCGATGAGCTCATTCGCGTTGTACGTACCAACCACCCACGCAGCGACCTCGGACTTATCGAACGGGCCTTTGTCACAGCCGAAGAGGCGCACAGAGGCCAAAACCGCAAGAGCGGCGAGCCTTACATCACCCACCCGTTGGCCGTAGCTCGAATTCTCGCCGACCTAGGTATCGGGGCAGCCGCGGTTGCCGCAGCCTTGCTCCACGACACCGTAGAAGACACCGAATACAAACTCGAACAGCTCGAGAAGGATTTCGGGCCTGAGATTGCAATGCTGGTCGACGGCGTAACAAAACTCGACAAGGTCAAGGTCGGCGACCATGCGCAAGCCGAAACAGTACGCAAGATGGTTGTTGCTATGTCGCGCGACATCCGTGTTTTGGTGATCAAACTTGCCGACCGCCTGCACAATGCCCGCACCTGGGGATTCGTACCGATCGAATCGGCCAAACGCAAAGCGCAAGAAACCCTTGAGATTTACGCGCCATTGGCTCACCGTCTTGGTATCAACACCATCAAGTGGGAGCTCGAGGACATCTCATTCGGCGTGCTCTACCCAAAGGTTTATGAAGAGATTGTCAACCTGGTTTCACAGCGTGCACCCCAGCGCGAACAATACATCGATGGCGTGATTGCTGAAATTGAAGAAGACCTACGCGAAAACAAGGTCAAGGGGTCGGTTGCGGGTCGACCGAAACAGTACTACTCGATCTACCAAAAGATGGTGGTTCGCGGTCGCGAGTTTGACGACATCTATGACCTAGTCGGCATCCGTGTTTTAGTGGCAACTGTTCGAGACTGCTACGCAGTGCTTGGTTCGATTCACGCGCGCTGGAATCCCGTGCAAGGCCGCTTTAAGGATTACATCGCGATGCCGAAGTTCAATCTTTACCAGTCACTGCATACCACGGTAATAGGCCCGGGTGGACGCACCGTTGAGATTCAGATTCGCACCCAAGACATGCACAATCGCGCCGAGTACGGAGTGGCTGCCCACTGGAAGTACAAGGAACAAGTTGGCAAGGCTGGTGAAATCGCCGAAGAAGACATGACCTGGCTCAAGCACCTGACCGACTGGCAAGCCGAGACCCAAGATCCGAGCGAGTTCCTCGACGCCTTGCGGTTCGAGATTGGCGCCAAAGAGGTTTACGTTTTCACACCGAAGGGCAAGGTAATTGGCCTTGCGGGCGGGTCGACGCCAGTCGACTTTGCCTATGCAGTTCACACCGATGTCGGTCACCGCACCATGGGCGCAAAGGTCAATGGGCGTCTGGTTCCGCTCGACACCCCGCTCAATAGTGGTGACGCCGTTGAGATTTTCACGAGCAAATCACCAGAGGCAGCACCGTCTAAGGACTGGTTGAACTTTGTGCAGTCGCCACGCGCCAAGGCGAAGATTAAGGCCTGGTTTAGCGCCGAGCGTCGCGAAGACGCAATCGAGCAGGGCCGCGAATCTATCGCCAAGGCACTTCGCAAACACAATCTGCCGTTGCAAAAAATGATGTCAAGCGAATCGCTATTGAAGCTGGCCCGCGACCTACGTCTTGACGATGTCGAATCACTTTACGCAGCAGTGGGCGAGAACCATGTCTCGGCACAACAGGTGGTCGAAAAACTTAGTGCCTCTATTGCAATCGACTCTGACGATGCAGAAGCCGTATTTGAACTACCGACCAAACCTCGTGGTTTCAATCAAGATCGAAATAACAGTGCAGGAATCTTGGTAAAGGGTGATGGCGATGTGATGGCCAAATTGGCTCGCTGCTGCACACCAGTGCCTGGCGATGACATCCTCGGCTTTGTTACACGCGGCAGCGGGGTATCTGTGCACCGAACCGATTGCAAGAACGCGGCGCAGCTGCTTCTCGAGCCAGAGCGCATCATGGAAGTATCGTGGGCGCCAAACTCGAAGTCGTTGTTCTTGGTGCAAATTCAGATTGAAGCACTCGATCGATCCGGGCTACTCAGCGACGTGACCCGGGTGCTAAGCGAGCATCACGTGAACATTCTCTCTGCGTCGGTATCGACTCGAAGCGACAGAGTAGCGCTTTCAAGATTCGTATTCGAAATGGGCGACTCGGCAACGCTTGAGCACTTGCTGAACGCGGTGCGACGAATCGAAGCGGTTTACGACGTTTACCGCGTAAATAACACCTAGAAAACTAGTTTGATGCTGCCTTGACGGCAGCCATCCAGGCCTTACGAGCCTCAAGCGCCTCGGTAGCTGATTTGATTGCCTTATCGTTACCTGACTTCTTAGCTGTCTCTAGTTCAGCTTCCAGTTTGGCAATGCCGGCCTCTAGTTGCGCAACAACCGAATTGCTGCGTTCGATAGAAGCAGGGTCGGTCTTGCGCCAGTGGTCTTGCTCAACTTCGCGCACCTTTGATTCAAGAGCACGAAGTTTGTCTTCGACTTCGCGGATCTTGTCTTTAGGAACACGACCGATCTTCTCCCACTTCTTAGCGAGTTCTTGCAACTGTTGCTTAGCCTGCTGCAAGTTCGTCTTAGCATCGATGGCTGAGTACTGAGCGAGAAGTGCCTTTTTGGCCTCGTAGTTTGCGGTCTGCTCTGCATTTTCTACTACAGCAGTCTCTTGACGCTTCGAATAGATGGCGTCGCCAGCAGCCTTGAATCGTGCCCAAAGAGCATCGTCTGATTTACCAGGGGTTCGGCCAGAGGTTTTCCACTGGTCAAGTAGTTTGCGGTAATCGTTGATTGCGTCGCTACCAGAAGCGGCTAACTTCTCAGCTTCTTCAACAATCGAATTCTTCTTTGCACGAACGGCCTTGTTGTTCGAATCGAGAGAAGCGAAGTAAGAACGCTTTGCGATTTCGAAACGGCTGCGGGCAGTTGAGAATCGCTTCCAAATCGGGTCGGCATCCGTCTTGTTTACTCGGCCACCAGATTTTTGAAGTTCCTGCCACTGAGTGAAAAGTGCGGTCATTTTTTCAGCAGATTGCTTCCACTGAGTTTTGCTTGCATCCTGGTTTGCGATCTGCTCGGCGGCCACTGCAATGGCAACTCGGGCTTCGAGTGCCTTAGCGGTTGCCTCTTTGTTCGCTTCTTGACGCTTAGCACCAAGCTCAGCAATCTTCGGAGCCAACGCTGCGACGCGAGTGCGCAATGAGTTTAGGTCACCAACTGCAGCTGGTTCAACCAAGTCTGCGACCAACTTCGCGTGTTGCGAAGCAATGTTTGGCGCGTCGACCTTTGCGGCAATGCGCTGTTCGAGAATGCGAACCTGCGCTTCAAGGTCTGCGAATTTGGTTTCGTAGTAGGCAAGCGCCTGGTCGGCGGTGCCGTTAAGGAATTGCCCGACTTGGCGCTCTGAACCTAATTCAAAGACGTAGACGTTGTTCTCAGCATCTACGCGACCAAATTTGTTTGACATGGGCTTTTCCTTTTCTGCACGCCGAGAGGCGTTCGTTTACGCGGACTTGTTTATTTTAGTTTGATGGTGCCCAGGGTTGTAGGGACTACTGGCTTACCGTCGCCACTGGTGCCCTGTGCGCCAGCCTTGATGATCGGGTCGAGTCCGCTAAGCCCCGAGGTGATCTCACCGAATACGGTGTAATTCGGTGAAAGAGGCGAGTCTTTGTAAACGATGACGAACTGCGAACCGTTTGAGTAAGCCGAACCAGAGTTGGCCATCGCTAGGTAGCCTTTGGCATAGTTGGCCACACCTGTTGAATCAGCGGCTGGTGCATTTTCGATAGGGCCAAACGAGTAGCCCGGACCGCCGGTTCCATCACCCTTAGGGTCGCCACACTGAAGCACGTAAATTCCGGCCGTGGTAATGCGATGGCACGAGACGCCCTTGTAGAAACCCTTGTTTACCAATGAGATGAAGTTTGCTGTGGCCTGCGGTGCCTTATCGCCGAATAGTTTGAGGCCAAGGTTTGCAGAGTTGACCTGCATAGTGCCGGTCCATACACGGTTTTCAGCGATCGCTTTATTTGGCACTGCCGAAGAGTTGGTCTCGCTCGGTGCAGGAGTCGATGAGGCGCTGTCGCTAGGAGCCGAGGTTGCAGCCGCAGATGAAGTTGGAGTTGGGTGGGCTTGGCTGTAGGCGAACTGCGATACTCCGGCAATGATTAGAGCGGCTGCGCCAGCTAGAACAGCGATTCGGTTATCGCGAGCGCGGCGTTTTACCCGTGCACCGGCTTCTGCCTGCTTAGCCTCGTAAGCAGCTAGCTTGCCTTCTGCGCCCTTGAATAGGTTTTGCTGTTTCTTTTGCGATGCCACGGTTTGCCTTTCGAACAATCTCGTCAAGTTTAGGCGGTCGGGCTGGTGCTGAGCGGGTTTTGCCAAAGCGACAACTAACCTTGCCTTATGTCTTCAGGTCTTTACTCGGCTCTGGCTCCTCTGGCCAGTCGCATGCGACCTACTCAGATATCTGAGGTCGTTGGGCAAAACCACTTGCTTCAACCCGGTGCTCCATTGACCAAGCTTGCTGAGCCGCTAGGCGAATCGACAACAGCCAGCACGACATCCGTGATTTTGTGGGGTCCGCCTGGAACCGGTAAAACTTCGCTAGCCAAAGCAATTGCGCAGAGCTCTAGCCGCAGGTTCATAGAACTGAGTGCGGTAACCGCCGGCGTCAAGGATGTTCGCGAAGCAATGGAGCAGGCGAGAACCGATAGAGACGGCTTCGGCCACAGCACAATTCTGTTTCTTGACGAGATCCACCGGTTCTCTAAAGCCCAGCAAGATGCCCTGTTGCCAGGCGTCGAAGGCGGCTGGGTCGTTCTCATTGCCGCCACCACCGAAAACCCTTCATTTAGCGTTATTTCGCCACTGCTTTCTCGTTCGCTCTTACTGACCCTTAAGCCATTGACCGACGCCGATTTGGCAGGGCTTCTTGAACGCGCCTTGCAAAGTGAGCGCGGCTTGGCGGGTCGATACGAACTGGCTGCCGAGCAGCGCGATCAGATCGTGGCAATTTCTGGTGGCGACGCCAGACGTTCCTTGACGATCCTCGAGGCAGCATCGCTTGCCGCCGAGGCGCGAGACTCTAACCAAATCACAGCTGCCGACATCGAAATCTCTATGGACCGAGCCTTGGTTCGCTACGACCGCGATGGCGACCAGCACTACGACGTAATCAGCGCATTCATCAAATCAGTGCGCGGCTCAGATGCCGATGCTGCGACCCATTACCTAGCCAGGATGCTCGAAGCAGGTGAGGACCCGAGATTCATCGGGCGTCGACTCATTATTTTGGCTGCAGAAGACATCGGCCTCGCCGACCCACAGGCCCTACCGTTGGCCGTTGCGGCTGCCGAAGCTGTTGCAAAGATTGGAATGCCAGAAGGGCGAATACCGCTCGCCGAAGCCACCATCTATCTGGCTCTTGCCCCCAAATCCAACACTGCCTACAACGCGATCAACGAGGCGATTCAAGATGTGCGAGCCGGTCGAATCGGGGCAGTACCCCTGCCATTGCGCAGCTCAAACTACGCCGGTGCCGCTAAAACCACTGGTGCGGGCAAGGGTTACGTTTATCCTCACGATGACTCCAGGGCTGTCGTAGAGCAGCAATATCTAGACGAGAGACTGGCAGGCGCATCGTATTACCAACCCAAGGCTCTGGGCGCAGAAGCCGAGATTGGCGCGCGCCACTCGAAACTGCGCAGCATCATCCGTGCTTTCAAACGTAAATAGTTGCCCGAAACCCTTTGTCTGAGCCGAACTCGGCTGATAAACTCGCAAGGTTGCCGACTTTTCTCAACTATCGGCTGAGCGTTGAGAAGCGGTGCGGTTTGCCTAATAGCCAGGCGAATCCGTGGCAAAAGGCTTGACCTCTGAGCCGCTTTTGTGAATAGAAAACGCTATTGGGTGAAAACCCATATGAAAGGAACACGTGTCAAAGACCACACGTACTCGTAGCAAGACTCGTTTGTCTCGCTCACTCGGACTAGCCCTCACCCCGAAGGCTGCCAAATACCTAGAGAAGCGCCCATTCGGCCCAGGCCAGCACGGACGCACCAAGAAGAAGGCCGACAGCGACTTTGCCGTTCGTCTTCGCGAGAAGCAGCGTCTACGCGCCCAGTACGGCATCCGTGAGGCACAGCTTCGCAAGACCTTCCAGGAAGCAAAGCGCGCCGAGGGCCTAACTGGTGAAAACCTAGTTGAACTACTAGAGATGCGTCTTGACGCGATCGTTCTACGTGCAGGTTTCGCAC
>JBJTNB010000071.1:0-2954 GCA_046073845.1 Micrococcales bacterium
GTCGACGTGCCGAATGCCACCGTGATGGTCGTTGTAGATGCAGATCGTTTCGGCATGAGCCAGTTGCATCAGTTGCGTGGGCGAGTTGGTCGTGGTGGCAACGCCGGGCTTTGCTTGTTGCTCACCGCCGCCGAGGATGGCAGTCTCGCGCTCGAGCGTGTGCAATCAGTGGCGGCGACGCTCGATGGCTTTAAACTCAGCGAAATCGACCTCGAACTTCGTCGTGAGGGCGATGTGCTTGGCACTACACAGAGCGGTGGGCGTTCAAGCCTCAAGTTGCTGCGCGTCATACGCGATGTAGACCTCATCACGGATGCGCGTGCTCAGGTCGAGCGCCTGCTCGACGCCGATCCGAGCCTCGAGAAAAACCCGGCGCTGGCTAAGGCTCTGGCCGAGCTTGAAGAAAACTCAAGCGAAAACCTCAGCAAAAACTAATAGCCTTAAGGCATGAGCAAAATCGCCGTTTACCCGGGCAGTTTCGACCCAATCACCTTCGGTCACCTAGACATTGCTGCCCGTGCGGCGGCACTGTTCGATGAGTTGCACATCCTGGTGGTTCACAATCCGAACAAGACTCCGTTCTTCACCAGCGAGCAACGCATGTCGCTAGTCGAAGACAGCCTTAGCGAGGCCGCTCGTTTTGGCCAGGCGTTCCCGCCGAGCACCAAAATTGTGATTGCCACACTCGACACCGGCCTTTTGGTCGATTACTGCCGCAAGGTTGGGGCAGGGGCTCTAATCAAGGGCGTTCGCAACAACGCCGACCTCGACTACGAATTGCCGATGGCCCGGGTCAACCGAGATCTAGCCAATGTTGAGACCGTGTTCTTGCCTGCAGACCCAGGGCAGGGCTTCGTCTCGAGCAGCCTGGTTCGTCAGGTTGCCGAACTCGGCGGTTCGGTCGACAAATACGTTCCAGCGGCCGTCGTTCGTGCCCTGAAAGCCCGAAACTAGGCCCAAATGACCACTTCAGCCTTTGCCGTGAATGTTCACGACCTGATGCACAAACCGGGTCAAATGCGTGAAATCGAGCTAGATATCAGGCTTTCTGCCTCCATGGGCAACGGTGCCACTGAAATCCCCGCTGGCGACCTGGTCGAGCTAGACCTTCGCCTCGAGTCGGTTCACGAGGGTATTTTGGCGACCGCAGAGGTCTTTGCCGAGGCAAAAGCCGAGTGCAGTCGCTGCCTCGAGCACGTGACTCACGAGGTAGAGGTGGATTTCCAGGAGCTTTTCACCTATTCTTATGTGAGCGAAGACGAGCCAGTCGTTGTCGATGAATCAATCGATTTAGAACAGGCAGTCCTCGATGCGGTGGTTCTGAACCTCCCACTTCAACCAATTTGTAGCGAAGACTGTCTAGGTCTATGCCCCGATTGTGGAGTGCGATTGTCTGACGACCCAACGCATCAACATGAAGCCAAGATTGATTCTCGGTGGAATGAACTGAAGAACTTGAAGGAAGATTGACATGGCAGTACCAAAGCGCCGCCTCAGCCGTAGCCGCATCCACGCACGTCGTTCGCAGTGGAAGGCAACCCCTGTTGCTCTAGTCAAGACTGTAGAGAACGGCAAGGTTGTTTACAGCCTGCCTCACCGTGCGAAAGAAGTTGTTGACTCAACTGGCGCTGTGCAGTTCTTGGAGTACAAGGGCCGCAAGGTCGCTGACGCCTAAAAACTTTAGGTCAGCGTGAATCTCGACTTGCTGGGCGCAAAGCTCGGAGTAGAGATCGACCGCGAACTCTTGCAGCTCGCACTCACGCACCGCTCATACGCATATGAGCACGGCAACATACCCAACAATGAAAGACTCGAGTTTCTCGGGGATTCAGTGTTGGGTTTTGTCGTTACTAGCCACATTTACGAAACGCTCAACTTGCCTGAAGGCGAGATGACGAAAATCAAAAACGCAGTCGTGTCTGCACGCGCGCTCGCGGTGATTGCTGGCGCACTTGGCATCGGTGATTTCTTGCTTCTCGGTAAGGGTGAGCTTGCAACCGACGGTCGCAACAAACCAAACCTGCTCGCCGATGCATTCGAAGCGATCTTGGGTGCTGCCTACATTTCTGCGGGTTTCGATGCGGCCCGCGGCCTGGTCGAAAAGTTTGTCTTTCCGCTACTCGACAACCCAGATGACTTGCGCGCTAATTCAGACCCGAAGACCACGCTGCAAGAGCGCATCCAGGCTCTGGGCAAAGGCACTCCGGTTTACAAGACCACCTTCGATGGCCCAGACCACGATCGCACGTACTACTCGAGCCTGCACATCAATGGCGAAGAGATCAGCAAGGGCGTTGGCCGCACCAAGAAAACCGCCGAGACAGCCGCCGCCGTAACTGCGCTCGACGCACTGGTCGACGCCGTTCCTGCCAAGAAGAAGCGCAAGCGCCGCTAGTGCCAGAGTTACCAGAAGTCGAAACGGTTCGAGCTGGTCTTGCACCGGCACTAACCGGAGCCAAAGTGCTGGCAATCGAGATTTTCGATGAGCGTTCACTCAAGCGCCACAAGGCTGGGCCGAAAGACTTCGTCAATTCGCTAGTCGGCATGCGCATTGCGACTGTGGTGCGCCGAGGCAAATTCATCTGGATGCCGCTTGAAGGCGACGCGCAAAAATCGCCGGTTGCATTGGTTGGCCACCTTGGCATGAACGGCCAGATGCTGCTTCGCAAACGCGGCGATGCACCCGACAAGCTCACTCGCGTGATTATTCACTGCGAGAGCGCCAAGGGCAAACTAATCGAATTCCGATTTATCGACCAGCGGCTTTTCGGTGGCCTACAGATCGACGACCTGGTGCCTACGGCCGACGAGTTACCCGGTGGTTTCGCGTCGAGCGCATCCAAGGGTAAATGGTGGGTCAACATGATTCCGGCCAGCGCGGCTCACATCTCGCGCGACCCACTAGATGCAAATTTCAGCCAGGATGCCGTTTGGCAGCGCTTCACAAAAAAGCG
>JBJTNB010000072.1:0-7751 GCA_046073845.1 Micrococcales bacterium
CGACAACATCTTCCGTTTCACTCAGGCAGGTTCTGAGGTTTCTACTCTGCTCGGCCGCATGCCTTCTGCAGTGGGTTACCAGCCAAACCTCGCCGACGAGATGGGTCTGCTTCAGGAGCGCATCACCTCGACTCGTGGTCACTCGATCACTTCGCTTCAGGCAATCTACGTTCCAGCCGACGACTACACCGACCCGGCTCCGGCAACTACCTTTGCTCACTTGGATGCAACTACCGAGTTGTCGCGTGAAATCGCATCGAAGGGTCTTTACCCTGCGATCGACCCACTGACCTCGACCTCGCGAATTCTTGACCCTCGTTACATCGCGAAGGACCACTACGAGACCGCAACTTTGGTCAAGCGAATCCTTCAGAAGAACAAGGAACTTCAGGAAATCATCGCCATCCTTGGTGTTGAGGAGCTTTCTGAAGAAGACAAGATCACCGTTTCACGCGCTCGTCGCATTCAGCAGTACCTGTCGCAGCACACCTACATGGCGACTAAGTTCACCGGTGTTCCTGGTTCGACTGTGCCGCTGAAGGAGACCATCGAAGGCTTCTCGAAGATTGCCACCGGTGAGTTCGACCACATTCCAGAGCAGGCCTTCTTCAACGTTGGTGGCCTAGACATGGTGATGGAGCAGTACGAGCGTCTACAGAAGGAGTCAGGCCGCTAATGGCTGACAAGACTCTGCGCGTTGAGCTGGTAGCTCAGGATCAGGCCGTCTGGTCTGGCGAGGCCCGAATGGTTATCGCCAAGACTGTTGAGGGTGAGATCGGTTTGCTGCCAGATCACGAGCCAATCCTTGCCATTCTTGGCGAGGGTGAAGTTCGAATCACTCTTGCTGACGGCGAGCAGTTGCGCGCCTCAGCAGAGGGCGGCTTCTTGTCGATGGAGAGCAACACCGTAACGGTGGTTGCTCGTCACGCGGCACTAATTTAAAGCATAAAGATTCGGCCCCCGCAAATTGCGGGGGCCGAATCTTTTTAAGCTCGACTTTTAGTAGCGCACCATCGGTTGCATGGTTGGCAATTCAATGATTCCGTCGGCAAGCGAAAATACGGTGTGTGGGTAATCGCACGGATCATCACTTTGCATTATGAAACCTGGCACGATCCAAACGCTGCCATCGCCGCTGTAGAGCTCAACGAGGGCAGAAGCCGCCTTCGTGATGGTAACAATTTTGGTGACTGGTGATGGACTATCGGTTGGTACCGGAGGGTCTACCGAAGTGCTAGAGGCACTTGGCGCATCGGCAGGAGCTGAAACTACAGGAATCGGGCCGCCATCCTGATTGATTGCAATGTCGGTACCCATGCCAACCTGACAATTTTGTGGCTGATTCGAATAGTCAAAGTAGGCGTATGCGCCGTACCGGTAATCAGAAATTCTGCTCACCGCGGCAACCTCAGAGATCGTCGCGAAATCTCCCTGTTTTTCTGGGGTCCCCAAGTAGCCACCAGCAGAAGCTAGTTCACCTGTGCTAGACCACGTAATTTGGGTCTGCAACGGGGTTAGCTGCCCAGCGACCTTCACGGTTACCACAACCGAAACTGTGTAGTCATCGCGTGATTCCGTTACTGCTACATCGTTTGCACTCAATCCCAGGATCTTGACGAGATCTGCCGCAACGGCCAAGGCCTTCTCACGACTTGGCCATTTCGACTTATCTACCGCACCAGAACCATCGGTTGATGGCTTGTAAGAATCGGGGTTGTAGTAGTTCCAACTAACCGCCCCAAACCCGCCGGCGTTCAGGCCAGGTACCGAACCATCGGTCGCTCCGATGGCGTATTGAAAGGGGTTAGGCGCAGAACCGTCACCGGTCACGTCAATCGCCGCATTTAGCCCGAAGTATTTGGCCAAGGCTCGAAGGGTGGCCTTGATTTCACTGTCTTTCGGAACTGAGAGCCGATAAACGGCGCCGGTTGACGACGCTTTGCTGAGCGTCGCGCCTGCCTGGTACTCATAATTCACCCAGCAGCCGTTCATGGCGCACATGGCTGAATAGGATCCGCCGACGGCTACGTCTGAGGTCTTCGCAACTTGGCTATTTGCCGAGAGGCTGAATAGCGGGCTGCTATTCCTTGGCGCATAGACCGAAATCGCGATTGCACCAGCCGCAACCAAACCAATAGCAGGAATCACAATGCGGTTCAGAATGTGAGCTTTGCGAGCCGGCTTTGCAGGTTCGAATGCCGGGTTTGCCGTTACTTCTGGGTAGCTAATGCTTGTGGCGACTTTTTTGAGTCGCTCATCAAGTTCTGAAAATTCGTTGTCGTTCATACTAATCAGATGTCGCTTCCGTCATTTTTCTTTCAGCGAGCAGTAGTTCTCGCAGTTTGGTCTTTGCTCGAAAAAGCTTTATCGCCGCGGCATTAGCTGAAACCGACAACACCACGCCGATTTCTCTCGGCTGCAGTTCTTCGAAAACGTTCAGCGAGAGAACTGCTCTTTCTGCAGTCTTGAGTTGATTCCAAGCCGCTGCTAACTGCGGGTCTGATTCCTGAAGCATTTCTGCCGCCGGTACTGGAGGTTCAAAATTCAAGAAGTCGAAACTCAACGGCAACTTGGCCAGTTTGCGGCGATGGTTCAGGATCACATTTGAAGCAATGCGGTAAAGCCAGGGCAGGGCATCGACTGTCTGTAGTTTGGCCCGCTTCTCAAAGGCGATTCTGAAGGTCTCAGCGACTACATCTTCAACTTCAGACCTCGCGATTCGCCGATAGGCGAAATTAGCCAGCGGCTGCTGCGTCGACCGGTAGATCGCGTTGAACTCTTCGTTCGTCAATTTCGCTCCTTGGCTACATATGTTTATGTCGGCAAGGCTCTGATTCTTTCACCGCGTGGCATGTTTTTCACATATTCTGTGCGCGGGCAAGATTTCTGCCAAGACTGGCCAGCGGAACTAGAGCTGTGCACGCCTAAAGCAGCCAGGGGCGTGGTCGTTGAGCATGCCGATGGCCTGCATCATGGCGTACATGGTGGTCGAGCCGACGAACTTGAAACCGAGTTTGCGAAGTTTTTTGCTCAGCGCATCTGACTCGGTGCTAGTCGCGATCCAGTCAAAGTCAGCCGCTGAGCGCTTGCGCTTGCTCACTGCGGGGGCGTGCGCCCAGACGATGTCGCTGATTGACTGGCCTTCTTTTTGCAGCTGCAAAATTAGCTTGGCGTTGTGAATGGTGGCCTCAATTTTGGCCCGATTACGAATGATGCCCGAATCGAGCATCAGGCGCTCAACATCGGCCTCGCCCAGCCGCGAAACCTTGACCAGGTCGAAGCCTTTGAATGCCTTGCGAAAGCCCTCGCGGCGTTTCAGGATTGTGATCCAGCTAAGCCCAGCCTGAAAACCCTCTAGGGCGATGCGCTCAAAAACCTCTTGGTCGCCGATAACTGGCACGCCCCACTCGGTGTCGTGATAGTCGATGTAGAGCTCGTCGTTCTTGGGCCAGTGACAGCGAATTACGCCATCGGGGTACTTGGTGGTTAGCGCCATCAGTCGGCTGACTCGATGCTCTCGTGGGCGAGCAGCCAACGCTTGGTCGGAATGCCGTCGCCGCCCGAGTACCCGGTGATGCGACCGGATGCGCCCATCACGCGGTGGCAACCAACAATCAGTGCAACCGGATTTGAACCAACGGCACCGCCGACCGCACGCGAGGCGAGCGGTTTGCCGATTTTGCCGGCGATGTCTGCGTAAGACACCGTCTTGCCGAATGGAATCTTGGCAATCTGCCTCCAAACAGCTTTCTGAAAATCAGTGCCCGCCAATTCAACCGGAAGATCGAACTTGGTCAGTTTGCCTGCAAAGTAGGCCTGCAGTTGCTTCTTGGCTTCGCGCAGAACCGCGCTTGAGCCGAACTCGTGCCCCTTGGTGGCGCTCATGGTTAGGTAGATGATCTTGTCGCCACCCTTGAATGGCGCAGCCTCGACGGTTACCCAACCAACTGGGCTCTCAAACGAAATGGCTGCGGTGGCGCTTGGTTGCTTGGTCATAACAGCCAGAATAAGCGAAGGGCCGAGCCTCTAAGACTCCGAAAGGAATCTGTTGAGAACTCGGCCCATCTTGCCAGCTGTGCAAAGACAGCCCACAAACTACATTGCCTTGTATGCCTCATCTAGGCAGCCGCGCAAGATCTGCTCAATCTCGTCGAACTCACTCTGCCCAATGGTTAGTGGCGGAGCCAACTGAACCACAGGGTCTCCACGGTCATCCGAGCGGCAGTACAAGCCCTCTTCGAACATGCGGTGCGACAAGATGCCGCGAAGCAACTTCTCTGACTCGATGTCGTTGAAGGTCTCTTTGGTGTTCTTGTCTTTGACCAGCTCGATCGCCCAGAAGTAACCTGCCCCGCGAACGTCACCAACGATTGGCAAGTCGCGAAGCTTGTCGAGGGTTGCGCGGAACGCAGCGCCGTTGCGAGCAACGTTGCCGACCAAGTCTTCTTCATCAAAGATGTCGAGGTTGGCGAGTGCAACCGCACAAGATACTGGGTGCCCGCCGTAGGTGTATCCGTGTGGGAACAGCGTGGTGCCGTGCTTGAACGGTTCGAACAATTTCTCGGCAATCATCAACGCGCCGATTGGTGCGTAGGCCGAGGTCATGCCCTTCGCGCAAACCAGCATGTCTGGTTCGAATCCATACAACTCGGATGCGAACATCGCACCGGTGCGACCGAATCCATCGATGGTCTCATCGGCCACCACAAGCACGTCGTACTTGTCGCAGATCTCGCGAACGCGGTCGAAGTAGACCTTCGGTGCAGTAAAGCAACCGCCCGAGTTCTGAACCGGCTCCAAGAAGAAAGCGGCAACGGTGTCTGGGTCTTCGAACAGGATCATTTCTTCGACACGGTTAGCTGCCCAAAGAGCGAACTCATCCTCGGTTGCGAAGTCATCTTCGGCGCGGTACCAGTTGGTGTTCGGCACGCGGAAGGTGCTAGGAACCAACGGTTCGAAGGCCTTCTTCATTGACGGAATACCAGTCAGCGAAAGGGCTCCGTGCGAGGTGCCGTGGTAGGCGACCGAGCGGGTGAGCACCTTGTGCTTGGTTGGCTTGCCAATCAACTTGAAGTACTGCTTGGCCAGTTTCCATGCGGTCTCATTAGCCTCGCCACCACCGGTGGTGAAGAACACGCGACTCAGATTCTTTGGTGCATACGAGAGCAGGCGCTCAGAAAGCTCGATGCCTGGCTTGTGTGCGTGCGACCAAAGTGGAAAGTAGTCGAGTTCGCTCATCTGCTTCGCTGCCGCTTCGGCCAGGCGAGTGCGCCCGTGCCCTGCGTTCACCGAAAAAAGACTTGAGATTCCGTCGAAGTACTTCTTGCCGTTCTGATCCCAGAAGTGGTGCCCATCTGCCTTTGTGATGATAGGAATTTCACCATTCGCGGCGTAGAAGGGGGAGTGTCGCGTGAAGTGCAAAAACATGTTGTCTTTTGCAGCCTGTTGCAACATTGAATTGGTTACTTCTTGACCACTGCGTCGTGCATCAAAAAGTGGGGTGGCGCGTTCGGCCTTTACGGGGCTTGGCGTTGCCATTGGTATCACTCTTAACTGTGTGTTTGGTTTTCTGTGATGTTCAACGAACACCCCAGTTGTAGAACTGCTTGTGCAATTTCAAATAGACAAATGTCTCAGTTGAAATAACACCGGGCAGCGACCGGATCTTTGAATTGAGGAGTTCGATGAATTCGTCATCGTTTTCACAGATCACCTCAACCAAAATGTCGAAACTGCCGGCGGTGTGCACCACGTAGTCAGTCTCGGGAAGTTTTGCGATTACATCGGCGATGTTTCGGGTATCGCCATTACACCGGATGCCGATCATTGCCTGGCGGTAGTAGCCCATCTGCATCGGGTCGGTCACTGCAACGATTTGCAGCATGCCGGTTTCGGTCAGCTTCTGAACACGCTGGCGAACTGCGGCTTCGCTAAGCCCAACCTTCTTGCCGATTTCGGCGTAGCTCTTGCGGCCGTCGTGCTGCAGCTGCTCGATGATGGCTTTTGAAGCCTCATCAATGGGGCTGGTTTTACGGCTCATGATTCGATTTTGCCAGTGAAATTGGCAAAATGGTGCAGAATCCGTAGCAATTTGGCTTTTTTGATAACGAAAAGGTCACTTCGAGGGCAATCTGGGTGCGGTTTCGATGCGGGCATCCTTGCAGTAATAAGGTAGTGAAAGGGCAAGGATGTTCGTGCCCTAACGATTTGGACCCAAAAGGCCAAGGACTCAAAGGCCAGATACTCAAAGGAGAGTGCGACCATGTCGCTAAAGCAGCTCAAGAACTTCATCAACGGCGAATACGTCGATGCCAAGAGTGGGCAGTCTGCAGAATTGATCGACCCAGCCAACGCGCAGGCATACGCAAGCGCTCCGGTTTCGGGTGAGGCCGACATCGACGCTGCCTACCAGGCCGCCGACAAGGCATTCGAAGAGTGGGGCAACAGCACCCCGCAAGAGCGCCAGCTGGCCCTGTTCCGCATCGCCGATGCCGTTGAGGCGCGAGCAGAAGAGTTCGCAGACATCGAGTCGCAAGACACCGGCAAGCCACGCCCTTCTTTGGTGAACGACGAGATTTTGCTTTCGGTTGACCAGATGCGCTTCTTCGCCGGTGCCGCTCGTAACCTAACCGGACTTGCGACGGCCGAGTACGCGAAAGACCACACCTCATCGATTCGCCGCGAGCCAATCGGTGTAATCGGTCAGGTGACTCCGTGGAACTACCCGATGAACATGGCCACCTGGAAGTTCGCACCGGCGATCGCAGCAGGTAACACCATCGTGCTCAAGCCAAGCGACACTACCCCGCAGAGTGCACTGTTGCTTGCCGAGATCTGTGCAGAGTTTTTACCAAAGGGTGTCTTCAACGTTGTCACGGGTAACCGCGACACCGGTCGCGCCTTGGTCGAGCACAAGACCCCACAGATGGTCGCCATCACCGGTTCGGTTCGTGCCGGCATGGAGGTTGCCAAGTCAGCGGCTCTCGATGTTAAGCGCGTGCACCTTGAACTAGGCGGAAAGGCGCCGGTCATCGTTTTCGCAGATGCCGACTTGCAGGCCGCCGTCAACCAGCTGACCATTGCCGGATTCTTCAACGCCGGCCAGGACTGCACCGCGGCAACCCGCATCCTGGTTCATGAATCCGTTCATGACGAGTTCGTTGCGTTGCTGGCCGCCAACGTGAAGGCGAACGCAATCACCGGCCAGCCATCGCGCGACGACATTCTGTTTGGCCCGGTAAATAACGCCAACCAGCTTGCTCAGGTTCAGGGCTTCATTGACCGCCTGCCAGACCACGCATCGATTGCCACCGGCGGTCACGCGATCAACGACAACGGCGGCTACTTCTTCGAGGCCACTGTGCTGACTGGTCTGCAGCAGAAAGACGAGCACATTCAGAGCGAAATATTCGGCCCGGTTGTTACCGTGCAGAAATTCAAGGATGACGCCGAGGCGATGCGCTGGGCGAACGATGTGCAGTACGGTTTGGCTTCATCAGTTTGGACAAAGGACCATGGCCGCGCGATGCGCTTTGCCAAGGGCCTCAACTTCGGTTGCGTCTGGATCAACACGCACATTCCGCTGGTCGCCGAAATGCCTCACGGCGGATTCCGCCACTCTGGCTATGGCAAGGATCTGTCGCAATACGGATTCGAGGACTACACGCGCGTTAAGCACGTTATGTCTTACATCGGCGACTAATTCACATTTTGTAGTTTGGGGTCGAGTCTTGTATGGCTCGGCCCCAAAC
>JBJTNB010000073.1:0-21980 GCA_046073845.1 Micrococcales bacterium
CTTCGATCGCCGACCCATACCAACTGCTAAAAGAGCTGACCCGTGGAAAGCGAATTGGTCACGATGACCTTGTGACCTTCATCAACGGTCTAGAAATTTCTCAGGATGCCAAGGATCGACTGCTGGCACTTCGCCCAAACAACTACACCGGCATCGCAGCCGCGCTAGTGAAGCTGCTTTAGGCGCTTACTTTAAGTGCGGCTGATCTGGGCTGCTTGGGTTTTCTTTCGCAGACATGTCAAGAGTTGCAATGACAATTACAGTCACGATGAAAGTAATTCCGCCAGCAATAAAGGCCGTTTCGAGCTTGCCGGTTCCGAAGTAAAAAATCACACCTAGAAAAATTGCCGCGATGACCGAGAGTGTCAAATAGGTGCGAAGTGCAAGGCGTTTCATGACTTCAAGCCTACTTCTGGTCGGTTGCGGCAGCGATACCTAGAAGTACGCCAGTGATCAATAGATAAGCGCTGAAGAAACCCAAAGTGTCGCGAAGTTGAAAGTCGGGCAGAAACATGGCAACGCCTAGAAGCGCACTTGCGACAGCAACAATAAACAAGTCGCGAGCGTGCCTGCCGGCGAACTTGCGGGCAGCCAGCAGCAATGCGGCTTGCCCTAAGGCCCAATAGGCAATTACCTGATGAAAGTTATCGCCTGGATTATTCACAGGGATTCCCGCACAGGCGAACCCGGTGAACAAGCTCAAACCCGCAAGCGTAAATAGTGCTACTGGCTTGGTGCTTCGATTTCGCCAACTGAATAACGCGAGCATAAGACCGAATGCGCTTGGGTAGCCCACAGAGATCGGAATGGCGATGGCGCCAGATGCTGTTGGTGCAAGGAAGGTGAGCAGTAGCCCGGCAACCAGGTTGATGGCTGCCCAGGTAGCGATAGTGGTTCGTGACATTATTCTTTGCGATCTTCGAACTTTGAGTACTGACCAAGGAAGTTCACAATGACCTTGCCGATTGGTCCGTTACGTTGCTTAGCCAAAATGATGTCGGCTTCGCCGGCGCGTGCATGCTCTTTGTCGAACATGGCTTCGCGGTGCAAAAGAATAATCACGTCGGCGTCTTGTTCAAGCGATCCAGATTCGCGTAGGTGCGAAATTTCTGGAACTTTGTTGTCGCTCTTCTCGCTGTTACGGTTCAACTGCGAAATCGCGATCACTGGAACGCCGATTTCTTTTGCGAGCAACTTCAGTGCACGCGAGAATTCAGAAACCTCTTGCTGGCGCGACTCGACCTTTTTGCCAGAGGTCATCAATTGGATGTAGTCGATCACGATTAGCTGAAGACCAACCTGCGATGCCAAGCGACGACACTTCGCACGAATTTCGGGCAAGGTCATGTTCGGGCTGTCGTCGATGTAAAGCGGGGCATCGTTGATTTCGCCACGAACTGCCGCAAGGCGAGTCCAGTCGTTGTCGCTCATTTCACCCTTGCGCAAATTTTGCATGTAAATGCGCGACTCAGCCGAGAGCATGCGAAGAGCGATTTCAGCGCGACTCATTTCGAGCGAGAAGAAGATCACCGGCTTGCGGTGGTGGATGGCTGCGGTGCGTGCCATGTCGAGAGCCAGAGTTGATTTGCCGACTGCAGGTCGAGCAGCGACGATGACAAGTTGGCCAGGGTGCAGACCGTGGGTCAGTTCATCGAGTTGACGGAACCCGGTTGAAACACCAGTCATGTCGCCGCCACGTTTTTGTGCGTTCTCAATCTCTTCAATCGCTGCTTCGATCGAAACTGAAAGCGGCGCGTAGTCATCGCCAACGCCCATGCGCGTGATTGCGTAAACATCGTTCTGTGCTGAGTTGACTAGGTCGGTCACTTCGCCCTCGGCGGCATAACCCATCTGAGCGATGCGAGTGCCGGCTTCGACTAAGCGACGCAGAGTCGATTTTTCTTGAACCATGCGGGCGTAGTAACCCACGTTGGCCGCCGTTGGAACAATCGAGGTAAGCGTGTGCAGGTAGTCGCGACCACCGATTTTTGCGATGTCGCCGCGCTTGGCAATTTCGTCGCCAACGGTAATCGCGTCGACCGGTTCGCTGTGGCTGAAGAGCGACAAGGCAGCGTCGAAAATGATCTCGTGTTTTGGCGAATAGAAATCTGGACCGCGAACGTATTCCATGGCCTCGGCCACTGCATCAGCCGAAAGAAGCATGCCGCCAAGGGTTGACTGCTCTGCAGCCAGGTCGTGCGGCGGAACGCGCTGTTCGAGCTGAGGAACCTGATCTGAGCCGCTATTGGCCTGATAAGACATTTGCCCTCCAAAAGCATCGAATTAAAGACAAGCATCGACCCCCGACATTGCCCCACCAAATCGGCCTGTGTGGAGAACTGGGGATAACTTGTGGACAACGCCGAAAGAGCATGGGGATAACTGTGGATATCTTGGGGATAACTGTGGACAACTGCGGTGAAAACCGCCTGTTTACAAGGCAAAACCCTGTGGAACAACAAAGTGGATAAACCCTAAACCTGTGCATGAGCCTTGTGCAAAACCTTAAACCAAGGGATGAAGTTATCCACTTATCCACAGGTTATCCACAAGGTTGCTTCGGGTATCCGAAGTTCGTTCGCTTACCCGTAGGTGTCGCGCGGCCCTCGGCCCGGAACTGAACGCGGGCCCTTTTTCCACGATGGCGCATCCGGGCCAAGGAATTTCAGGGTCTCAACACCAAGCTTTGGGTAGCCATCGATCACACGGTCGAGGATTTCTGCTTGCATCAAACGCAACTGGGTTGCCCAAGCGGTGGTGCGGCATCGAACGGTGAGGGTGCCGTCAACCAGGGTTTCAGGCTTCGAATTCTCGGCATTCACATCGCCAACCAGTTCACTCCAGCGATTGAACAAATCAGCTTCAGCAAGTTTTCCTTGCCAGCGATACTTTTCAAAAATCGCGTCGATGCTGCTGGCTGCCGTAATTGGGTCGCGGCCCTTATCGAATGGCTTCGATGGATTCTTTTCTTTTTCACGGATGCGCTTCGCGTCACGCGACAGCCGACCGGTGACAGCCTCACGCATTTTGAAATAAAACTCTTGAGCAAAGTCGCTAGCCAACGGTCACCTCGCCCTCGATCACGTGAAACACTTTTGCTTGAAGTTCAGATGGTACATCTTCGGCAACCGCGGCGGTAATTAGCACTTGCTCATTCGTTGAGACCAGCTTTGCGAGTCGTGATCGACGCCCGGCATCGAGAGTGGCGAAGACGTCATCCAGAATTAGAACCGGATCGCCGGCGCGCCCATCGACGCGCAACAACTCAAGTGCCGCCAAGCGCAGTGCGAGTGCGAGCGACCAGGTTTCGCCACTCGAAGAATGTGTTTTTGCTGGCAGATCATTCAATTGCAAAATTAGATCGTCGCGATGTGGCCCGATCAACGTGATGCCGCGCTCGAGTTCTTTGCTGCGCAATTCGGTCAAGCGTTCGCGGTAAATTTTCTCGATGACCGCGGCGTCATCCGTGTTGATGGTTTCGAGATCGTCACTATCGTCATCGTTCAATATGACTTTTGCGGTGATTGAAGATTTCACCAGGATGCGCGCAGTTGAACTTGCCTGCGCAATCGTTTTGTAGCTCTCGACAAGGTGCGGCACCAGCTTGTTCACCAATGCCACTCGGGCGGCGATGAGCTCTGCGCCCAGCCTGACCAGTTGTTCGTCCCAGGCGTCGAGGGTTGAAAGAGCCGTGCCCTTGGCGCCTGTTTGTCTAGCGGTACGTAGCAGTGTGTTGCGTTGTTTTAGTACTCGTTCGTAATCGGTAATGACGCCCGAGAAACGCGGCGCAAGTTGAATCAGCAGGTCATCGATGAAGTCGCGGCGGGAGCTCGGTTGTCCGCGCACCAGCTCAACATCTTCAGGTGCAAAAGTCACGCTGAGAATCGAACCAAGGATGTCGCGTGGGCGACTGAGTTGGTTTTTGTTGATGGCAGCCCTATTCGCGCTACCTCGATTGAGTTGGTAATCGACGAGTACGTCGCGATCCTGGTGGTGCGCCAGCGCTCGGAGGGTTGCCGAGTTGCAGTCTTCAGCAACGCGAATCAATGCCTCATAGCCGGCGACTCGATGGCTGCGCAATGTCGAGAGATAGCCGATGGCCTCGACGAGATTCGTTTTGCCGTGTCCGTTTTCACCAACAAACAGATTCACCCCGCGAGACAGTTCGACATCGACTGAACCGTAGTTACGAAAATTGGCGAGCGACAGATGCTTTATGTACATCTGTCACCCGCCAATCGTCAGAGTTTTTGATCGCGTCGAAACGCGTCAGAAAACTAGTCAGCCTTCTTGACCGCGTGACCACCGAACTGGTTGCGAAGAGCAGCAACCGCCTTCATGGCCGGTGAGTCATCTTGGCGCGATGCGAAACGAGTGAATAGCGATGCGGTGATAACCGGCATCGGAACCGAGTTCGCGATCGCCTCTTCGACTGTCCAGCGACCTTCGCCTGAGTCTTCAACGTAACCGCGGATCTTGTCTAGGTTTGGCCCTTCTTCTTCGAGTGCTCGAACAAATAGGTCGAGCAACCACGAACGAACCACGGTGCCGCGCTGCCATGCAGCGAAGGTGCCGTGAACATCCTTGATGATGTCTTTCTTCGCGAGAAGCTCGTAGCCCTCTGCGAACGCCTGCATCATTCCGTACTCGATACCGTTGTGCACCATCTTGGCGTAGTGACCTGCACCCACATCGCCCACGTGTACGAAGCCCTCTTCGCGCTTGCCCTCTGGGCGAAGCGCATCGAAGATTGGCATGGCGCGTTCAACTAATGCTGAATCGCCTCCAACCATAAGGCCGTAGCCGTTCTCGAGACCCCAAACGCCGCCTGAAACACCACAGTCGAGGTAGCCAATGCCGTGCTCTTTTAGAGCTTCGGCGTGCTTGATGTCTTCGCTGAATCGCGAGTTACCACCCTCGATAATCAGGTCACCCTTGTCGAGGTGCTTTACAAGTTCGTCGATTACATCGTCGGTTGGCTTGCCGTGAGGAACCATGACCCAGACGGTACGCGGGGTTGGCAAGGCGTCGACTAGATCTTTGATCGAGTCGACATCTGAAACATCGCGAGTACGTGCGTAGCCGGTTACTTCGATTCCGTTGTTGCGCAAACGCTGGCGCATGTTTCCGCCCATTTTGCCGAGTCCAATTAGACCAATGTGAGTCATTTGTTGCCTTTCGATTCTTTTTGAAAAATTAGTTAGAGAGCAAACGCGGCTGAAGCAAGTAACGGAAGCTATCGCTATCGCTCTTTGCAGAGTGTGGCGCGATTAGTAGCGGGCTTGCTTTACCTGGGTTGTCGTGCATGTTGGTCAAACCAATCTTGGCAAACTCGGTGTGAATACCGGCAAGACCGTCGATGACGTACTGCGGCTTGAGTTCCATCGCGCGAGGGTCGCCAACTAATTCAGCATCTACCTCTTCGCTCGCCTGAGTTAATTCGCCAGGATTGGTGGTGATTCCAATCGAACCCTCGTTGAAGTTGAAGCGCATGTGGTGATCGCGGTCAACAACAAGCATGGCGCGGCGAGCCGCTTCTAGGAGGTCTTGTTTCGACACCACAGCAAAGCTCGCAACTTCTGCGGCGAACATGGTCTTGATTGGCGGAAAACCACCCTTGATTAAGCCGGCTGTCACCGAGCGGTTGTGGGCTTGGAAGGCAATCATTTGGCGGTCTTCTGTGTTCATGATTGAAACAGCGATGTCGCCGGTGTTGCCAAAAGTTTTTGCAACTTCGAGAAGTGTTTTGGTTGGAACCATGACAGTGGTGTCGCTGTCTTTGCTATTTGGCGCCCAGTTAATTTCAACTAGGGCCATTCTGTACTTGTCGGTCGCCAACAAAGAAAGTTCGGAGCCAGTGGTTTCGATTTGGATCGAAGCAAAAATTGGTTCCAATTCATCGCGCAACGACGCAACTGAAACTTGCTGAACTGCTTTTTCAAATGCTTCGGCAGAGATCGAACCTGATACTCCAGGAATTTCTGGAAGGGTAGGAAATTGATTTACATCCATAACCGGGAAACCGATTTTGGTGCTGCCACAAACCATGTTGAATGTCGAACCATTCAAAGTGAATTCAATCGGTTGGTTTGGAAGCTTGCTTACTAGATCGCTAAGAAGTCGCCCTGAGATTAAAACTCGCCCTGAGGCTTCGACTTTGGCAATGATTTCAACCTGGCCAGAAACCTTGTGATCAAAAACTGAAAGTCGAACAGCATTTGCATCTGCTTCGATAAGAATTCCGCCAAATGCCGGATTAGTTGGTCGTTGTGGAAGGAATCGAGCGACAAATGCAACTGCTTCACTTAGTACGTCGCGATTAACTTGAAACTTCAAAGAAGTGACCTTACTTTTCAAAATGACCGACTGGTCGGTTTCTAATATTGGCACAAAGCTCAGACGTTCCTTGCGGGCACCGATTTTTGGAAAGATCTAGTTGGCCAACCATCAATGAAATCTCGGACTTGGAACCACTGAGAGCACCTCAGTTGAAATTTTGGAAATATCTCTATTTAAAAACAACAACATTATTAACCACTGTGGATACTGTGGACAACCCGCTGAAGGCCAGTTAAATATTGGGAATTACAACGGTGCAACTTGTTTACACAGGTGTGGACATCTCTGTGGATAACCCGGTGGCTTGTGGAGAAAATTTCGACAACTAACACCCTGAGGTGAGTTATTCGATGGTTATGCCCAGATTTATGGAGTTATCCACAGGTTTGGCCACAGGTTAGCGAGTTGCCTTAATCCGGTCTTCGATCTGGATTACGTCGTTGTAGATAGCTCGACGGTGCTTCATTTCTTGAGCGATTTTTCCGTGGCCATACAAAACCGTGGTGTGATCACGGTCGCCGAGGATTTGGCCAATTTTTGGCAGTGACAAGTCAGTCATGGTGCGGCACAAATACATAGCGATCTGGCGGGCATTTGCGATGGCCGAAGTGCGATTTTTACCGTGAATGTCGTCTACCGAAACGTTGTAGTACTTAGCAACCTGGGCGATGATCTCTGACGCGGTGATGATCGTGTCTTGGCCGAGGGGCGAATAGTCCTTCAAAACGGTCTGAGCTGTGGCCATGTCGATCGGGCGTCGATGCAACGACGAGTAGGCCAAAAGACCGTTTAAAACGCCTTCGATTTCGCGAACGTTGCTCGAAACACGCTTCGCAATGTAGTCAAGAACGTCTTCTGGTACATCTGCCTTGTCGTATTCGGCTTTTTTGCGAAGAATCGCGATACGTGTCTCAAGTTCTGGAGCCTGAACATCAGCGCTCAAACCCTTGGCGAAGCGGCTGGTTAGGCGGTCTTCAAAACCCGAAAGCCGGGTGGGTGGTTGGTCAGAAGTAAGCACGATCTGCTTGTTGTACTTGTTTAGCGCTTCAAAAGTGTAGAAGAACGCCTCTTGGGTCTGCTCCTTGTCAGCCAAAAACTGGATGTCGTCAATCAGAAGAACGTCTACCTGGCGATATTCCGCCTGGAAGGCGGCAGGACGGTTGTCTCGAAGCGAGTTGATGAAGTCGTTAGTGAACTCTTCAGATGAAACGTAGCGAACTCGAAGGGTAGGGTATTCCGATCGAACCGAGTTGCCGATGGCGTGCAAGAGGTGAGTCTTACCCAACCCGGATGCGCCGTGAATAAACAACGGGTTGTAGCTGCGGCCAGGTGCTCGGGCCACGGCGAAGGCCGCCGCCATCGCCATGCGGTTCGAGTTACCGGTCACGAAATTGTCGAAAGTGTGGGCCGGATTTAGCGGGTTGTCGGCAGGGGCCGGCTCGCGAACATCCGTGGTGGTCGGCCTGAAGTTGGTCGGCTCAACAATTGGTTCTGGGTCGGCGGCAGGCATCGCAAGGTTGGGGTTAACCGTGACCGCGATGTGGATAGCTCCCTGGTTATCCCCAACTCGGGTCAGTGCTTCGATGATTGCACCGCGAAGATCTTGCTCAATCTTGTTGCGGGAAAGGTCTGACTTAACTTCGATGTAGAGGGTGTCGCCCAGGATGCCCTTCGGCTCTGCAAGTGCCAGAAAGGCGAGGTCACTTCGGCCAAAACGCTCGTCTTGATTGACCCGGGCAACAATTTCTGCCCATAGTTCGCCGACGATTTCAGTGCTAGACATGTGTGCCCCCAATCTCAAGACTCGTTGTCAGAATCGATAGTTTTCCACAAGTTAATAAACCTGTGGATAAATTGTGGGTAATTTCCGTGGATAACTTGACCTGTGGATAAACCCGTGAATTGATATTTTTGCCACAAGGTCGAGAAAAAAGCAAATCGCATCGGAGTGTCTTTCAGAAAATTTTTCGTGTCGCGATTCGAGGGCATCACTTCCAGCAAAACGGGAACGAGATCCCACAAATGGATCTGAGGCTGTCACGATAAATAGTCGATTAATAACTTGACCCTTGGGCAGGTTTTCCCCTAGGTTTAACAGGTTGTCTTGCCTAGGAATCGGCGACATCAACCGTCGTAAGACACCATCCAAGATTCCAAAGTTTCAATTGGAGAAGAGCTAATGAGCAAGCGCACATTCCAGCCAAACAACCGTCGTCGCGCGAAGACCCACGGTTTCCGTGCACGCATGAGCACCCGCGCCGGCCGCGCCATCTTGGCTGCCCGCCGCCGCAAGGGCCGCAGCGAGCTTTCGGCCTAGTCGAGAGCACCTGTGCTGGCTCGCGAGAACCGGCTGGTCTCGGCCGACGATTTTCGCACGACCATGAGAACTGGTCGCAAAACAGCTAGCGCAAACCTCGTCACCTACACGAAGCGGCTCGAGACGAGCATCCCGGCAAAATTCGGGTTTGTAGTGGCGAAGTCAGTCGGAAACGCGGTGGTTCGCAACTCGGTCAAAAGGCGCCTACGGGCAATCGCCAGAACCGAACTCACCAAGATTCCAAACAACTGGATGGTCGTGGTTCGGGCCCTAGATACAGCCGGATCGGCCACTTTCAATCAGTTGAATCAAGAACTTTCTGCCGCGGTGAATGCCGCAGTAGAGGGGCCAAGCAAGTGAACTCAGTTTTTGAATTCGCCTGGTTGGCACCTAGAAACCTGCTAATTCTGGGGGTTTTGGGCTGGCGCAGGTGGATTTCGCCGCTTTATGGCGATGTTTGCCGATACCACCCAACCTGTTCGGCCTATGGGCTGGGCCAGTTGCAGCAGCGCGGAGTAATAGCTGGATCGGTGCTCACGATCTGGCGAATTCTTCGCTGTAACCCGTGGTCTCGAGGAGGAGTCGACGTGGTTAAACCCGGTTCGGGCAGGTTTCGCGTAAGCGAGGCAGGATTCGTCTTGCCTAATAAGAAGGGTTAGTCATGGATTTCTTGTGGCCAGTCAAATGGGTCATTGAAGCTTTGCTCGTTGGATGGCACTGGTTCTTCTCGACCATCACCGGGCAGCCGGATGCCGGTTGGGTATGGGTGCTTTCGATTGCCGGTTTGGTGATCGTTGTTCGCGCCGCCCTCATCCCAGTTTTTGTTCGCCAGATTAAGAGTCAGCGCAACATGTTGGTCATGCAGCCAGAGCTGCAGAAACTTCAAAAGAAGTAAAAGGGCAAGACTGACCGTGAGTCGCGCGAGAAGTTCGCCAAAGAGCAGATGGAGCTCTACAAGAAGACCGGTTCAAACCCGCTCAGTTCTTGCTTGCCGCTGCTAATGCAGATGCCGATCTTCGGTGGATTGCTTTTCACCTTGAATGGCGCGCAACACGACCAGCAGGGTATTGCGTTTTTGAACGGCGACTTGGTTCGCTCATTCAGCCAGGCAACTTTGTTCGGTGCCAAACTATCTGAAACCTTCCTGACCGCAACCACCATGAACGTCAAGATTTTGGCGGCAACCCTGGTGATCTTCATGACCGCAACTCAGTTCATCACCCAGCGTCAGATCTTGTCTAAGAACCAGAACCCTGCATCGGTCAACAACAGCCAGTATGCGCAGACCCAGAAGATCATGCTTTATGTCTTCCCTGTTATCTTCATGATTTCAGGTGTCTCGTTCCCGCTCGGCGTGATGTTCTACTGGTTGGTTTCGAACAGCTGGACCATGGGTCAGCAGTTCTTGGTTATCCGCCACATGCCAACTCCGGGATCGGTCGCGCACAAGCAACGCGAAGAGCGCCTAGCTCGTAAAGGCAAGGCCATCTCGGCTACCGAGCTGTCGGTTTCGACCGAAGAGAGCGACGAATCAGTCAACAACCAGCGCCAGCAGCCAGTGGGCAAAAAGCGCGCCAAGAAGAAGGGCTAATCATGGCCGAAGAGAACTTGAACGAAGCCGAGCTCGAGCAGGCTGCCGACGCTGAAGTTGAGGCAGCCGACGAAGTTGAGACCGAGGGCGACGAAGCTGGCAAAGACGCAAAGCCGTCAGCCAAGGCGCTCGAAGAAGAGGGCGAAATCGCGGCTGATTACCTAGAAGAGCTACTCGACATCCACGACCTGGATGGCGACATCGAAATTGATGTTCGTGAGGGCCGGGCATACCTGTCGATCACCGCCGACGGTTCGAGCAACTTGAGCCTGATCTCAAACCCTGAGACCGTTCAGGCGCTTCAGGAGCTCACTCGCTTGGCCGTTCAGGTCAAAACCAACTCGTTCAGCCGCCTAATTCTTGACATCGGCGGCTCGCGCCAGACTCGAGTCAACGACCTAACTCGCATTGTTACAAAGCTGGTTACCAAGGTTCAAGAGACCGGCGAAGACGTGCACATGAAGCCAATGTCGTCTTACGAGCGCAAGATTGTGCACGACCTAGTGGCCGAAGCCGGGCTGGTTTCTGAGTCTGAGGGCGAAGGCAAAGACCGCCACATCGTCATCAAGACCGCTTAACGTTTCACGTGAAACATCCCCAAAATGGATGAATTTGCACCTGAATCAGAGCCAGCGGCCGTTGCAGCCATCTTCGGCAACCAGGCCGACCAAGCGCGAGCCTACTTTGATGCGCTAGTTCGCGACTCTGATCTACTGGGCTTGCTTGGCCCGCGCGAGATGCCGAAACTCTGGTCTCGCCACATCCTGAACTCCGCAGTTGTGGCCGAGCTCGTGCATTCGGGCGCGTCGGTTGCAGATGTTGGTTCGGGTGCTGGATTGCCAGGGATCCCGATGGCCTTAGCCAAGCCAGATGCAAGCTTCACCCTCATCGAGCCAATGGAACGCCGCTCGGATTGGCTAATGAAGACCATTTCCGAGCTTGGCATCGAGAATGTCACGGTGTTTCGTGCTCGAGCAGAAGAAGTCGGTGAAGCGTATGACCAGGTCACCGCGAGAGCTGTTTCGGCCCTGCCTAAGCTGCTTCGCCTAGTTGTGCCGATCACACATGCCGGCGGAGAAGTGCTTGCCCTCAAGGGCTCGAAGGCAGCAGAAGAGATCGAAGAAAGCCGCAAACTGGCTAAAAAACTGGGCATTGCTGGCTTCGAGATTATTCAAGTTGGCCAGCAATTTCTGGCCGAACCAACGTCAGTGGTGCGCACTAAGTTAGTCTGAACCTAGAAAGTTTGGAGCTAAAGTGCCTGAGAATTCAAAGCCACAAGCCGATAAGGATTCGGTAACCCAGCCGACCGTCGTCTCTGGCCTCGGGTTTCCGCTGGGTCGAAACGAAGAATCTCCAGAGCCGACCGGCTGGCAAATTCCAGTTGGATCAACTGGCGAAACCACTCAGATTTAGGGCATAGTTTCACGTGAAACATTTTCAAAAGGAGGTTCAGTGCTAGACAGCAATGACACCCCCCTAGCCCGCGAACTTAGCGAAAGCACCACTCGCCTAGCTCGAGTCCGTGCGCTGAAACTGCCAAAACCTCGCAAAACCCGCGTTATCGCCGTTTCAAATCAAAAGGGCGGCGTAGGAAAGACCACAACCGTCGTGAACCTCGCGGCAGCTTTGGCCCTCAAAGGTGCAACCGTTTTGGTGCTCGACGTTGACCCGCAGGGCAACGCTTCGACAGCTCTTCACATCGAAAAACGAGCAGGAACCGTCGGCCTTTACGAAGTTCTCATGGGCACCCATCGCCTTGAAGAAGCGATTCAAGTTTCGGATGACGCTCCGGGCCTGTTCGGCATCCCGGCCACATTGAAACTTGGTCAGATCGAGTTCGACCTGCACTCAGCCGCCGATCGAACCCAGCGCCTCAAGGCCGCACTCGACCTGTTTTTATCGACGGCGACGACTCCACCCGATTATGTACTCATGGACTGCCCACCGAGCTTTGGAACCCTCACAATAAATGCTCTTTCGGCAGCGAACGAAGTTCTAATTCCGATTCAGGGAGAGTTCTACGCGCTCGAGGGCCTCACCCAGTTGCTCGAGAATCTCGAAGCGGTCAAGTCGCGAATTAATCCGACGCTCGAGCTGTCGACGATTTTGCTGACCATGTTTGACGCCCGCACTCGACTTGCGCAAGGCGTAGCCGAAGATGTGCGCGAACACTTTGGTTCGGTGACTCTCGAAACCGTGATTCCACGTTCGGTAAAAGTTTCAGAAGCACCATCGTTCGATAGATCTGTCGTTACTTACGACCCGAGCTCGCCCGGCGCCATTGCATACATGGAAGCCGCAGCAGAAATTGCAATCAGAGGAGAAGCCAATGGCCGATAAGAACAGCGGTGCGAAAAAGCCAGCTGATAAAAAGGGCGGTCTTGGCCGCGGAATCGGATCGCTGCTTCCTGATGCAACCGCACGCACCTCGAGTCCCATCGATGCATTTTTCGGCGGCGCTGCACCGGCGGCAACTGCTGCAGCGCCAAGCACCGCAAATTTAGTTTCTGTACCGGGACTAACGCTTCTCGAAATCAAACTCGATGACATTACTCCGAACTCGAAACAGCCTCGTGCCGAATTCGAAGAAGAAGCGATGTCAGAACTATCGCACTCGATTAGAGAGTTCGGAGTTCTCGAACCGATCGTTGTTCGTTCTCTGCCAGAAACACCCGGCAAGTATGAGCTCATCATGGGTGAGCGACGTTGGCGTGCGTCACGGCTAGCTGGCAAAACCACCATCCCTGCTGTTGTTCGTGAAACAGCAGACGAAAACATGTTGCGGGATGCGTTGCTCGAAAACTTGCACCGCGCAAACTTGAACGCACTCGAAGAAGCGAGCGCGTATCAGCAATTGATGTCAGACTTCGGAATCACGCAAGAAGAACTGTCACAAAAGATTGGTCGTTCGCGCCCGCAGATTTCGAACACGATTCGCCTGCTGCAGTTGCCAGACGCAATCAAACTGAAAGTTGCTGGCGGAGCGCTAAGTGCAGGGCAGGCGCGCGCAATCCTAGGCGCCAAAGACCAAGCTCGCATGACCTACTGGGCAGACCAGGCAATCAAGCAGAACCTCACCGTGCGTAACCTCGAAGAGCAGATTGCGATTGACGGTGGTGGTGCAGCAAAGCGCGGCGGTTCTGTGAAGTTCGGCACCAAGCAGCATGGCCTCGACGAACTCGCAAAGCGCCTCGGTGATTCGCTAGATACACGCGCGACAATCAAGCTCGGTAAGAAAAACGGCGAGATCAAAATTCAATTTGTTTCACTCGAAGACCTATTCAGAATCTTCGACAAGCTCGGCGTCGATCGTCAGCTATAAAGGAGCGAACTCCTATCATGGCCACCCAACTACGTACTTTTCTCTGGTTCAACAAAGACCTCGAGAATGCACTTGAGTTTTATCAAAATACATTCGGCGACGTGCAGATTCGCAACAAGACCATTGCAAATGGCGAACTGTTTGTTGCCGAGTTCAGCATCTATGGCTACGACCTAATCGCAATGAACGTGCAGGGTGGCCCGCAGTTCAATGATTCGATTTCACTTTCGCTGCATGTCGAGAACCAGGAGGAAGTTGATCGACTCTGGGCAGCCATCACTACTGAAGGCGAAGAAGGTCGATGTGGTTGGTGCAAAGACAAATGGGGTTTGTCTTGGCAGATCACACCGCAAGAAATGCACAAGTGGCTTGCAAACCCAGATCCAGAAATTCGCAACTACGCGAACAAGGCACTTATGGGAATGAACAAAATCGTCCTAGACGATTTGCACTTTTAGTTTTTAGTTCGTCGGCAGAACTAACGCTGACGAAGAGCAGCCTCGGCGAGCGATAAATAAACATCGCCGAGCTTTGAACCTGACGCAGTAATCGCCTGAGGCAAAAGCGAAGTCTCGGTGAGCCCAGGGCACACGTTTGCCTCTAAGAACCAGACCGTACCCTTTTTGTCGACGATCAAGTCGACTCGTGAAAGGTGACGTAGCCCGAGAGCTTCGTGTGCGGCTATCGCAACTTTCGAAACTCGTTCAGTCACGGCTTTGGTTACTCGCGCCGGAACGAAATAGTTGGTTTCGCCAGCGGTGTAGCGCTCTTGGTAACCAAACTTTCCGCTGACAGGTTCAATTTCAACGGCTGGAAGAGCAATTGGGCCTTGGCCCAGATCGACGACCGAAACAGCGAGTTCGGTACCTTCAACGAACTTCTCGATGATGGCCACATCGCAGTAAACATAGGCGTCAACCATTGCTCGCGAGAGTTCGTCGGCCTTCTTCACAACCGTCACTCCGTGGGCACTACCGCTGCGGGCTGGTTTCACAACCAACGGAAAGCTGAGGGTCTGAGTGACCGCCTTGAGCACGCCATCTGCGTCTAATTCGCGGAAAGTGTCTTTCGGAAGGGTCACCGAGGCCGGAGTCTGAATGCCGGCAAGCGAGATTAGAGTCTTGGCCACAGATTTGTCCCAGGCTAGGCGGGCCCCGTTTGCCGAGGCACCCACGAATGGCACGCCGGTAAGCGCCAGGATGTCGCGAAGAGCGCCATCCTCGCCGCTTGCACCGTGGAGGCAAGGCCAGATCACATCGGGCTTGTCTTTCTTGATGTTTGAGAGCAGTTTGTCGTCTGGCTCGCGAATTACTACGTCAGAGCCCACTTCAAGTAGGGCGTCGGCAACGCGACGACCAGATTTGAGTGAGATGTCGCGCTCGTGTGACAGGCCACCGGCTAGCACAACGATTTTCAGGTTCTTCTTCGACTTGCCCTTGGTAATCATTACTTGCCTTTCTTGCCGAAAGTTTCGAGTAGTTCGGTCTGGCGATTGATCACAGTTGCCAAACGCTTGATGCCGAGGTTCAGATTTTCAGGGGTCGGGAAGCTGTAGCAAATACGAAGCTGGCTGTGACCAGTGCCATCGCCGTAGAACGCTGTGCCAGGGGTGTAAGCCACAAGTTCGTTAACCGCCAAAGGCAACATCGCCTTCGAGTCGACGCCTTCAGGCAGATTAACCCAAAGATAGAAACCACCATCTGGGTGAGTGGTTTCAAGATTCGGCAAGTATTCCTTCATGGCACCAAGAGCCGCGTCGCGGCGTTCACGATAAACATCGCGGAAGGTGTCGACCTGTGCGCGCCAGTCTGCGATGCGAAGGTATTCGCTAATCAGCATTTGCGAGAACGATGATGGGCAAAGCAGTGCAGACTCTTGAGCCAAAACGATTTTTTCTCGAAGTGCAGGCGGGGCAAGAACATATCCAACACGGAAGCCCGGTGCCAAAATCTTCGAGAACGACCCGAGGTAGATCACGTTGTCGTCGAGGCTGCGTAGCGCATCGGGAACTGGCTTGTCGAAGTAGAGCAAACCGTAAGGGTTGTCTTCGAGAACCAGGATGTGCTCTCGCTGACAGATGGCGATGATCTCAGGGCGACGCTTGGCGGCCAAAGTCACACCCGATGGGTTTGCGAAGTTCGGAACCAAGTAAAGGAACTTGATGCGTCGACCCTGTGCCTTCATGTTGTCGATGGCTTCTTGCAGGGCCTCTGGCGAGATGCCTTCGTTGTCGGTATAGACGTGTTCGATGTGTGCTTGGTAGTGACGGAAGATTCCTATAGCGCCAACGTAGCTCGGACCCTCTGCCAAAACCACGTCGCACTCATCGAGGAACAAGCCTGCGACCAAGTCGAGAGCGTGCTGCGAACCGGTGGTTACGACGATGTCGTCTGGTGAGGCGTGAATTCCTTCGAGGGCCATGACATCGCGAAGCTGTTCGCGAAGCTCCGCATCGCCCTGGCCGCCGCCGTATTGAATTGCGAGGTTGCCTTTGCGGCTCATCATCGAGTCGTAAGCCTTGGCAATCAGATCTTTTGGAAGGGCCGCCACATAAGGCATGCCGCCTGCGAGCGAGACTACTTCTGGGCGAGAGACGACAGCAAAAAGTGCACGTACCTCAGAAACTGAAAGGGTGTGAGCTCGCTCGGCATAAGAATCTAGCCAAGAGTCAAAGTTGGTACTTTGCGGTGGGCGAGCTTCAGACATTTACCTACTTTAGCCAGTCGGCCAAGTCGCTCTCAAGCGCAAGCTTCGGTTTTGCCCCAACCATTTCTTTTACAACTTCGCCGTTGTGAAACAACTTGAATGCGGGGATGCCGGTAATGCCGTACTTAACCGCGAGGTCGCTCTCTTCATCGACGTTGACTTTCACAACGACAATCTTGTCTGAGTGCTCTTCGCCAATCTGGTCGACGATTGGTGAAACCATACGGCAAGGGCCACACCACTCTGCCCAAAAATCGACGAGCACGGGCTTCTCGCTCTTGAGAACTTCAGCCTCGAAGGTTGCGGTGGTTACTGACTTTGACATGTTGCTCCTTAGTGTGAGTCGAGGTACGACTCGGCGTCGAGTGCAGCCACGCATCCTGAGCCGGCTGCTGTGATTGCTTGGCGGTAGGTCGAATCGATCACATCGCCCGCGGCAAATACACCAGGGATGCTGGTGCGCGAAGAACGACCATCAACCTTGATGAACTTTTCGGCGGTGAGCTCAAGTTGATTCTCGACCAGTGAAACGCGAGGGTCGCTGCCGATTGCGATGAAGAGACCTTCAACGGCAAGCGGGCTGGAGGTTCCGTCTACGGTGTTACGCAGGGTGACCGATGAGAGGTTTGGGGCACCGTGAAGTTCGAGAACTTCGCTGTTGTAAATCACTTCGATCTTTTCGTTCGCCATGACGCGTTCTTGCATGGTCTTTGATGCCTTGAACGAGTCGCGGCGGTGAATCAAGTAGACCTTGGTGGCGAACTTGGTGAGGAACATGGCCTCTTCCATGGCAGAGTCGCCACCGCCGACAACTGCGATCGCCTTCTCTCGGAAGAAGAATCCGTCGCAGGTTGCACACCAAGAAACACCGTGGCCGCTGAGTTCGCGCTCGCGGTCTAGGCCGAGCTCACGGTAAGCGGCGCCGGTCGAAACGATTACTGCACGAGCCTCGAAGGTCTCACCCGATCCAGTTTTGACAATCTTGACTTCGCCCTTGAGGTCGACCTCGACCACATCTTCGAGCAGTACCTCGGTGCCGAAACGCTCGGCCTGGGCCTGCATGTTCATCATGAGGTCTGGACCCATTAGCCCGTCAGGGAAACCAGGGAAGTTCTCGACCTCGGTGGTCTTCATAAGCTCGCCGCCAGGCTCGATCGACGATGCGATCACGAGCGGCTTCAGGCCGGCACGGGCCGTGTAGATGGCGGCGGTCCAGCCTGCAGGGCCAGAACCGATGATGATGACGTTACGCAAGGTGACTCCTAGAAGGGCAAATAGCCCACATATGAATCAAATTTTATTTGCGCAGTATTCCCTTGGCGGCCTGAATCGCAGAATTGACCTCTTTTGCACCCAACAGACGCAAGAGAATCAGGTAAACCGTGACCATAACAACGCCAACCACGGCATCGGCCAGCACGCTGGTCATGATTGAGGCCACCGCGAAGGCCCCCTGTGAAACACCACCAAGTAGCTGAAGAGTGAGCCAACCGATTACCCCGGCCCCGACGGCCGCAATTACGAAGCGGGCCATGCTAGCCAGAATATGCTCGCGGAACAGCGAACCAACTTGGCGGCGCAGCATGCCGTAGGCAACCACGGCCTGAACGGTCACGGTGAGTGAGGTCAAAGCAGACAGTGCAACCACGATGAAGGCGTGTGGCACGGTGAAGGCAATTGTGATTGAGCCACAGATGTGTAGGCCAATCTGAATGCACGTAAAGAGGAACGGGCGACGCGTGTCTTCTAGCGCATAGAAAGCGCGCTGCATCATGAACACGAAACTGAACGGAAGTAATCCGATCATCAACGCAATCAGCACATTGCCGAGTGCTGCGGTGCCGTCGTATTCACCAACAAAAACTCGCGCAACCGGATACGCCAAAACAACCAAAGTCGCCGATGCGATCGAAGAAATCAGTGCGATAGTTCTGAGGCCAGCGGCCAGGTCATGCTTAAGTAAATCGATGCGACCTTCGTGCACGTGCGCAGACATCTTGGTGAAATATGCAGTCGCAATTGATACGGTGGCAACACTGTGCGGCAACATGAAAATCAACCATCCGATTGACGCCGCGGCGACCGAGGCAATCGCAACGCTGCCGGAACGATCGCTAGTCGCACCCGATGCAACGATGGTCTGAACCAACCCACCGATTTGCGTGACGATGACCATTGCCAGAGTCCAGGATGCAGCCTTGAGTGCTGGTGCCAATCCGAATCCGCGCCACTTGAAATTGAGGTTAAGAGTTAAACCAATTCGCTTCCAGGCGAACAGCAAAATCAAGGCCTGCGCTGCCACGCCAACTGTTGCGCTGCCTGACAGCCAGGCGATTTGTGACTCGGTCCAATTTTCGATTCCCTGTTTGTCGGTTGGGTCTGCACCGAACATCACGATGTAAGCGATGAGACCCGCAAGTGCCACGATGTTGTTGAGCACCGGCGCCCAGGTGTACGGGCCGAATGCGCTTCTTGCATTGAGCACTTCACCGAGCACCGAGTAGAGCCCGTAGAAAAATAGTTGTGGCAGACACCAGTAGGCGAAGGCTGTCGCTAGCGCGAGTTGGTCGGGATTCCAACCACTGGTGTAAAGACGAACCAAGACCGGTGCGACGATGGTCGCGACGATAGTCGTGATCAGAAAAACGCTGAGTAAGAAGGTGAGCAGGCGGTCGATGTAGCCCTTGCCGCCGTCTTCGTGTGAACGGGCCTTGACGATCTGTGGCACTAGCACAGCTTGAAGAACACCGCCCACAATGATCACGTAGACGTTGTTGGGCAACTGGTTCGCGACCCCGAAGGCGTCTGCTGCGTTGGTGGTTACGCCGATGGCCACTGCCAACAAGACCGAACGGGCGAAGCCGAGCAATCGAGAAATCACAGTGCCAGAGGCCATCAAAAGTGAAGACTTCAGGATGCTCATTCGGCGATTTTCTTTCTCTTACGCAAGGTGCGAATTACACCGAACGTAAGAAGAGTCGCGATGCTAACTGTGAACCCGATGAGAATGGCGTTCTCTGCATCTGGGTTGACGTTGATGTGCAAAGTCGCCTTGCTGTTCAAGTTCAAACCAGAAAACGTTTCGAGCCAAACTAATAGGTCGACCTGGCCAACACCGGTTGCACGAACCGGCAACTTGGCGGTGATGGCAGTTTCGGCCGGCACAATTACTTCGAGCGCAACCGGAACAGAGATGCGCGCATTGTTGGCGATTGCGTGCACCTGCACGCGCACATCTACATCGAAGTCATTTTGAATTCGAATTGGAATCGCAGATGAAGAAGACAGCAAGTTGATGTCGCTGCCGGGAACGATACGCACGGTTGGAATATCAGCGGGTGAAATTGCGATTGCGGCGAACGATCCAGAAATCGAAAGCGCAAATGCGAGCGCGAGTGTTGCGAGTTTTTTCATCGCGCCAAACTCTCGATTAGCTTGCGTGCCAGCTTCTTTTCGTTGTTGTGCGTGAGTTGATTTTCAAGTTCGTCAATTGCGACCCAGCGAACCTCATCAGCTTCTTGATCCGGGTCGTTTTCTAAAGTCAGATCGCCAGCTGTCTGACGCAAAACAAAATGGTGAACGGTTTTTTCGATGATTCGATCAGGCACAGAAAATTCGTAACTGATGAATCCGAGCGATTCGATAATTTCGGCGACCAGTCCGGTCTCTTCGAAAACTTCGCGCACCGCGGCAATCTCGATGGTTTCATCACCTTCAGGGTGCCCCTTCGGAATGCACCACTCGAGCCGGCCGCCACGGCTGTATCGGCCAATTAGGGCAACGAGGTTCGGGTCTTCAGAGCTGATTACGAATCCGCCGGCAGAGGTTTCGGCAACGCGTGGTTTGTTCTTGCCGCGGCCGCCCTGAGTCATAGAGCCAAGTTTAGGACGGGCATCCGTGCGGGCCTGTGGCACGATTGAGCCATGCAGACAGTGGCCGAGGCTCTGGCGAATCTGAACAAATTGACCGATTCGCCTCTGTTTGCTCAACTCGGTCAACGATTCAAGGATGCCGGCCATGAATTGGCTCTGGTTGGCGGGCCGGTTCGCGACGCATTTCTGGGGCGCCTGTCACCAGACCTGGATTTCACTACCACGGCCACCCCGGATGAGATTCTCGCGATCATCAAGCCGATGGTGAACGCCCACTGGGACATCGGCCGTGAGTTTGGCACCATCGGGGCGCGAGTCGGCGACGACCAGATCGAAATCACTACTTATAGAGCAGATAAATACGAGGTCGACAGCCGCAAGCCCGAGGTGAGATTCGGCACCGATTTGACCGAAGACCTGCGCCGCCGCGACTTCACGGTGAACTCGATGGCCCTGCGCCTGCCTGAAAAGGTGTTTGTCGACCCGTTCGACGGGCTAAAAGACCTGCTCGATGGCGTGCTTCGCACCCCTGGCAAACCAGAAGATTCGTTCAGCGACGACCCACTTCGCATGATGCGTGGCGCCCGTTTCACCTCGCAACTGGGGTTCGAGATCGAGCAACAGACCTTCGACGCGATGGTTGCCATGGCTGGCCGAATCGAGATCATCTCGGCAGAACGCATCCGTGATGAATTGGTCAAACTGCTGATGGGCGCCAACCCGCGACTTGGCATCGAGGCGCTTGTCGATTCGGGCATTGCCGCCCTGGTTTTGCCTGAGATTCCGGCACTGAAGCTCGAAATCGACGAGCACGCTCACCATAAAGACGTCTACGAGCACTCGCTAAAGGTGCTTGAACAGGCGATCGACTACGGGCGTGACTACCGGCTCGAAAACGATTTCGTGTTGCGCTTTGCCGCCCTAATGCACGATGTTGGCAAGCCGAAAACCCGCCGGATGGAGGGCAGCACGGTCACCTTCTTCGCCCACGACAAGGTTGGCGCGAATCTGACCCGCGACCGAATGCGCGCCCTACACTTCGACAACGACACCATTAAGGCCGTTCGCCTGCTGATTTCTGAGCACTTGCGCTTCTTTGGCTATGGCCAAAACGATGCCTGGACCGACTCGGCCGTGCGTCGTTACGTGCGCGACGCCGGCGAGCAGCTCGACCGGCTACACGCCTTGACCCGCGCCGATGTGACCACCCGCAACAAGAAGAAGGCTGACCGCCTCGCCCACGCCTACGACGATCTCGAGATTCGCATCAAGGCCATCGCCGAGCAAGAAGAACTCGGCGCGATTCGGCCAGATCTGAACGGTGAAGAGATCATGGCCATCCTGGATTTGAGGCCGTCGCGCGAGGTCGGCGAGGCTTACGACTGGCTGATGGAATTGCGTCTCGAAGAAGGCCCACTAGGCCCAGAAGTCGCGAAACAACGCTTGCTTGCCTGGTGGGCGAGCATAAAATAAAAAACGTTTTGACTTTCAAAGTACCGGGGGAATTTATGAAAAAACTTTCTTTTCTAGTTGCAGCACTCCTGCTACTTGCGTCGCCCAGCCATGCAATTGCGGCTGATTCAGCAGTTGTGAAGTCCGTAAGCTCCTTCGGTGGTGGAATGACACAAGTTCGCCAATCGGTCACAGATGATGCTGGAAACGTGACAACGTCGGTGTATTTCTATAAAACAATGACGGCATACGGGAAAAGTTTTACGGCTTCGAATAACGGGTATGAAAGCCTCGTAATACAGGTGGATAAAGCCAATCAAATTTTGTGGGCCCGAGCTTACCCTAGCGCGGCAAACCTAGCCCAAGGGCCGAACGGAGAAT
>JBJTNB010000074.1:0-2817 GCA_046073845.1 Micrococcales bacterium
GGCGAGAAGTTCGCATCAGACTGCATCGTTTGGACCGCAGGCGTTATGGCGAACCCGGTTGTTCGCGCAACCGACTTGCCACTCGACGACCGTGGTCGCATCACTGCGCACCCATCGCTTCGCGTGATCAACGGCGACAAGGTCGTTGAAGGCGCATGGACCGCCGGCGACGTTTCGGCGGTGCCTGACCTTTCGGGTGGAGGCGTTGGTGGCTTCTGCGTTCCTAACGCACAGCACGCTGTTCGCCAGGGTCGACTATTGGCAAAGAACGTGACTTCGGTCATCCGTGGCGGAGTTGCCAAGGACTACTTCCACAAGAACATGGGTGCGGTTGCCGGTCTCGGCATCGGCGTTGGTGTCTACCAGTGGAAGAAGCTGGCCGTGAAGGGCTTCTTCGCCTGGATCATGCACCGCGGCTACCACGGCCTCGCAATCCCGATGTGGGAGCGCAAGCTTCGCGTATTCACCGGCTGGGCATGGAACTGGATCGTCAAGCGCGACATCGTTTCGACCATGGCTGTGAAGTCGCCTCGCGTTGCGTTTGAGACTTACGCGTCGCGTCCGGCTGCTGCAGCGCCTGCGAAGGCTGCAAAGCCTACGGCTGCCAAGAAGGCACCTGCTGCGAAGAAGGCTGCACCAAAGGCTGCTGCAAAGCCAGCGGCAAAGGCGTTACCTAAGAAGGCCACGCCTAAGAAGTAACTAGTTTCTTAGAAAGGCGTCGGGTCAAAGATCTGGCGCCTTTCTGCTTAACTAGTCGAGCCACTTCGGTGGCGAGCCCCTCTATCCCAATGGCAGAGGAAGACGACTTAAAATCGTTTCAGTGTCGGTTCGAGTCCGACGAGGGGCACCACGAAATCGCGCATCCTTGTTCGCCGAGGGCGTTCTGTGAAAAGCCTGCCAAGGGGTTGCTTGTCTGAGCACGGGCGTAGGCTGAAGCCATGAACATCAATACTTCGTATCTCTGGATCGCCCTTATCGTGGTTGTCGGCCTCTATTTCTGGGCCACCTACAACGGCTTGGTCCGTCTAAACGTTCGAGTCGACGAAGCCTGGAGCGACATCACTGTTCAGCTCAAGCGTCGTGCCGACCTAATTCCTAACTTGGTTGAGACCGTCAAGGGTTACGCAAAGCACGAGAAGGGCGTTTTCGAAAACGTCGCAGCCGCTCGAGCAGCATCGATCAACCCTGAAAACCTAAAGTCGCCGGCTAAGGCTGCAAAGGCCGAGGGTGAACTGCAGGGCACTCTTAAGACTTTGTTCGCGGTTGCCGAGGCATACCCTCAGTTGCAAGCCAACGACGGCTTCTTGAACCTTCAGAGCGAACTCAGCGACACCGAAGACAAGATCATGGCAGCTCGCCGTTTCTACAACGGTGGCGTTCGCGAACTAAACATCAAGATCAAGCAGTTTCCGGCGACTTTGTTCGTACGTAGCCTCGGTTTCAAAGAGCGCGAATTCTTCGAGGTTGAAGACGCCGCCGCCATCAAGGATGCCCCGCAGGTGAAGTTCTAGATGTACTCGGCGATTGCCGCCAACAAGCGCAACATCTTCATCATCATTGGGTTGTTCGTTGCGCTGCTAAGTGGCTTGAGCATTTGGTGGGGCCAGGCCTCTGGTAACGGCTCGAGTGCCTTGCTCATCGTCGGCTTCATTCTCTTTTACACACTGATTCAGTACTTCTTCGCGGGCAACTTTGCCGTTGCTGCAAGCGGTGCTCAGCAGATTCAAAAAAGTGACAACCCTCGTCTCTGGCGCATGGTCGAAAACTTGGCAATCGCCCAGGGCATGCCTATGCCAAAGGTGTACATCATCGCCGATGAGGCCCCGAACGCCTTCGCAACGGGCCGCGACCCGCAGCACGCCATCGTGGCGGCAACCTCTGGTTTGCTAGCCATCATGGACGACAAAGAACTCGAGGGCGTTATGGCCCACGAGATGGGTCACGTGAAGAACTACGACATCCGTGTTTCGACCATCGTTTTTGGGCTGGTCAGTGCCGTGGGTTTACTTGCCGACTTCGCCATTCGCATGGCTTTTTGGTCGAACATGGGTAGCGATCGCAACCGCAATTCAGATGCCCAGGGCCTACAACTGGTGCTTGTGCTTGTCGGTGTGGCTGGTTCAATCATTGCATGGCTAATCGGCCCACTGGTTACCGCAGCGGTCTCGCGTCAACGCGAATACCTTGCCGATGCAACCAGCGCCGAAATTACAAGATTCCCTGAAGGGCTTGAAAGTGCTTTGGCGAAGCTAGGGCAGTATGGCCGACCACTTCGTCGAGCATCGAAGTCGATGGCGCATATGTATATCGCTGACCCGGTGAAACCAGGATTGATCGAACGTGCGTTCTCAACGCACCCACCAATTCCTGATCGAATCGCGCGCCTTAAGAAGATGAGCTCGACCTTCTAGATATGCTCTAAGGGCGCTGGTGGGCGTTTTCGTTTTCGGTGCCCGATTGCTCGAGCACTAACGAACTTGAGTTAAGAGGGCAGCCGAAAGGTTGCCCTTTTTCTTTACCTCGATGGTCTTGCAGTTCTGCCACTTAGCGACTTCGCGCAGATGCTTGGCGAGGTCTTTGGCAATCGCATCCGCGTTCTTTTCAAAGCCTTCTTCGTGCCAAGCGCTCTGTACCAGCAAAGTCTGCGTTTGGCGATCGTTCTTCAGGTCAATGCGGCCAACGATTTGCCCGCGCCACAACAACGGCAAGGTGTAGTAGCCATAAATGCGCTTTGGCTCTGGGGTGTAAATTTCGATGCGGTAGTTGAAGTCCCAAAGGCGCTCGGCGCGGTCACGAAACCAAACCAGCGGATCGAAC
>JBJTNB010000075.1:0-11017 GCA_046073845.1 Micrococcales bacterium
TTTGATGAAGTTGATGCTGGCGTTGGAGGTGCTACGGCAATTGAGGTGGGCAAGCGTTTGGCTCAGCTTGCCTTGCGAGCGCAAGTGATTGTCGTCACTCACCTGGCCCAAGTGGCGGCTTTTGCTGATCATCACTTGACCGTCAGAAAATCGGCAGATTCGAGTGTTACCGAATCGGATGTTTCGGTGCTGGTTGGAGACGAGCGCACGGCTGAGCTGGCCCGTATGCTCTCTGGCCTTAGTGACTCAGAATCGGGCAATTTGCACGCTGCCGAACTGCTTTCATTGGCCAAGAGCGGCCGCGAACGATAGTAAACTGAAGTTCCATGGCAGCAGCAATGGATACCTCAAAAACCAGACATATCTTTGTCACGGGAGGTGTCGCATCCTCGCTTGGTAAGGGCCTTACCGCTTCGAGTCTTGGGAATCTTCTTCGAGCACGTGGCCTCAGTGTGGTCATGCAAAAGCTAGACCCGTATCTAAATGTTGACCCCGGAACGATGAATCCTTTTCAACACGGCGAGGTCTTCGTCACCAATGATGGTGCGGAAACCGACCTCGACATCGGTCACTATGAGCGCTTTCTCGATATCAATCTTTCACAATCAGCAAACGTAACCACCGGGCAGATTTATTCGACTGTTATTCAGCGTGAGCGACGCGGCGAATACCTTGGTGAGACAGTGCAGGTCATCCCGCACATCACAGATGAAATCAAGCGCCGTATGCGTTTGCAGGCGCATGAATCGCCAGCACCCGATGTGATTATTACTGAAATCGGCGGTACTGTCGGCGACATCGAGTCTCAACCATTCTTGGAGGCGGCACGTCAGGTTCGTCACGAAGTCGGCCGTGACAACGTCTTCTATGTGCACGTTTCCTTGGTTCCGTACTTAGGCCCGTCGGGAGAGCTCAAAACTAAACCGACGCAGCACTCTGTTGCAACTTTGCGGTCGATTGGTATTCAGCCTGACGCAGTGGTTTGCCGTTCTGATCGGGAGCTTCCGGCTTCGATCAAGAACAAGATTGCACTGATGTGTGACATTGATGTACAGGCCGTGGTGAATGCAGCTGATGCTTCGAGCATTTATGACATCCCACGAGTCTTGAACAACGAAGGGCTCGATAGTTACATCATCAACAAGTTGGGCCTTGAGGCTGGTGAAGTCGATTGGTCGCGCTGGAACCCAGTTCTTCAAGCCGTTCACGAACCGAAGCACGATGTGAAAATTGCCCTTGTAGGTAAGTACATCGATCTTCCAGATGCATATCTTTCTGTAACCGAGGCCTTGCGAGCCGGGGGTTTCGCTCATCAAACAAAAGTGCACATCAAGTGGGTAGCTTCGGACCTCTGTGAAACCGAAGGTGGGGCAGACGCGCAACTTTCTGATGTCGATGCAATTTGTATTCCCGGCGGATTTGGAGTTCGCGGAATTGAAGGCAAACTCGGTGCATTGAAATACGCGCGTGAGCACAAAATTCCTACGCTCGGTCTATGTCTCGGGCTGCAGTGCATGGTGATTGAATACTCGAGGAATGTCGCTGGGTTGCCAGGTGCATCTTCGACCGAATTTGAACCAGAAGCAACTTATCCAGTGATCGCCACTATGGCTGAGCAGGTAGACATCTTGGCATCTGGCGACATGGGCGGCACAATGCGCCTTGGTATGTACGAGGCAAAGCTCGCGGCTGGTTCGATCGTTGCCGAGGTATACGGCGCGGATACTTCATTTGAACGTCACCGCCACCGTTACGAAGTCAATAATAAGTACCGCGACCAGATCTCAGGTGCCGGATTGTTTTTCTCAGGAACTTCTCCTGACGGTCACTTGGTTGAGTACGTAGAGCTCCCTCGCGATGTGCACCCGTATTACGTCGCCACCCAAGCTCACCCAGAATTCCTATCTCGCCCAACCAAGGCTCACCCGCTGTTCAAGGGCTTGGTTCAGGCGGCTCTCGATCGACAGGCCCAGGCCAAGTTGTTCGAGGCTAAAGATGCCTAAAGACGAGGGTTACCTTGTCACGAACACTGAGAGCCGAAAGGTTTTTCAAGGCAAAATCTGGGATGTAGTTTCAGAGAGTTTTGATTTTGGCGATCAGCGGCTCACCCGCGAGTTCGTCGCGCATCCTGGTGCGGTTGCCGTAGTGGCAACCGATGACTTGGGGCGCATCCTGTTAATTAGGCAGTATCGTCACCCGGTTCGTGCCAAGCTCTGGGAAATCCCGGCTGGTTTGACCGATGTCGAAGGTGAAGCACCTGCCAGTGCTGCCAATCGAGAGCTAGCTGAAGAAACTGGATACCACGCTGGCCGTTTGGAACCATTGTTGGATTTTTACACGACACCTGGCGGTAACAGCGAGCTAATTCGCGTTTTCCACGCGACACAATTGACCGCGGTGCCTCGCGAAATGCAAGATGGCGAAGAACGTGAAATCGAGATCGAATGGTTTGAATTTGATGACGTCGTTGCCGACATCCTTGCTGGCCGCCTCAAGAGCCCGAGTCTCGTGGTAGGCGCTATGGCGCTGGCTCTGACGAGGAGGTAACCGTGCAGCTGGCCCGCGCCATCGATGAATATCTTCGCCACCTAACTATCGAACGAGGATCAGCAAAAAACACTATTGCTGCCTATCGACGCGATTTGGGTGATTTTCAGGGCAAAATGATGGCCGATGGGGTCGTGAATCTCGAAGAAATAACCGAACAGCAGATTTCCGATTATGCCCAGGGGCTCGGTGCAAAGAACGGAATGGCCGCGACCAGCGTAGCCAGGCATCTGGCCGCAGTTCGAGGACTTCACCGTTTTCACCTTCTTGAGGGCACATTGGCGAGAGATGTTGCTTCAGAGGTTAGGCCTCCCAAGGCTGCGCGCAGGTTGCCGAAGGCGATAACGGTCGAAGAAGTCGACAGGCTATTGGCGGCAGCAGGTCCGGATGCTAATGACGGGTTGGAAGGCGAGACTATTCGGCTTCGAGACCGAGCCTTACTCGAGTTGCTTTACGCGACTGGGGCACGCGTCTCTGAGGTGATCAACCTAGATCTAGACGACCTCGTCGACCCAACGCTCATCCGTTTGTTCGGTAAAGGGTCCAAAGAACGTGTAGTTCCGGTAGGTAGGTACGCCGCAGTTGCTCTCGAGGCTTACCTAGTGAGGGTACGCCCGAACCTTGCAACCGCAAGTAAGGGTAATTCGGCAGTCTTTCTAAACCAGCGTGGTGGGCGACTGAGCCGCCAAACAGCATGGCAGGTAATTGCGCAGGCTGCCGAAACCGCTGGTTTGGCCGCCCATGTATCGCCACACACGCTGAGGCACTCTTTTGCCACCCATTTGTTGGAGGGTGGGGCTGATGTCAGAGTCGTTCAAGAGTTGCTCGGTCACTCATCAGTTGCCACCACTCAGATTTACACGCTTGTGACCGTGGATCGCCTTCGTGAGGTCTATCAGACAGCCCATCCGAGGGCTAACCGACGCTAAATCGAGGCCTTAAATGCTCGGTAGGCTAGGAGTAACTTAAATCCGGGAGGAACCAAGTGGCAAGCAAAGTCAGCGTCGACACGCGTTTTCCGACCCCGAAAAAGCTCACTAGCCACGGCCCTGCCCGCATCATCGCGATGGCCAATCAAAAAGGCGGAGTTGGGAAAACCACAACCTCAGTGAATGTGGCCGCGGCGCTCGCGGGATATGGCCGCAAGGTTTTGGTGGTCGACCTTGACCCGCAAGGTGCAATGACAGCCCACTTTGGCGTGGATGCCCGACCTGGCGACATTGAAACGATCTACGAGGCCTTGCGACAAGGTGGAACCAAAAGATATCATCGTTCACACCGATGTCAAGAATCTAGACCTTATGCCAGCCAACATCGATCTCTCGGCGGCCGAAATTGAATTAGTCACTGAGGTTGCACGTGAACACATCCTGGCAAACGTGCTTCGAAAAGTATCAGAGGACTACGACGTCATCATCATCGATTGTCAGCCATCCTTGGGGATTTTGACAGTCAATGCCTTGACTGCCGCTCACGGTGTGCTTATTCCTATGGCAACTGACTACTTCGCCCTTCGCGGTGTTGCGCTATTGCTCGCAAACCTCGTTTACAAGGTGCGCGACCGTTTGAATCCGGCACTGAGTGAAGACGGAATCATCATCACTATGCACGAGCGCACCAGCCACTCACGTGAGGTGCTCAGTAGTCTTTATGAACACTTTGGCGACAAGGTGTTCAAGTCGCAGGTCAATCGCACGGTGAAATTGAAGTACGCAACCGCCGCTCAAAAACCGATCACAGAGTACGAGCCGAATTCTGAGGCTGCCGAGTCTTACCGTTCGGTTGCTCGAGAATTGATTGCTCGTGGCTGCGCCCCATAAAGAAGATTCGATGTCTGAGGCGAAAAACTCTGGATTTTCGCTCAGCCTCGGTAATTTTGATGGTCCCTTCGACCTGTTGCTTACGCTGATTAACAAGCATGAATTAGACATAACAGAAGTGTCGCTGAGTAAAGTAACCAGCGAATTTATTTCCTACATTGCAACGCTCGATGGCCCCGATGAGCTAGACCAGGCGAGCGAGTTCTTGGTTGTTGCTGCCACGCTTCTCGACTTGAAAGTCGCCGGGTTGCTGCCTAAGGGCGAATTGGTAGACCCAGAAGATGTCGCTCTGCTGGAAGCGCGAGACTTGCTGTTCGCCAAGCTGCTCCAATATCGAGCGTTTAAAGACGTGTCAGCTTGGTTCGCTTCTCGATTTGAACTCGAGGCGGGGCGAGTTGCTCGCGATGTTCGAGTTGAAGAACGTTTCAAAGAACAGCGCTCGGAACTGATTTGGACCATGCAGCTAGCAGATTTCTCGAAGCTTGCAGAAGAAGTGCTCACGCCGAAGCTCATCCCGGGGGTTGGCATGACTCACTTGCACGCGCCACGAGTGAGCATTCGCGAGCAAGCCGCCGAGATTATCGGAATGCTCCGTTCTAGCGGACGCTTGACATTCAGAGAGATCATCGCTGCGGTAAAGGAGAGAGCCGTCGTGGTCGCGCGCTTCCTTGCCGTGCTTGAGCTTTACAGGTATTCGGCCATCAACTTCGAACAAGATTCTCCGCTTGGAGATCTTCACATCAACTGGGTCGGCGGCAAGTTCGACGACGAGGAATTGGCAGAACTAGGAGCTGACTATGAATCCTGATGAAATTGAATTGACCGACGGGCTAATCCCCGAAGGTGTGATTGAAGAACTCACGTCCGCGGTTTCTGACGAGCTTGTCGATTCGGTTGTGCCGATGGGCGAGGATGACCTGCGCGGAGCCGTCGAAGCGGTTTTGATGGTCACCGATTCGCCGGTCTCTGTGGTTGCTCTGGCGGCAGCGCTAGAACGCCCAGTCGGCGAAATTCGTGAAGCTGTTGAAAGTCTGCGCAAGGATTACAACGGCGAAAACGGGGGAGCAGCTCGAGGTTTTGAGCTTCGTGAAGTTGCAGGCGGTTGGCGCTTTTACGTTCGGCACGACTACGACTGGGCCGTGCGCCTTTTTATGGCGAACGAGAATCCGACCAAACTTTCACAGGCAGCTCTAGAAACACTTGCCGTGATTGCCTATCGTCAGCCCATCGCTCGAGGTCAGATAGCCTCGATCCGTGCGGTAAACGTTGACTCGGTAGTCAAAACGTTGCACAGTCGCGGGCTTATCACCGAGCTCTACACCGACTCAGAAACTGGTGCTATCAATTACGGCACCACCGACTTGCTTCTCGAATTGCTCGGAATTAACTCGCTTGAAGAGTTGCCACTGATTAGCCCGTACCTTCCAGACAACAGCAGTAACTTCGATGGCGAGTGAGGCAGAAGAAGGCGTACGCCTTCAAAAAGTTTTAGCAGCGGCGGGTGTCGCATCGCGTCGCGTTTGCGAACAGTTGATAGTTGACGGCAAAGTTGTGGTCAACGGTAAGCGCGTCACAGAGCTTGGTACGCGAATCAACCCGGATGTGGATCGGGTCAGCGTAAGCGGAACCCCAATTCAGCTGGATGTCTCTCGTGTCTACTTGTTACTAAACAAGCCCGTTGGAGTGGTCAGCTCGATGGCTGACGAAAATGGTCGCCCGGATCTAAGCCAGTTTGTCGTTGGTTACGACAGAGTCTTCAACGTTGGCCGGCTCGATGCCGAAACTAGCGGCCTGATTATCATGACCAATGACGGAGAACTGGCTCACAAGCTGGCGCATCCGAAGTTCGGAGTGACCAAGACTTATGTAGCCAAAATCGAGGGTGCTGTCGATGCTTCATTGATTCACAAACTCCTAAGTGGTTTCGAGCTAGAGGACGGGTTCATCAAGGCAGACAGCGCCAAGTTGATTCAGGTTGGCCAAGTCGATTCACTAGTTGAAATTGTTTTGCACTCGGGAAGGAACCGAATCGTCCGCCGAATGTTTGATCACCTTGGGCATCCGGTGCTCGGTCTCGTTCGCAAGCAATTCGGTCCGATTCACCTGGGCCCGCTGTCTATGGGTAAAGTGCGTGAACTCAGTAAAATGGAGGTCGGTTCGCTTCTAAAAGCAGCCGAAGGTCGCCAGGTCAAGCCTCGAGGCCCAAAAATCACCAAGACTAGAGGGCGGTAGCCATGGCCGTTAGGGCAATTCGCGGAGCAATTCAGCTCGACAGCGACGAGCGCGAGCACCTGCTGAAATCAACCGCTGAGCTGATTTCAAAGATCCTTCACGTAAATAACATCGACACCGAGTCTTTGATTTCGATTCTCTTTACGGCAACGCCAGACATTACCAGCGAGTTTCCTGCACTTGCCGCTCGCGAACTGGGGCTTGGCGACGTACCGCTGATGTGCTTTGTCGAAATGGATGTGAAAACCGCTATGCCTCGCGTGATCCGGGTCATGATCAATGCAGAGCTGGCGACTCCGCGCAATGAGATTCAACACGTTTACCTTCGTGGTGCCGCGGCCCTTCGATTGGACCTTGCCCAGTGAATTCGAGAATCACAGGCAGTGTCCGCATCGTAGGCGCGGGACTGCTTGGAACGAGTATTGGCCTGGCCCTATCAAAACAGGGCGTCGATGTAATTGTCAGCGATGCATCGCCGGCAGCTCAATCGCTCGCGGTTGACTATGGCGCTGGAAGGCTCCCGCAAGCCGATGATCAACCAGCGCTTATAGTGGTCTGTGTTCCACCAGATATAACAGCAGACATAGTGGCTGCCGAGCTTGCCGCGCACCCACTGGCCGTCGTGACCGATGTCGCGAGCGTAAAGTCAGCGGTGCTTTCGTCGCTTGAGAATTCCGGTGTTGCTCTGGAACGCTATGTTGGTTCGCACCCAATGGCTGGGCGAGAGCGCGGCGGTGCTATCTCAGGACGTGCGGATTTATTCATTGGCCGCACTTGGGTAATTTCACCGACACAGAGCTCATCTGCTGAGGCGGTTTCAAGAGTTGAGCAGTTAGCACTTGCACTTGGCGCTTCGCCATTGCAGGTCCCGGCTGCGGAACACGACAGAGCAGTTGCCTTGGTGTCACACCTTCCTCAGGTAGTCGCCAGCTTGACTGCGGGACAACTAGTTGATGCCGAGTTGGCTGATGTTCAACTTGCTGGGCAGGGTATTCGCGACACGATTCGAATCGCCTCAAGCGATCCAAAGCTTTGGATTCAGATTCTTTCGGCAAACGCTTCAGGTGTTTTGCAAGTCTTGAAGGGGCTTGCCCGGGATTTAGATGGCTTCATTTCTGCCCTTGAAAATATCAACTCCCCAGGCTCTCTTTCTGCGATATCTTCCGCCCTCGACCGTGGGAATCAGGGGGTTGCTAGATTGCCAGGTAAGCATGGAGCTAAGGCCACTCACTACGCCACAGTTACCGTCATGATTGATGACAAGCCAGGTGAGCTAGCCCGCTTGCTTACCGAGGTCGGTGAGGCAAACGTCAACCTTGAAGAGATTAAGTTGGAACATTCGCCTTCAAGCCAAATCGGTCTCGTTGAGTTGTTTGTCTTGCCAACAATTGAAACTCACCTGATCAATGAGCTCACTGCTCGCGGCTGGCGAATGGTGGCCTAATGTCTCAAATCATCATTGCAATCGATGGCCCAGCTGGTTCAGGCAAGTCAAGCGTCGCCAAGGAGCTGGCTCGAGAATTTGGTTTTGCCTACCTAGACACTGGTGCCGCCTATCGTGCTTTGGCTTGGGCAGTGCTGAATGGACTTTCCACCGAGGCTCTTGACTCTCCTGACCTTGCAGCCAAGTTTAGATATGACGTTTCAACAGATGCCGACGATTTTTGGGTTCATGTTGGTGAATCTGACGTAACTGAAGCTATTAGAACAAACCTTATTTCTGAGTCTGTTTCTACAGTGGCCGGAAACCAAAATGTTCGCTCATATATGAAGAAGCTCACTCAAGAGATCGCTGCGGACTGCCACGCCCCTGGCATCATCGTTGAGGGCCGAGACATCACCACTGTTGTTTTCCCAAATGCTGACTCGCGTATTTTGCTAACCGCCTCTGAAGAAGTGCGCATCCAGCGTCGTGCGAAGCAGCTCGACGAGGGCGCTGGGCACGATCTCACCAAGTCGGTTTCACAGAGGGACAGATCCGATTCGAAGGTGGTCGACTTTATGACGGCCGCCGACGGCGTTACTCTCATTGACTCGACCAACTTGGATTTCGATGACACGGTCGAAGCCCTTGAACTGCAAATCCGCAAAGACCTGGAGACCCTGTGAACCACGAACCTGAAGACTTTGAGTTTGACCAGGATGTCGATCCGGCATTTATCGACAAGCTGAACGCGGTCAGCGATGAAGAAGCTGCCGTTCGCATGGCTGCATTGCGCGAGGGCTTGGAAGAGTATGACCTCGCTCAAGAAGACTTAGATGCATTGGCGCTTGAGCTCGGTTTTGACTCTGAGCCGGCCTATCTGCCAGCGCTGCCTGTGCTAGCAATCGTGGGTCGCCCAAACGTGGGTAAATCGGCGTTGGTGAACCGTATTTTGGGTAGACGAGAGGCCGTGGTCGAAGATAAGCCTGGTGTTACCCGGGACCGCGTGTCGTACAAGGCCGAATGGAATGGCCGTAAATTCACGCTGGTCGACACCGGAGGTTGGGAGCCAGACGCTCGCGGAATCGATAAATCAGTGGCCATCCAGGCAGAGATTGCGATCGAGATGGCCGATGCCGTTTTGTTCGTGGTAGATGCCATGGTCGGCGCCACGTCAAGCGACGAGCGAGTCGTACCCTTGCTTCGCAAGAGTGGCAAGCCGGTAATTCTGGCTGCCAACAAGATTGATGATTTAAAGCACGAACCAGAAGCAGCCGGTCTCTGGTCACTCGGTCTTGGCGAACCCATGCCGGTCAGCGCCGTGCACGGGCGAGGGGTTGCAGACCTTCTCGACGCCGCAATGGCGGCGCTTCCTGAAGAGTCGGCCGTTGCCAAGCAGGAATTTGGTGGCCCACGTCGAGTCGCCCTAATTGGCCGCCCAAACGTTGGTAAGTCTTCATTGCTCAATAAGGCTCTTGGCTCAGAGAGAGCAGTTGTAAACGAGCTCGCGGGAACAACTCGCGATCCAATCGATGAGCAGGTAGAACTAGGTGGGCGGTTCTGGCGCTTCGTCGATACCGCGGGAATTCGCCGTCGAGTTCACTTGACCGAAGGCGCAGACTTTTACGCGAGCCTTCGAACAGCTGCTGCACTTGAGCGTGCAGAGGTTGCAGTGGTTCTTTTTGACGTTACTCAGACCATCAGTGAAGCTGATATTCGAATCGTTGACATGGCCCTCGAATCGGGCAGGGCGTTAGTACTCGCTTTTAACAAATGGGATGAGCTTGACGATGAACGCCGCAAGTACCTTGAACGTGAAATCGAACAAGACCTAGATCACGTTAGCTGGGCACCACGTGTAAACATTTCTGCCAAGACGGGCCGCCACCTTGAGAAGTTGGTTCCAGCACTCGAAGTTTCACTCGATGGATGGGATACACGCATTGCCACCGGCAAACTGAACGCTTTCGTTCAGGAGCTAACCATGGAGAACCCACACCCTGTGCGCGGCGGCAAGCAGCCGAGAATCCTGTTTGCAACTCAGGTCTCGTCGCGCCCGCCAAAGTTCGTGCTATTCACAACTGGGTTCTTAGATCCTGGATACCGACGTTTCATTCAGCGTCGTCTGCGCGAGACATACGGCTTTGAAGGTTCACCGATTGAAATCTCGATGCGAATTCGTGAGAAGCGCAAAAGGTAGCATTTAGATTTCGGGCTATAGCGCAGCTTGGTAGCGCACTTGTCTGGGGGACAAGGGGTCGCCGGTTCAAATCCGGTTAGCCCGACGAAAGGAGCATTATGACTTTGTGGCAAGAGTGGCGCACGCTACCAAACTTGCTGAGCACGCTAAGACTGCTCCTCGTTCCAGTTTTCTTTTTGCTGATTCTTTGGCATTTTGATGGGCTCGCTGTTTTGGTTATGGCGGTGGCCAGCGTCACAGACTACCTAGATGGCTACCTTGCTCGCAGGTTGAATCAAGTGACTCGCTTGGGTCAGTTGCTAGACCCCGCTGCGGATCGGCTCTATATTTTGGCGGCTTTGATCGGCCTAGTTTTGGTCGGCTATGTGCCGATTTGGTTCGCAGCCGTATTGATTTCTCGAGACCTTCTGTTGGCGATTACTTATCCGTTGTTAGCTAAACGTGGTTTCGGTCCGTTGCCGGTTCATAGGCTCGGAAAGGCTGGAACGTTCGCGTTGCTTTACGCGCTTCCGTTGCTGCTGATAGCCCGAGCGTTGGTTTCGATTGAATATTTCATCATTCCACTGGCCTGGGCGTTCGCATCATGGGGTGTGTTTTTGTATTGGTGGGCTGGATTCGTTTACCTGCGACAGCTAATTACTGTGGTGAAATTGCACCCCTTCAATTCCACTAGGCTAGGCAACTGAGGTTTTGGAAATGCACGAAGAATTTATGAACGATGAACAAATGGGTGATATTGGGTCAACCCAGCGGTTCAACGACGACTTTCTCGCGCCTGAAGAACCAGGGTTAAAC
>JBJTNB010000076.1:0-16850 GCA_046073845.1 Micrococcales bacterium
GCCTCGGTGATTGCTAGGTGCTCCTTGTTGGTGTCAACAACCCAGATCGCTGATGGAGTCTTGGTGATGTTGCGGATACCGCCTAGTGCCTTCTCTAGCTTGTCCTTTTCACGACGAAGAATAAGAAGTTCCTTCTTGGTAAGACCAGTCTTGGTCGCACCCGAGAAGTCCATGACCTCAAGTTCCTTGAGACGTGCAAGACGCTTCTGGATGGTGCCGAAGTTGGTGAGCAATCCGCCCAACCAACGCTGGTTGATGTAAGGCTGGCCAACGCGAAGCGCTTCTGAAGAGATTGCCTCTTGCGCTTGCTTCTTGGTGCCTACGAAAAGAATCGATCCACCGTGTGCAACGGTCTCTTTGACGAAGTCATATGCCTTGTCAATGTGAGTGAGCGACTTCTGAAGGTCGATGATGTAGATACCAGAGCGGTCGGTCAGAATGAAGCGACGCATCTTTGGGTTCCAGCGGCGAGTCTGGTGACCGAAGTGGACACCTGCGTCGAGCAGCTGGCGGACAGTTACGACTGCCATGTTTCTCCTTTTGGGCATGCGAACATGCCCCTCAGTTAATTGCGATCAAACGGTTGTTTGGCGCACCTGGTGTTGCATCGAAGTCGCATCGATTTCTCGATGACTGAAGAACTCAAATGTTGGTCAACACGCGAAGTCGGCACAGCAAAAGAAAGGTCTCGAAAGAGGATTCTTTAGCGGATGCCGCTAGAAGCAAGCATAACAGCGGGTTCCAGGCCTGCGCCAGAGAAATCCAGCCCGTTTCCTGGCAGTTTTGAAGGCGTCCACAATTCCAATCCTTGGGTGCGGTTATCCACAGATTTCTAGACGACTCCCCCGCGAGCGCGATTCTCGACCATGGTTGGGCTATGAGACAGATACATCGAATGCGCCTAGTTGCCGGCGGACTCGGCATGACCCTCGCCTTAGCCTTTTGGCAGCAGGGCGGGTCAGCCGCCCATGCGGCAGAACCAGCCTGGACTAGCCCGCTCGCAGCCCCAGTGTTCTTGGTTCGGCCCTATTTGCAACCAAATAGTGACTACTCGGCTGGGCATCGAGGTGTTGACTACCGGGTCAGCCTTGGGCAAATCCTTTATTCACCCGCCGCTGCTCAGGTGAGCTTCGCTGGCAAAGTGGTCAACCGGCCAGTGGTTTCACTTCGCACTAGCGCGGGTGAAATCGTGGAATTCGAACCCGCTTGCCCGGCCCTACCGGTAGGCAGCAATTTGCAGCCAGGCGATCAAGTGGCCACGGTCTGCGAGGCTGATGCGAGTTATTCGCAGCACTGCGAAAAGCAGCGGTGCCTGCACTATTCCCTAAGAACCCCATTGGGCTACCTATCACCTCTGGTTCGAACCAATGCGCTCGCGGCGTCAGTGTTACTACCTAGAACGGGCTACTCGTTCTAGCGACTGACTAAGCGCGCGGGTGCGCCTTGGCGTAACCCTCTTTGAGTCGCTCGATTGAAACGTGCGTGTAAATCTGAGTCGTGCCAAGGCTGGCGTGGCCAAGCAGCTCTTGCACGGCACGCAGGTCTGCACCGCCGTCCAGTAAATGAGTTGCCGCAGAGTGACGAAGTGTGTGCGGGCCAGCAGCGCCAGTTGGTGTTGCACTGAGCAGATCCGCGACAAGCGAATACACCTGACGCACACCAAGGCGTTGACCACGCGAATTGATTAGCAGCGCCTCAGCCGAACGGTCGTTGGCAAGTTGCGAGCGCCCGGTTCTAATCCAAGAGTCGAGAGCCTCACGAGCGGGCACACCAAAAGGAACCATGCGCTGCTTCGCACCCTTACCCATGACTCGCAGAATGTTGCGTGAGTAGTCAACATCTTCGAGATTTAGACCAACCAACTCGCTCACGCGGCAACCGCTCGCATAAAGCAACTCAACACAAAGTAAGTTGCGAATTCCATTCGGATTCTCAGGAGTGGCAAGTGCGGCGAGTTTTTCAAAGATGTCGGCAAGCGATTCACGCGAAACGACCTTTGGCAAGCTGCGGCCAGACTTTGGCGACTTCAGTCGAGCGGCAATGTCGGTTTCGGTTTGCTCAGTCTTCTTGAGCCACCCAGTAAATGATCGAACTGATGCGCTTTTGCGAGCCATGCTCGATTTGGCCAGGCCACGCTGATCAACTTCGTAAAGCCAATCACGAAGAAGATTTAGGTCTAGTCCGTCTAAGGTAACTACTGCAGTTTTAGCCGCAAAGGTCATTAGGTCATCGAGATCGGCTAAGTAACTCTTGACGGTATTGGGCGAATAACCGCGACCGGCACGCAAGTACTCACCGTACTCGACGACAATTTCTCGCAGTGCTTTGCTCACCCATTCAGGTTAGTTCGCAGGCCCGACCTTGCCGACTCTGACCCACCCAGACCCACGACGTACAGCAAAGCCAAGCAACTCGAGGCTTCCCAGGGCAATCATGACCTCCATTGCGGTAAGCCCAGCCTTGGCGGCAATCTTGCTCGCAGGAGCCGCCTTCGAAGTAAGCGCATCGAGCGCCCGCGTTTCGAGAGCCCCGATCTCGGACTTGGCTTCGCCCGCTGCGTGACCACTCTCAGATGCGCCTAGCACAAGCTCGATTGCGTGACTTGGATTGCCAATTAACACAGCCTTGCCGGAACGGATCAGGTCGTGGCAGCCAGCCGATTGTGGCGAATCGAAGCGACCAGGGAAGGCACCGATTTCTCTGCCCAATTTCTCGGCATGAGTGGCTGTATTTAGAGCACCAGACCGGGCGCCGGCTTCAACGACAACGGTGGCCGAACCTAGAGCAGCTATCAATCGATTGCGTTGCAAAAATCGCCATTTAGTAGGCGAGGAACCAGGTGGCTGTTCAGAAACAATCACATTTGTCTTTGCAATTCGACTCAACAAATCGAAATTACCTGCCGGATACATTCGATCGATACCTCCGGCTAACACGGCGACGGTGAACCCGTCGAGTGCGATGGTCGCTCTATGCGCAATCGAATCGATGCCATAGGCGCCACCCGAGATAACTGCCAGCTGTTCTGCTACCGCCGCGCTCACCAGACTCGTTGTGGCCGCCTCGCCGTAGGTCGAAGCAAGGCGTGAGCCCACTACCGAGATCGAGCGGTCGGACAGCGCGAGCACCTTCGGATTTCCGCGCAACCAAAGCACATGTGGTGCACCCTCTTGCAAGTCATTCAAGCCTTGCGGCCAGAATTGCTCATCGCGAAAGATAATGCGCCCCTCTAGTTGACGGGCGGTGGAAAGAGACTGGTTAACTGCCGAAAGACTTAGTCGCGGCAACCAACGTTCCACGGCATCGAGAAACAAAGCATCTAGGCGGCCGAACTTAACCTCAAGTTCAGTTTGAGCATCTGCGCTTAGAAACTCATCGAACTTGAACCCATTCAAGAACATTTCGATGATTGCGCTCGGTCGATAACGGGTCGCAAGCCATCCGGCGAACCGGTCGCCAGGTTCAGAGATTATCGAGAGCGCAACCCTTGCGAACGCATCAGCAACAGCCTGATCGCTGTCGAATGTTTTCAGAGAAACTAAGCCAGTCAAACTCTTTCGAATAGCATCAATCTCTAGATTCATCGAAGTTTTCATGCAGCCAACCGATCTTCGCCACGCAGCATCATGGCCGCAGCCACATCACCCCTCGTTGGTGCTCGGCCAGCGAGATCGGCAATCGACAAGGCGACTCGCAGACACCTGTCGTAACCGCGCAAGTTCAGCTGCCCCAACTTGAGTGCCCTGTCGAGCTGTTCAGTGACCGACTCGTCAACCGAGTAGATAGCCTTCAGAGCCGAACTCGGGGCATGGGCATTCAGCGCAAAACCATAACGCTTGTTTCTGTCTGCACCAAATGCGCGAGCGGCAATCACCTGTTCTCGGGCTACCGCCGATGTGAGCCGGCTCGCCTCTTTGCGCTCAAGGGCCACCGCGGCTGCGTTGGTTTCGGTAATGCGCAACCGAATGTCGATTCGGTCGAGCAACGGACCCGAGAGTTTATTCAAGTAACGCATTCGCGCGGCAGGTGCACAGCGGCAAGCCCCATTGTTCGACATGGCCTGACCACATGGGCAAGGGTTTGCGGCAAGCACCAGCTGAAACTTAGCGGGGAACCGAGCGATGCCAGACGCCCTAGCAATTGTGACTTCGTGGCTCTCAATCGACTGACGAAGCGATTCAAGTGCTGGCACTTGAAACTCTGGAGCTTCGTCGAGAAACAGCACGCCGTTGTGCGCCAGCGAAACCATGCCCGGGGCTGGAATGCCCTGACCACCGCCGATTATTGCTGCCTGGCTTGCCGAATGATGCGGGGCCTGAAACGGCGGCCTCGAAATGAATTCACTGCCTACGCGACCGGCCGATTTCGAAATTGAATGAACAGCAGTCGTTTCAATGGCGCTCTGCATGTCTAGATCTGGAAGCAACCCGGTTAGCCGCTCGGCCATCATGGTCTTACCCACTCCTGGCGAACCGATCATCAGTAGATTGTGACCACCGACAGCCGAAACAATCAGCGCCTGGACTGCAAACGCCTGGCCATAGACATCAGCAATGTCTTTTTCAACTACCGAGGGTCTAACTTCATCGACTGCCTCGATTTCGACATCTTGATCTGCGAGTTCAATGTCGACGCCCAATTTTGCCGCCGCAACGCGCAATGAATTCACTGGTTCGACCTCGATGCCTGTCACCAGTGACGCTTCGGCGAAGTTCTCGATCGGAACCATGACACGGTCGAACCCGTTTTGTTTAGCCGCCAACACCTGCGGCAAAACTCCACGAACCGGGCGCACTCTTCCATCGAGGCCCAATTCACCGATGAATAACCAACGTGATTCGTCTTCAATCAACCCGGATGCCCGCATGGCAGCAACCGCTATGGCTAAGTCAAAACTTGAACCGTACTTTGGCACTGCAGCAGGCGAAAGATTTATGGTCAACTTGCGATTGGCGAGAGGCAAACCTGAATTTGTGGTGGCGGCTTTCACTCGGGCGGTGGCCTCTAACAACGATGCATCTGGAAGCCCCACAATTACGAAGCCTGGCAGGTTGCTAGACAGATCTGCTTCGACCTCAACGACGGTGCCGGTAAGGCCGATGAGGCTGATCGCATAACTCTTAGCCAGCGCCATTAGTAAACCTGCTTAATGTGCTCGATGGTCACGCGGCCCTGATGCACAAGAACACTGACCGCATCTAAGCGAACTTCAGCGATACCCTGAGATCGTGCTTGGCACCATTGGGCAGCCAGCGCCCGCATGCGGCGCACTTTCGTTGCGGTGATTGACTCAAACGGGTGGCCAAAACCAAGCCTGGTGCGGGTTTTCACTTCAGCAAAAACCAGGCAGTGCCCGTCTTTGGCGATGATGTCGATTTCGCCACTTGGGCCACGCCAATTGCGCTCAATGATCGAATAGCCAAGTCGGGTAAGAAAGTCGGCGGCTCTATCTTCGCCGTATCGGCCCACGTTTTGATTTTGGTTCACGAACCAAGATTTGTGGTTCGCTCACTAATGCAACGGACCCGAGCAATATCTGTGCAGAACTAGCAACGAACTGCGCCTGTGAATAACTGCTATTCGCCGACGGCAAGCTCTTTCGGAAGGTCGTAAGCCTTGCCAGAGATTTCTTCGACGTTGACATCTTTGAAGGTCAAAACGCGAACAGACTTTACGAAGCGGTCGGTTCGGTAGATATCCCACACCCAGACGTCAGACATCGTCAGCTCGAAGTAGAAGTCGGTTGCGGTGTCGATGCGCTTGAGGTCAACTTCATTGGCCAAATAGAAGCGACGTTCGGTTTCGATTACGTACTTGAAAGTTGCAACGACGGCCTTGTATTCGCGATACAGCGCTAGTTCGGCAGCGCGGTCGTAGTCGTCGGCTTCGTTCTCTTCCATGCTTAGATTTTACGCTTCACCATCGACACTCGGGTCGGCCGAATTCCCGCCAGCCAAGATGCCACCGAGCCAAGTCACGCGGTGCAGCGGGCTCGGCCCGAGTGCACGCACCGCATCCATGTGGGCAGCGCTTGCATAGCCCTTGTGCCCCGCCAGTCCGTAGCCCGAATACTCAGCATCGAGCTCAATCATCAGGCGATCTCGAGTGACCTTTGCCAACACGGATGCCGCGGCCACGCTAACACAGTCACGGTCGGCCTTGGTCTGAACTCGAACGGCGAATGGCATCTCTTTGAGCCAGTTGTGCGAACCATCGAGAATTGCGACGGTAGCAGCAGGTTCGAACTTGCCCACCAGTTGATTCAGTGCGCGACTCGCTGCGGTTGCCAACGACCAGACGATCCCGCGTTCGTCGATTTCGGCCGCGCTAGCCATGCCAACCGCCCAACCCGCCACCCATTGACCAACTGGCTCAAAGATGCGCTCTCGCGTGGGTTCACTTAGAAGTTTCGAGTCACGCAATTCGGCTGGCCAGGTAGGTTCGCCAAGATGATTGGCGGTGATTAACGAGACACCGACTGCAACTGGGCCGGCAATTGACCCACGGCCAACCTCGTCGATGCCAAGCACAAACCTGGCACCAGAGGCGAACAGCTCGGATTCGCTATTAAGGCTTGGGAACGTCTTTGAAGACATTTGGGTAATTGTCGAGCCACTTGAAGTGTGGGAACGGCCATGAGAGCACGAAGGCTCGACCAACAACATACTTCTTGTCGACGAAGCCCTTTGAAGGCAGCTCTTGGTGGTAGCGCGAGTCGGCAGAGTTGTTTCGATTGTCGCCCATCACCCAGATTTTGCCGGCAGGCACAGTCACGTCGAAAGCCATGCCACACGGGTCGCTCGCTGGCGCCAGGTAAGGCTCGGTGATTTCATGACCGTTGATTTGAATTTTCGCTTCGGTCTTTGTGCATGTGATGTGGTCGCCAGGCAAACCAATAACACGCTTAACCAGGTGCTGCTCTGAGTCCGGTGCGATCAATCCGAATGAAGACAGGAACCAGTCGCCAACGGCAACAAACGCATTGGCAGGTTTTGGTGTGATTACACCAAGCCAGTTGCCTGGGTCGCGAAACACAACAACATCGCCACGATTCAGAGGAACGATGTTCGGAACCAATTCGTTCACGATAATTCGATCTTGCTTGACCAGGGTGTTGTTCATCGAGTCGCTAGGAATGAAGAACGAGCGAATCAAGAAGGTCTTTACCAAAAGCGAAAGCACCAAGGCGACTCCAACGATGCTCACGAGATCGATGAGGAACGCAAAGAATACGTTTCGCTTCAATCGCTTCCAGAGCGAAGTGGTGTTGCTTGGTGCTTCTTGCGGGTCAGACCCGTGCTTTGCCATAGATTAAGCGTTGTCGCGCTTTTCGCGGATCTTGGCTTTCTTGCCACGAAGTTCGCGTAGGTAGTAAAGCTTCGCGCGACGAACGTCACCCTTCGAAACAAGCTCAAGCTTGTCGATTACTGGTGAGTGAACTGGGAAGGTACGCTCGACGCCAACCTGGAAGGTGACCTTACGTACGGTAAAGGTCTCGCGAACGCCCTCACCCGAACGGCGAATAACTACGCCCTGGAAAACCTGAACACGGCTGCGGTTACCTTCAACGATGTTGACGTGAACCTTAACGTTGTCGCCAACGCGGAAAGCTGGGATGTCTGACTTGAGGCTCTTGGCATCTACTGAGTCAAGGATGTGCATTTTGAATCCATCTCTGTCACCGCACACAGGTCGATAACATCTAGTTTCTTTGGGTTTTTGCCTCGCTCCCCTGCGGCAGAGCACCTTGCGGTTGGCAACCTGTCTATCTTGCCACATCCGGGCTCGAGAGCCAAGCCTCGAGCGGGCTATTCAGGCAAAAGATCGGGGCGAACGGCCTTGGTGCGGGCAACAGCCTGCTCGTGACGCCAAGTCGCGATAGCCGCGTGGTTGCCAGACGTCAGCACCTCTGGCACTTCGAACCCGCGCCAGCTGGCCGGCTTGGTGTAGCTAGGGTATTCCAGCAGGCCATCCGAGTGACTCTCTTCGATAAGACTTTCGGCATTGCCAATAACACCTGGGATGAGCCTTGCAATCGCCTCAATCATCGCGATGGCTGCAACCTCGCCCCCATTGAGCACATAGTCACCAAGGCTGATCATGCGCACCTTGCTCTTGGTCTTTGCGAAGTCAACAACGCGCTGGTCGATGCCTTCGTAGCGACCGCAGGCGAAGACGATGTGCTTCTCGTTTGCCAGTTCGGCAGCCGTGGCCTGCTTAAAAAGCTCGCCGGCCGGCGAAGTAAAAATCACCGTGGTCTCGGGGGTCAAGATTTCGTCGAACGCCTCGCCCCAAGGCTCTGGCTTCATCAGCATGCCCGCGCCGCCACCGTAGGGCGAATCGTCGACCGTTCGGTGCTTGTCGTGGGTGTAGTCGCGAAGATCGTGAGCGTGAAACTCAAGCAGCGACTTGTCGCGCGCCTTGCCGAGCAGCGAGAGATCTAGCGCAGAAAAGTAGTCAGGAAAAATCGTGACGGCATCGATACGCATTAGTTCTCGCCTTCGTCGCCATCTGCGTCGTTGTCTTCATCACGGATGCGCGCTGGCCCACTGGTCTCGGCGCCGTCATCCTCGATTTCTTCAAACAAACCGTGGGGAGGTGTCACAGTGACTGTGCCGTTCTTGATGTCGACAACTGGAACGATTGCCTTCACAAACGGAATCATCACTTCGCGATCACCGGTGTTTACAACCAATAGGTCTTGAGCCGGAAAGTGCTCGAGGCGATCGATCTTGCCGACCTCAACAGCATCGCGAATTACACGCAGGCCAACGAGCTGATGATCGAACCAGGTGTCGGCCTCACCGGTTACTTCGTTGTCAGGTACATCCTTGAGCAGAATCGCACGAACCAAGGTGTCGGCTGCGTTGCGGTCTTCGACCTCGTTCAAGAACAGAACAGGCATGGTGTTGTACCAGCGGAGTTCTTTTACGGTGACGGTCTTGCCGAACCAAGGTGAGGTTTCGGGTACCTGAAGGTCGAGCACCGCGCCAGTTGCGAAACGCAACTTAGGGCTGTCGGTGTAAAGCTCGAGTTTGAATGCTCCTTTTAGGCCATGAGCCTTGACCAAACGGCCAACCCGGAGCTGGGTGCTAGAAATCGGTGTCCACCACGTTAACGCGGACTTTCTTGCCATCGGCAAGCGCGTTAATCACGGTGCGCAAAGCTTTTGCAGTGCGTCCACTACGCCCGATCACTCGACCAAAGTCCTCAGGGTGCACGTGAACGTCAAGCACGTCGCCATTACGCGAGCTGTGCAGAGTTACGGTTGCATCGTCTGGGTGATCGACGATCCCTTTGACCAAATGTTCGAGCGCAGTGGCAAGCACTTACTAAGCCTCTTCTGCTGGTGCTGCGGCCTCGGCCTCAGCGACTGCTTCTGCAGCTTCAACAACTTCTTCAGCTGCTGCAACTACATCGGCTGCCTCTTCAGCTGCAACCTCTGCTGCTTCTTCAGCGGCTGCTTCGGCTGCAGGAGCCTCTTCTGCCGATGCGTTAGCTGCAGCTTCTGCTGCTGCGGCTGCCTTTGCTGCTGCCTCTTCAGCTTCGGCTGCCTCTGCGGCTGCCTTTGCCTTCTTGGCAACTAGCTCTTCGCGAGCCTGAAGCACTGGCTTCTTCGCAGTGTCTGCAACGAATGCGGCCTTTGCTTCTTTAGTCTGAACAACGTTCTTAGCGGTCTTGTCACCCTTGGCTGCCTGGTAGTCACCAGTGAGCTTAAGAAGTGCAGCTACCTGCTCGGTTGGCTGTGCGCCAACGCCAAGCCAGTACTGAGCGCGCTCTGAGTTAACTTCAATGATTGAAGGGTGCTCGGTCGGAACGTAACGACCGATTTCTTCGATTACACGACCGTCGCGGTGAGTACGTGAGTCAGCTACGACGATGCGGTAGTGCGGTGCACGGATCTTTCCGTGACGCGCGAGGCGGATTTTTACAGCCACAATGCTCCTGTTATTTGTATTGGGGCGAACAATCAACCGTGAGCGTGGGGGCACACTCGGTATTCAAGCTCTATGGGTTATCAGAATCGCTTGGTTAGAGGGTCAAGCGCAGACAACCTGTCTATTGTGCCAGAAAGCAGGCTAAATGCCAAAGGCCGAGCCGCCACCATTTTGTGTCGGGTTGGTTCCTGCGGCGCGAGCGGCATCCTCGGCGGCTCTTTTTGCAGGGTTTCCAGACTTCGAGCCCTTCTTGCCCTTGTCTTTCTTCTTGTTTTTGCCAGCGGCAGAACCGCCGCCCATGCCCATTCCGGCCATGCCCGGCATACCCTGCATGCCTGGCATCTGCGGCATCCCGCCCTTGGCCATGGTTTTCATCATCTTGGCGGCCTGCTCAAATCGGGTCACCAGCGAGTTCACGTCGGTCACGGTCATGCCCGAACCCTTGGCGATGCGCAGGCGGCGCGAGCCATTGAGCAACTTCGGCTGGCGGCGCTCGGCTGGGGTCATCGAGCGAATGATCGCCTCGGTTCGGTCAATTTCTTTTTCGTCAAAGTTTTCGAGTTGCGAACGCATCTGCTGCGCACCCGGCATCATCGCGAGCAGACCCTTCATCGAGCCCATCTTGCGAAGTTGTTGCATCTGCTCAAGAAAGTCTTCGAGCGTGAAGGTCTCGTTAGCAATTTTGTCTGCGAGCTTCTTAGCCTCGGCCTCGTCGAAGGTCGCCTGAGTCTTTTCAATAAGAGTTAGAACGTCACCCATGTCGAGAATGCGCGATGCCATGCGATCTGGGTAGAACGGCTCGAAAGCATCAAGGCCTTCACCAGTCGAACTGAAGATGATTGGCTTTCCAGTAACCGAGGCAACCGAAAGTGCGGCACCACCGCGGGCATCGCCATCAAGTTTGGTGAGCACAACACCGGTGATGCCAACGCCGTCTTCGAATGCCTTTGCGACGTTGACGGCATCCTGGCCAATCATCGAGTCGATTACGAACAGCACTTCGTCAGGCTCAACGGCCTTGCGAATGTCGCTCGCCTGCTTCATCAACTCTTCGTCAATGCCTAGACGACCGGCGGTGTCGACAATCACAACCGAGTAATTGTTTTTCTCGGCGTGCTTGATCGACTCTTTAGAGACCTTGACCGGGTCGCCAACTCCGTTGCCTGGTTGCGGTGCGAATACGTCAATTCCTGCGCGCTCCCCAACCACCTGCAGCTGGTTGACAGCATTCGGGCGCTGCAAGTCGGCAGCAACCAAAAGCACATTCTGCCCTTGGTCTTTCAACCACTTCGAGAGCTTGCCAGCGAGTGTGGTCTTACCGCTGCCCTGCAGACCGGCGAGCATGATGACGGTAGGCGCCTTGGCCGCGAAGTTCAGCTTGCGCTGCTGCCCACCTAGAATGCGAACCAGCTCGTCGTTGACGATTTGAACCACCTGCTGAGCAGGGTTTAGGGCCTTCGAAACCTCGTCGCCAAGGGCACGGTCGCGAATGGCGTTTACAAAATCTTTGACTACATCGAGCGCTACGTCTGCCTCGAGTAGCGCCTTACGAATCTCGCGAAGGGTGAGATCGATGTCGGCAGCGGTCAGTTTGCCCTTGGTGCGCAGATTGCGGAAGGTCTCTGTAAGACGCTGCGAGAGATTACCGAACATTAGCCAACCAATCCCTTTGCAAACTCTTGTGCGTCGAAGAACGCGAAGTCCTTGATACCTTCGCCCACTCCTACCAATTTAACTGGGATGCCCAGCTCTTTTTGAATCGCAAACACAATGCCACCCTTGGCAGTGCCATCAAGTTTGGTGAGCACGATGCCAGTTACGTTGGCGACCTCGGCGAAAGCCTTTGCTTGAGCCAAACCGTTCTGACCTGTGGTTGCGTCGATAACCAAAAGGGTCTCGCTGATCTGTGCGTTTTTTTCAACAACTCGCTTGATCTTTTCGAGCTCGGCCATCAAGTCTTTTTTATTTTGCAAGCGACCTGCTGTGTCTATGATGGCGATGTCAGCATCGTCGCGCAAGGCAAGTTCGACGGTTTCGAAAGCAACACTTGCAGGGTCTTGACCCTCAGCCTTCGGGCGAATCAACTTTGCATTTGCGCGCTCTGCCCAAGTTGCGATTTGCTCAACGGCCGCAGCACGGAATGTGTCGGCAGCGCCAATCACAACTCGCCATTGGCCTTCGTTCAACCAATTCGCAAGCTTGCCGATCGTTGTGGTCTTGCCAACACCATTCACGCCAACTACCAAAATCACGTAAGGCAGTTTTCCGTCTTGCAAGTTCAGAGCCGAGTCGCTTCGCGAAAGTTGCTCGGTGATCAAATCAACCAGGATGCCCTTGAGCTCACCATCGGTTTTCGCACCCGACTTCTTTGCGCGCTGCTTAACGCCTTCAACGATCGCCTCTGCGGCCTCAAGGCCAAAGTCAGCCTGGATCAAAGTGTCTTCAAGGTCATCGAGGTTGTCGATGTCGAACTTGATGCGAGTGAAAAGCGACTTCAGGTTCTTACCGAAACTGCGCTTTGGCAATTCGACAGCCTCGAGCTCAACCTCGGCCACAGGAGCAACCGGCTCAGGAATGACCTCAACAACAGGCTCTGGCTCTGGCTCTGGCTCTGGGGCAACCTCCAAAACTGGTTCTGGTTCAGGAGTCGGCTCAGGTTCAGGCTTTACTTCTTCTTTGACCTTTGGCTTCGACTTAAACAGGCGCGAGGCCTTTGCCTTCGGCGCTGCCAGAGCGGAGTCTTTGGCCTCAACTTGCGAGGTCTCCTCATGCGGCTTTAGGTTGACATCCTTTAAGTCGACCGGAGGCGCAGAGGGGGCCTCAACATCGCGAGAGTCACCGACTCCCTCGGCAGCCCCAACCTCAGGCTCATCCTTGCGCTTTTTACGCCAGAACAGCAGCCCCATTTAGGCCGTTTCGCCGAGGCGCTGACCAACGATGCGCGAAATACCGTCGTTCAACATGGTCACGCCGTAAACCACATCGGCAATTTCCATGGTGCGCTTTTGGTGAGTAACCAAGATCAACTGAGAGTTCTTGCGGAGGTCTTGGAAGATGTGCAGCAAACGAGTGAGGTTCACGTCGTCGAGGGCTGCCTCAACTTCATCCATGATGTAGAACGGCGAAGGTCGCGACTTAAAGATTGCGGTTAGGAACGCGATCGCACCGAGTGACTGCTCGCCACCCGAGAGCAAGCTCATTGGCATCCACTGCTTGCCGGCTGGCTTCACGCGAACGTCGATACCGGTTGCGAGCAGGTTGTCTGGTTCGGTCAAAGTCATCGAACCGGCACCACCAGGGAACAAAATCGGCAGGATGCTCTCGAACTCGCGCTTGGTGTCGTCGAACGCGCTCTTAAAGATGGTCTGCATCTTTTCGTCGAGATCCTTGATAATCTGCTGCAAGTCGGCGCGGGTCTTGACGATGTCGTCGAGCTGAGTCGCGAGGTTCTTGTGGCGCTCTTCGAGAGCGGCGAATTCTTCTAGCGCAAGCGGGTTGACCTTGCCTAGACGGTCTAGCAGGCGCTCGTTTTCGCGCAAACGTTTCTGCTGCTCTTCGCGCAAGAAAGGCTTTGGCTCGTCAGGGTTCTCAGGGTCTTCAATCAACACCTGTGGGCCGTACTCGGCCAATAGGGTTGGTTCGTCTAAGCCAAGTTCGTCAGATGACTTCATCACGAGATTTGCAAGGTTGATGCGCTTCTCGTGGGTCTTGAGCTCGAGGTCATGCACGCCCTGGGTCAGACCGCTCAGCTTCATCTGCAGATCTGCGGTTTCGCCACGAAGTCGAACCAATTCGCCGTTCTGGTTGTTGCGCTCGTGGTCGATCTCGTGAAGCTTGGCCTTGGCTGCGCCAGCTCCGTCTGCCACGGCATCCATCAGCATTGGCAATGCCTCGAGCACCTTGCGGGCAGAGTCGAGCTGTGCCTGCTGGGCAGCGGCCGCGGCTTGGGCCCGTTCGATGGCCTCTTGCGCCTCGGCCACCTGGGCGCGAAGGGTTCGGGCACGCTCTTTCTCAACACGAAGGCGCTCTGCAGCCGAACCAAGTTCGATGCGAATCTGAGTCTCGTTGCTGCGCTCTTGCTCAACGTTGTCGGCAAGTCGCTGACGGTCTTCGTATGAAACCACCGGGCGAGACTGAGCCGCAAACTGATCGTGGATCGAGATTGCGTGCTGCAAAGTTTGCTCGGCCGAGTCGATCGCACTGCGCGCCTGCTCTACGTTTGCGCTCAAACGCGAAAGTTCTGCGTCGATAGCCTCAACGGCAACTCGAGCGCGACCAACTGCATCGGCGTTCTTCGCCAACTCTGAGTCGTGCTGCTTGAGTGCTGCGAGTGCCTGCTTCTCGGTTTGCTTCGCTGCGTCTTCGGTGGCGCGAGCCTGAGTAAGTTCGCCACGCAAAGTCTCGAGTTTCGAGTTGACCTGCGAAATGCGAGTTGCCGCCGCATCGCGTTCGGCAACGAGCTGAACCTTCGAAGGTTTACTCTGTGAACCGCCGCGCAAAATCGATTCGGTAAGCACGTCGCCATCCTTGGTGATGACAGTCAGTTTGGTGACCGACTTGTCGCGACGGTAAAGCTCTTGCGCAGCAGCGAGGTCATCGACGATCACTACGTCGCGAAGAAGTGCAATCACACCAGCAGGCGCTTCAACCACGGATGCCGCAGCGCGCGCGCCAGAAATTTGCTCGGCAGAGTTGTGCGCTGCCATCGTGTCGACCTCGGCGACGATCAGTTCAACGCGACCACCGTCGTTGCGCTTCAAATGTTCGAGCGCGGCAAGACCTTCATCGCGGGTGTCTGCAACGAGCGCATCGGCAAGCGGCCCAAGCGCCGCGCCAACTGCAACCTCGTAACCTGTTTCGATCTTCATGTGGTTTGCAACCAGACCGCGAATACCGCGAAGGCCGGCAGAGGTCAGCTCGCTCGCACCATCTTTTTGCGCGAGGGTCAGATCAAGTGCCGAACGCTTCGCTTCTAGCGAGTCACGTTCACGCTCAGCGGCGTGCACCTCATCGCGAATTCGCTCGATCTGTGCCAGCGAGTCGGCCACTGCGCGGGTCGCCGCGTCGTGGCGCTGCTGCAGCGAGTTATCGCCGTGCGACTGCTGTGACTGCAAAGTTGAGTCGAGAGTTTCGAGGTCGGTCTGCGCCGAGTTGCGGCGGTCGCGAGCCTCGCCGAGTGCGGCTTCGTGGCGCACAAGTTCGCTTCGCAAGCCAGCAACCTTCGACTCGGCCATGCTGACCTCGCCAGAAAGCCGAGCCTTCTCGAGATCGAATGCCGAGAGCAACTGGTTCTGCTCTGCGATTTGCGAGTCGTATGCCTCGAGCTGATCGCGTGCAACCGAGCGCTTAGCCTCTGCTTCGCGCAACTGCCCCTCGAGCGCGCTTGCGGCTTCGGCCAAAGTGATTAGTGCAGCCTCGGCAGCAGTTGCCTCGGCGTCGATGGCGGCCGGGTCGACGGTTGCGCCGTTGGCTTCTGCGCGCGAACCGAGCAGTGCAACACGCTGGTTGGCCAAAGTTAGCAGTGCGCGCAACCGATCAGCGAGCGAGTCGAACGAGAACGAAACGTTGCGCGCTGCGTCGTACTCGGTTGAAATCAGTGCGGCTTCTAGTTCGCGAATTCGCGCGGTGTTCGAATCGACAAGCTGCTTGAGAATATTCTGCTCAGCTTTTGATTCGTTCTCGCTCTTAGAGCTAGTTTCTAGCGACCCAATAAGTTCAGCGATGTCGGCAGCAAGAAGACGAGCCTTCGAATCGCGCACGTTGATCGCGATGGTCTGTGCTTCACGAGCAACAGCAGCCTGAGCGCCCAGTGGCTTCAACTGGCGACGAACTTCGCCGGCCAAGTCATTCAGGCGAGTGAAGTTCGCTTGCATCGACTCGAGTTTGCGCTCGGTCTTCTCTTTGCGGCGTCGGTGCTTCAAAATACCGGCGGCTTCTTCAATAAAGCCACGACGTTCGATTGGTGAAGCCTGGAAAATATCTTTCAGCTTGCCCTGAGGCACAATCACGTGCATCTCGCGGCCAAGACCAGAGTCGCTGAGTAGTTCTTGAACATCTAGAAGACGAACGACGTCGCCGTTGATCGCGTACTCGCTCTGACCGTTTCTGAAGAGGGTTCGAGAAATTGTGACTTCGCTGTAGTCGATGGGTAGCGCGCCATCGGCGTTATCGATGGTCAGCTCGACCTCGGCGCGGCCCAAAGGCCCCTTGGTCGCCGAGCCCTTGAAGATGACGTCTTCCATCTTGTCGCCACGAAGCGACTTGGCGCCCTGCTCACCCATTACCCAGGCGATGGCGTCGAAAACGTTTGACTTGCCGTGGCCGTTTTTACCGATAACGGCAGTAACGCCAGGCTCGAAGTGGAAGGTGCTCGGCTGTGCGAACGACTTGAATCCCTTGAGGGTGAGGCTCTTCAGATACAAGCGCTACACCCCTTTGGTTTTATTGCGGCGGCAGAGTGCTCGCCTAACCAGTCAAAATTACCCTAGTTTTGGGGGTCAGAATGCCACTTAGCCGACCCACGGATGCTCGCAACTAGGCGTTTTTGCGCAACTTTTGGCAATTCGGGCAGAAGTGCGAACCGCGGTTCATCCAGCTGTCACGTTTGATTGCCCGGCCGCAGCGAGGGCACGGGCGATCGGTCATTCCGTAAGCATTGAGCGAGACGTCGAAGTAGCCGCTTTCGCCATTGACGTTCTTGTATTGCTCGTCAAACGAGGTGCCACCCTCGGCAACCGCCTTGCGCAGAATCTCTTGCACGTGAACCACAAGCTCATCAAAGGTCGAGCGCTTGATGCTGTCGGCTGGCTGGTCGTAGTGCAACTTCGCACGCCAAAGCGCCTCGTCGGCGTAGATGTTTCCGATTCCGCTTAGCAGCTGCTGGTCGAGCAGAACACGCTTAACCCCCGAGCG
>JBJTNB010000077.1:0-2584 GCA_046073845.1 Micrococcales bacterium
CGAAGAAACCCAGCCGCACACCATTGCTCCGGCGGATACCAAGCGTAACGTCGTGGTGGTTGGCGCTGGCCCGGCCGGTCTGGAAGCTGCCCGCGTCGCGGCAGAGCGTGGCCACAAAGTGACCGTGTTCGAAGCCGCACCTCAGGCGGGCGGTCAGGTTCGCCTTACCGCGCAAACCAAGCGCCGCGCCGAAATGATCGGCATCATTGATTGGCGCATGGCGCAATGCGCCGCGCGCGGTGTCGAATTCCGCTTCAACACCTGGGCCGAAGCTGCCGATGTTCTGGCCGAAAAGCCCGATGTCGTCATCATCGCCAGCGGCGGTATGCCGGAAAAAGACATCCTGAAATTCGGCAATGACCTGACGGTTTCGGCATGGGATATTCTGTCGGGCGATGTGAAACCCGGCAGCAACGTGCTGCTATACGATGACGCGGGCGACCATACCGCGCTGCAAGCCGCGCAAACCCTGACCGAAGCCGGCGCGCGCGTCGAAATCATGACGCCCGATCGCAGCTTTGCGCCCGAAGTGATGGCGATGAACCTTGTGCCCTACATGCGCGCCCTGCAAGACAAGGCGGTGACCTTCACCGTCACCTATCGTCTGACCGGCGTCGAACGCGACGGCAACCAGATCAAGGCAACGGTCGACAGCGATTACATGCAGATCGGCAAGACCGCACATTACGATCAGATCGTCGTCAACCACGGCACGCAGCCCTTGGCCGACATCTACTTCGATCTGAAGCCACAGTCAGCCAACCTTGGTGCCGTTGACTATGATGCGATGATCGCGGGGCAACCCCAAACCGTCAACGGCGGCCCGGCTGGTTTCCAGCTGTTCCGCATCGGTGACGCGGTAGAGGCCCGCAACATCCACGCCGCAATCTACGACGCCCTGCGGCTGGTCCGGACGCTCTGACTATTCAAAAGCAGTGCGTATCTTAACTTTTGCACCCAAGCGACTCGGTTCGTTTGGGTGTAATAATTCATCTGGATAATAAGTTAACCAGGTGCTGTCCCATGTATGTCGATCATTTCGCCACTGTTGGGCGCGTAAAAAGCCGTCGCAACCTTCCCGCCGGCTGGTGGATGTTGCCCGCCATAGCAATCGGCTCCGGCATTTGGGCGGCGCTGGCCTACGCGATCCTCACCTAATTACACTCAAATACGCGCGCATTTTGCTCTGCGGTTCCCGCAGGCACTCGCCGTAGCCTGATCTGCGCGCCCGCGCATCGCATTGGAATTCCACCCCTTCATCTTGCACCGCCACCACCCAAACCACCTCTGACATATCGCCGCACCTCTCCCCTTGCAAAACCCGGTCCAGCCCTGCAAGACACCCGCATCCACCCGCAAGGCGCAGCATGCACTCTCTTATCCCCGCATGGGTCGACGGCACCCTCACCCCGGTTGAAAAACTGCTGGTCCACCAACGCGGCCTGCGCCACAAGGCCGTCTCGGTCTTCCTGCTCTCCGGCGACCAAACCCTGATCCAGCAACGCGCGCTGACCAAATACCACACCCCCGGCCTCTGGGCGAACACCTGCTGCACCCACCCGCACTGGGGCGAATCCGCGATCGACTGCGCCACCCGCCGCCTCACCGAAGAGCTTGGCATCATCGGCCTCACCCTCACCCCCGTCGGTCAGGTCGCATACCGGGCCGAGGTCGGCAACGGCCTGATCGAACACGAACTGGTTGATATCTTCACCGCCGAAGCCCCGCTGACCGTCCAAATCACCCCCAACCCCGCCGAGGTTATGGCCACCCAATGGCTGCCCCTCGCCACCCTCACAGCGCAAACCAAGACCGACCCCGCCCGCTTTACCCCGTGGCTGCGCATCTACCTTGCCGACCACCCGCACCTGCTTGCCCCCTAAGCGCGCGCGCTTTACCCGCCCTTCACCGCCCGCAGCGTTCCCTATTGTGCCAACCGATAGGACGCGCCATGAACATCACCCAGATCCCGCTTGCTGAAATCCGCGAAGACGCCCTGCTGCGCGATCGCATCGCCCTTGCCCCCGCCCCGCTGGCCGAACTGCAAGCCGCCATCGCTACCGAGGGCCTGCGCCTCCCGATCGAGGTCTGGCGCCTGTCCACCCCCGAACCGCCGCACCACTACGGCCTGATCTCGGGCCTGCGCCGCCTCACCGCCACCCGCAACCTGCACGCGCTGGGCGGCCGCCACCCCACCATCGCCGCCATCATCCGCACCCCGGCCTCGATCCCCGACGCAATGGCGCAAATGATCGCTGAAAACGAAATTCGCGAAAACCTCTCGCCGTGGGAACGCGGCGCCACCCTCACCGCCGCGCTGGATCATGGCCTGTTCGACACCATCGACGCCGCAATCGCCGCCCTGCACCCCACCGCCAGCAAGCAAAAACGCAATCGCCTGCGCAGCTTGGCCCATGTTGTAGAAGAGCTGTCGGGCAGCTTCGCCACCCCCGAACTGCTGTCACAATCGCAGATCGAACGCCTCGCCGCCGCTCTGCGCGGTGGCCTGACCCCGCTGAAGCGTAAGCGGTGCCACGGGACCGTCTGGGTTTCAGCTTGACGGCTTTTGGAATGCCCAAGGCAT
>JBJTNB010000078.1:0-5951 GCA_046073845.1 Micrococcales bacterium
TGCCCTGGCCCTAACCGGCCTAATTGGCGCGCGAATTGGTGGTGCCCGCCCAGGACGCGCCATGTTGCGAAATGTGGTTATTTCAGTCGCCACCATGGGCGTGACTTACGGCATCGGAATGCTCGTCGGTAAGTCGGTTTAGCCGAACTAAAATCAAGTGGTGCCAAAGCCTGAAAAAGTAGACCTCGCCCTCGTTGGCGGTGGAATCATGAGCGCCACCTTGGCGACGTTTTTGAAATTGCTCCAGCCTGATCTAAAGATGGCGATTTTTGAGCGTCTCGATTCAGTTGCACAAGAGTCTTCGAACCCTTGGAACAACGCCGGCACTGGCCACGCGGCTCTCTGCGAACTTAATTACATGCCTGACAGCAAGGATGGCTCACTGCCAGACCCTGGTAAAGCAATTCAGATCAACGAACAATTCCAACTGTCGCGCCAATTTTGGAGCTATCTGGTTGAAAAGAATATTCTCGGAAAGCCAGAATCGTTCATTCACGCAACTCCGCACATGACTTTTGTTCGTGGTGAAAAGGACGTCGACTATCTTGAGCGGCGAGCAAAGACACTTTCCAAACAACCTTTGTTCGACGGCTTTGAATTCTCAACCGATTACAAGCAGATCGCCAAGTGGGCACCATTGCTTGTGGCAGAGCGTAAGCCTGGCGAGAAGATTGCAGCAACGCGAATCACCAGCGGTACTGATGTTGATTTCGGTGCCATCACTACCCAATTAGTCGACTATCTAGCTGGCAACAAAGTGAAGACTCATTTGGGCTCTGAGGTTAAACGTGTACGCCGAATTCCCGACGGTTGGCACTTAACCGTGGTTGAACGTGCTACCGGTGAAAAACGATATGTTCTTGCCGACAAAATATTCGTAGGCGCTGGTGGCTGGGCACTCAAGTTGCTTCAGAAGTCCGGAATTCCTGAAGCCAAAGGTTACGGGCTGTTCCCAGTGAGTGGCTCATTCCTACGAACAGACAATCCCGAAATCGTGGCCCAGCACCAGGCGAAGGTCTATTCGCAGGCTTCGGTCGGCGCTCCACCGATGTCGGTTCCGCACCTCGACACGCGCGTTGTCGATGGCAAGGCATCCTTGCTATTTGGCCCCTACGCGGGAGCCATTCCAAAATTCTTGAAGCAAGGTTCCCTTTTGGATTTGCCAATGGCCTTGCGGCCGTCAAACTTGATGCCGTACCTTTCTGTAGCTGTTCGCAATCTTGGACTGATCAAGTACTTGGTGGGCGAACTGACAAAATCAAAGACGGCCCAGTTTGATTCGCTAAAGGCTTTTGCACCGTCAGCCAAGCCAGAAGACTGGCGCCTGATTGTTGCTGGCCAACGTGCCCAAGTCATCAAACGTGACCCAAAGGGTGGTGGCGTGTTGCAATTTGGCACCGAAGTTGTGGCGAGTCACGACGGAACAATCGCCGGCCTACTCGGTGCATCTCCTGGTGCTTCAACCTCGGTGCACATCATGCTCGACGTTTTGCAAAAGTGCTACCCTGCCGAATTCACTGCCTGGCAGCCGAAGTTAAAGAAGATGATTCCTACACTCGGAGTTGAAATCAACAAGGATGCGAAACTCGCGAAGCAAGTTCTTCGCGATACCGCCAACGTTCTAAAACTTCACTAACTCGAAAGTAAAAAACCCCGGTCGCGAGACTGGGGTTTTTATTTGGTGGCCGATAATCGGATCGAACGAGCAAATTCACAAGTTATGGGAATTTACAGTCACGCATTCGATCCCATTCGAGGATCTGTTTCGGTGGTCGATACTGGGATCGAACCAGTGACCCCTTCCATGTCAAGGAAGTGCGCTACCGCTGCGCCAATCGACCGTTGGGTGTTTCGAGGTGAAGACGGGATTTGAACCCGTGTAGACGGCTTTGCAGGCCGCTGCCTCGCCTCTCGGCCACTCCACCGTGTGAGTTAGCCCTAAAGCTTTACCCGAGCGGATGACGAGATTCGAACTCGCGACCCCAACCTTGGCAAGGTTGTGCTCTACCAACTGAGCCACATCCGCATGGTTCCTTGCGAAACCTTGAAAAGCCTAACCCAGAAACCCCGAATTTGGCAACCTTGCCGAGGGTGTCGCCTAACCTTTATGGGTGATCAGCGTCAACCAATCCAGCATCCCTGATTTTCTAATGGCCATTGCCTTTGTGCTCTTGGCCGTAGGTATCTTTGTCGGGACTTTCTATTTCGGCGGCGCATATGTGTTCTCAAACATTAAGGAACGTTGGCACGAGTATTCGGTCGGAAAACGCATCCGTGTGATTGCGAATCTGGTGATCACATTCTCGGTTATTGCTTTACTCTGGTATCTCTCAACCAGAAAGGCTTAGCGCCAGGTCCAGCGAGGGTCGGTTTCGCCATAGGCGTTTTGACCATGCTGAACCAGATCGATACCGGCAATTTCATCGGTGCTGGTAACTCGGAACCCGATCGTCTTTTGTACTGCTTGAGCCAACAACCAAGAAACGACAAAGGCGTACACCGCCACCACTACCGAGCCAAGCAACTGCTTTCCGAACTGAAGCGCACCAAACCCGAATGCGAGCCCGACATTGTTTCCTACAAGGCCAATAACTAACGTGCCAACTACGCCGGCTACAAAGTGAACACCGACGACATCCAAGGAATCATCGAAGCCCAGCTGGTACTTGAGCTCAATTGCATAGGCACAGATCACGCCGACCAACGCACCGAGAACCAAAGCCCAAACAGGGGTCAAGTAAGCGCATGCCGGAGTGATTGCCACAGCACCGGCAACCGCTCCTGAAGCCGCACCAATCGAAGTTGATTTGCCATGTTTGAGCCGCTCCCAGAGCGCCCAAGAAAGCATTGAACCAACAGGAGCAGCAAGAGTGTTGATGAACGCCAAAGATGCCGTCCCATCGGCGGCCAATTCGCTTCCGGCGTTGAAGCCGAACCATCCAAACCAAAGAATGGCAACGCCAATCAACACCAATGGAACGTTGTGGGGCGCGTGCATTCCTTTCGTGAAACCAAATCGTTTACCGACTACGAGTGCGACAGCAAGAGCGGATGCGCCACTTGAGATCTCAACAACCGTTCCACCAGCGAAGGCGAGAAGCCCGATGTTATTTACTAACCAACCGCCGCTAACTACATGGCCATTCTCGGTTTTGAAGTTGAACACCCACGAGGCGACCGGGAAATACACAAAGGTAGCCCAGGCCCCCGCAAACAACATCCAAGACCCAAATTTAGCTCTGTCAGCAATGGCACCAGAGATCAGCGCGACGGTGATGATCGCGAACGTGCCTTGAAAGCCACCGAATGCGAATTGAAAACCAGTTCCAGATTTAGCGGCTTGCAACGCCTTGTTCATGAACAGTTCAGAGGGATCAAAACCAAAGACTCCTGGTAACCCGATGAATCCAGAGCCGGTCGGGTCACTGAAGGAGATTGCATAGCCGTAAACAACCCAGAGCACGGCTACTAAACCTAGAGCTCCAAAAGACATCATCATCATTGAAACGACGCTGGAAGCCCGCACAAGCCCGCCATAGAAAAAGGCCAAACCTGGTGTCATGAACAGAACCATGGCAGAGCAGATGATCAGAAAGAACGTTGCGTCATGGGTCATCGAGCAATCCTATTCAGTTTCGACTGCCGACAATGCAAAAGGGAGCGGCCTCTCGACCGCTCCCCGATTTTGCTCTTTTGTTAGCCTCGATCGGCTCCGAAGGCATAGGCCTCTTCACCGTGTACTACTGTGTCGATACCAGCAATCTCGTCTTCAGCCTTGACCCTGAAACCGATGGTCTTTTCGACGACCCAACCGATCGCATAAGCCATTACGAAGCTGTAAATCAGAACTGCTCCGGCACCAATTGCCTGCGCTCCTAGTTGGTGGAATCCGAAACCAAATGCGGCTCCTACGCCATTGCCGAAGATGCCGATCCAAAGGGTTCCGACAATGCCGCCAACGAGGTGGATACCCACTACGTCAAGAGAGTCATCAAAGCCGAGGGCGAACTTCAAATCAATAGCTAGGGCACAAAGCGCACCGGCTACAACACCCAGGACTAGTGCCCAAATCGGGTCTAGCGATGCACAGGCAGGAGTGATTGCGACCAAACCAGCCACGGCACCTGATGCCGCACCGATAGATGTCGCCTTACCGTGCTTGAACTTCTCAACGATGATCCAGCCGAGCATTGCTGCTGCAGGAGCGGCGATTGTGTTGATGAAAGCGATTGATGCGATCCCGTCGGCAGCGATTTCGCTTCCCGAGTTGAATCCGAACCAACCGAACCAAAGTAGTGCAGCGCCAAGCAATGTAAGAGGAACGTTGTGAGGTTGGTTGATGCCCTTAGAGAAACCGAAACGCTTTCCCAGGATGAGCGCCAGTGCCAATCCGGCAGCACCTGCGTTGATGTGAACGGCTGTACCACCCGCGAAGTCAATGACACCGAGCTGGTGAACAATCCAGCCACCATCTACAACTGCACCATCTTTGAGCGTGAAGTTGAATACCCAGTTAGCAACTGGGAAGTAAACCAAGGTAGCCCAAACACCAGCGAATACCATCCAGGCGCCGAACTTGGCTCGGTCTGCGATTGCTCCAGAGATTAGAGCCACAGTGATAATGGCGAATGTGGCCTGGAATGAAACGAAGGCAAGACTTGGATAGCTTGCTCCCGCGACTGGGTTGAGGGCTTCGTGCACCTGCTGAGTCAAGCCCAAGAAGTTTGTATCGATGCCGAACCAGCCATCAATACCGAAGAACGTTGAGGTTCCACCGTTCGAGAATGCGATTGCATACCCGTATAGAACCCAGAGCACGGCGATCAGGCCGAGTGACCCGAAACTCAACATCATCATGCTGACCACGCTCTTGGCCTTGACCATACCCCCGTAGAAGAATGCCAAACCCGGAGTCATTAGCAGCACTAGCGCCGCTGAAATTAAAACGAATGCGGTGTTGCCCTGATCCATCTTGCACCTCTATCAAAATTGTCGAACCTTGTGAGAAGAGTCTGCAAAAAAGAAGTTTCACAGTTTGACGCGACTTGTTAACGACTTGTAAAACCTGAGAGTCTAGAGAGTCGCTAGGGCCCCCAAACGGCTGACGGCTCGAAGGTACTTCTTTCTAAAGCCGCCTTCGATGTGATCTGCACGGAAAAGCTTGGTGGTGTCGGTGCCAACGCCACGAATAGCAACCTGCTCCTCGTAGGCGCGGTCGACCAAGGCGACAAATCTAAGGGCATCTGATTGATCCTCAATTACCTTGGTGCCCAATAAACCGAGCCGATCTATGCCCTTGAGCAATGCCCCGTAGTTGGAAGGGTGCACATTGGCCAGGTGCCGCAGCAGCTTGCTGAAATCATCCTTGGCCGCATGCTTGCTAACGGCCAACCAATCGTCGATCTGATGTTCGCTGTACGAGTCAATCTCTACTTGAGTTGGACGGTGCCGGTGGTCTTCACCCTCGATGCGAATCATCGTAAAACGCTCGCTGATGCCGATGATTTCTCGTGCGAAGTCGCTGGCAGCAAAGCGTCCTTCTCCGAGGGCGTTTGGGGGCGTATTCGAAGTCGCGGCGAATCGGGTAGCGCCTGACAATTCGTTTAGTAGCCGCGACATCATCATGGTGTCGCCTGGGTCATCGAGTTCGAATTCGTCGATGCAGATCAATTCATACGAGCCAAGTGCTTTCACGGCCTCGGCAAACCCGAGGGCGCCAATCAGCGATGTGTAGGCGATGAACGACCCAAATGCCTTGCGACCCGAAAACGCATGAAAGGTCGCAGCTAACAGGTGGGTCTTGCCCACACCGAAACCGCCGTCAAGATAAATACCCGCTGGGAGTTCAGATCGCGCAAACAGGCCCTTGCGTTCACGTTTTCCGGCGGCAAAATCGGCAGCGGCCTTGGATGCCTGAGTCTGCGATGCGAACTCGGCGTGTGGCACATAGT
>JBJTNB010000079.1:0-6388 GCA_046073845.1 Micrococcales bacterium
CCAACGCCCAGGCGGCAGAAAGTTGCGCGACAAGCGTGATTGGCAGAGCCGGCAGCGTGAGTCGATTAGGCAAGCGATGCACACGGACGTCGGTTGCCGCCAGCGGCCAGGCCACAGCGAGCAAGTAGACAATGGGCACCCAAGGAAGAAGTTGAATCACAGGCCAAGGATGGCGGGCATCCTAGAAGAGTGCCCGAGTTTTACACAGGCCAGACTGCTCGCAGCCGGCCAATGCCCAGTGGTTAGTGGGTGCCGACGATGGTGGCTTTGGGCTTTACGTTCTTGGTCACGATTGCCCCGGCGCCAATTCGAGCACCATCGCCAACGGTGATGTCGCCAAGCACGATTGCATGGGCGCCAAGTGTGACGTTGTTGCCGATAGTTGGATGGCGCTTGGTGCCGCGGTCGAGAGTCTTACCGCCGAGAGTTACACCGTGGTACATGAGCACATCGTCGCCGACGATCGCAGTGGCACCAATAACCACGCCCATGCCGTGATCGATGAAAACGCGGCGACCGATGGTTGCAGCTGGGTGAATTTCGATGCCAGTCCAGAATCGAACCCACTGAGCAAACCAGCGACCGAGGATTCGTAGTCGCAGATTTGCGTAGATGTATTTAGCGATTCGATGACCCCAAACTGCGTGAAGACCTGCCGAGGTAACGAACATTTCGAAACGACCTGTGGTAGCCGGGTCGCGCTCGATAGCAGCGTCGAGATCTTCGATTACACGTTTGCAAATCGACATTGGGGCCTCCGGGCTGAGGCTACTGCTCCAGCAGATCTTGGTACAAAACGCTCGATAGGTAACGCTCACCGAACGAAGCAAGAATAACAACGATTGTCTTGCCGGCATACTCTGGGCGGGCAGCCACCTGAGCAGCGGCCCAAGTTGCGGCACCTGATGAAATTCCACCAAGGATGCCGTCGTCGGTTGCCAAGCGGCGTGCGTACTTCAAGGCATCCTCGTTAGTGACGTCGATGATTTCGTCGTAGATGGTGGTGTCGAGAACTGCTGGAACGAAGTTCGGGCCGATGCCCTGAATCACGTGCGGTCCAGGAGTGCCACCATTCAGAATCGCCGATGCAGCTGGTTCTACACCGATGATCTTGATTGCTGGGTTTAGTTCTTTTAGTGCCTGGCCAACACCGGTGATGGTGCCACCGGTTCCGATTCCGGCAACCACTACATCGACCTCGCCCGCGGTGTCTCGCCAAATTTCGGCAGCGGTGGTCTTGCGGTGAATCTCTGGACCGGCCTGGTTTTCGAACTGGCGAACCAAGACATGCCCTGGCTGCTTGCCAATCTCTTCTGAGCGGGCTACAGCACCCTTCATGCCCTCAGGGGCAGGAGTGAGAACTAGCTCGGCACCGAATGCGCGAAGAAGGGCACGGCGCTCTTTCGACATCGACTCAGGCATGGTCAAAATGACTTTGTAGCCGCGAGCGGCACCTACCATGGCAAGCGCAATGCCGGTGTTGCCCGAGGTGGCCTCGACGATTACCCCGCCTGGCTTCAGTTCGCCAGAGGCCTCGGCTGCATCTACCAATGCGATGCCAAGGCGGTCTTTGACGCTCGAGGTCGGGTTGTAGAACTCAAGCTTTGCCAGCACACGAGCCTGCGCACCATCGGTAACGCGGTTCAGTTGAACGAGTGGGGTGTTGCCAAAGGCTTCGGTGATGTTGCCATAAATACGCTGAGTCATGGCTCAATTTTAAGCGCTGGTCGCCCCGCCACCAAGCCCAGCCATGAGCCCTATGACCGTTTGTTACCTAGTTGTCGAGAAGGTCAGTGACCAGACCAGCGATGGCCGAACGCTCGCTTCGGGTCAGGGTCACGTGGGCGAACAACTTGTTGTTTTTGAGCTGCTCAACCACCGAGGCAATGCCGTCGTGGCGGCCGACTCGAAGATTGTCGCGCTGAGCCACATCGTGGGTTAGCACCACGCGCGAGTTCTGACCGATGCGCGAAAGCATGGTGAGCAGCACGTTGCGTTCGAGTGACTGAGCTTCGTCGACGATCACAAATGCGTCGTGCAGCGAACGACCACGGATGTGCGTGAGCGGCAGAACTTCGAGCAAACCGCGATCAACCACGTGCTCGATGACCTCTTTCGAAACCAGCGCACTGAGAGTGTCGAAGATTGCCTGACCCCAAGGGTTCATTTTCTCGGCTTCGCTTCCAGGAAGGTAACCGAGTTCTTGGCCGCCAACGGCGAACAGCGGTCGGAACACCATGATCTTTTTGTGCTGACGGCGTTCAAGCACTGCCTCGAGCGCGGCGCAAAGTGCCAGCGCCGACTTGCCGGTGCCAGCTCGGCCACCGATAGAGATGATTCCCACTTCTTGGTCGAGCAAAAGGTCAACGGCAAGTCGCTGCTCGGCGCTTCGGCCGTGCACTCCGAAAACGTCTTGGTCGCCACGCACCAACTTGATCTTCGCACCCTCGACCACTCGCCCGAGTGCACTGCCGCGCTCGGAGTGAATCACTAGGCCGGTGTTGAGCGGCACCCCAGCGACATCCGGGTGTTTGATGACTTCGGTGTCGTAAAGGTCGTTGAGTTCATCGCCAGTGAGGTTGATCTCGGCAATGCCCGTCCAGCCGCTGTCGGCCGCGTTGTCGTTGCGGTATTCCTCAGCGCTCATGCCAAGCGCGGCAGCCTTGACGCGCATTGGCAAGTCTTTCGAAACCACGGTGACCGCCTGGCCTTCGCCGGCGAGGTTGAAGGCGCAAGCCAGAATGCGCGAGTCGTTGTCGCCAAGCTGAAAGCCACTTGGCAGAACCGACTGGTCGGTGTGGTTCAGCTCGACACGCAACGTGCCGCCATCTCCTACCTGAATCGGAAAGTCGAGGCGCTCGTGCTTCTCACGTAGGTCATCAAGATTGCGCAGAGCCTGGCGCGCGTAATAACCAATCTCAGGGTCGTGGCGCTTCTTCTCGAGCTCGTTCACCACAATGATCGGAATCACGACCTCTTGTTCTTTGAACTTAAAGATTGCTCGCGGGTCACTCAACAACACGGATGTGTCGAGCACATACGTGCGGGTTGCGACCGCGGCATCCGGTTTAGATTTCGAGGCTTCAGGCTTCGAGGTCTTGCTCTGGGTGCTTGCGGTTCGGGCCACGGTGCTCCTTAGGTTGTACCTAAGCCTGAAATTACGCCTGCCCTCAAACGAGAACGGGATTCGACACGCCCGACGGGGTGAGAATTTACCTGAGCGTTACGCGCCGAAACGGCGGCTGCGACGGGCGAAGGCTCGCAGGGCTCGCAAGAAGTCGACCTTACGAAAATCAGGCCAGAGCGCCTCTTCGAAATAGAGCTCGCTGTTGCTCGACTGCCAAAGCAAGAAACCGCTCAGGCGCTGCTCGCCCGAAGTGCGAATGATCAAATCGGGGTCGGCCTGGCCACCGGTGTAAAGGTGCTCGGCAATCATCTCTGGCGAAACCGCCTCGGCCAATTGTTCAATGCTTTCGCCGCGATCGAGGTGCTGTTTCAAAATGCTCTTCACGGCATCGGTGATTTCGTGGCGGCCCGAGTATGCAACGGCCAAATTCACTGTGGGCTTCGCTAGGTCAGCGGTTGAGGTTTCTACGGCTTCAATAGTTGCGCGTAAATCGACAGGTAGTGCCGAGCGGTTGCCCGCCAACTTGACCACCCAACGTTTGCGGTTTCCCATTTCGCTTGCGACATTGGCGATAATCTTCAGCAGCTCGGCGAGCTCATCATCAGACCGCTTTACCAGGTTGTCTGTCGAGAGCATGTAGAGCGTGACGTTGCGAATGCCGACCTCGTCGCACCAGTCGAGGAATTCGAAAATCTTCGATGCACCTGCTGCGTGACCGTGAGCCGCAGAAGCGCCCGAGCGACCAGCCCAGCGACGGTTTCCGTCGAGCATCACAGCGATGTGTTGCGGCAATCTGGCACCGGCGAGTTCACGCTCGAGGCGGGTCTCGTAAAGTCGGTAGAGAAGGTTGCGCACGAGCCAAAGTTTAGTGAAGCCAGCGTAAAGTTAGGGCATGGGCATCCCGCTAAGCGACGGTTTCAGCACTCCTGAACAAGAAGTAAAGCCGACTTGGCGCGGCTGGATTCACACCGGGGTATTGCCGCTGGTGATTGCCGGCGGTGTCGTTCTGATCGTGCTCGCCGACGGCTGGGTAGCCAAGACGGCTTCGGCGATATTCTTCGCTAGCTCGTTCTTACTGTTCGGCAACTCGGCCCTCTACCACCGCTTCAACTGGAAGCCGCGCGTGAAAAAGGCGCTCAAGCGAATTGATCACGCCAACATTTTCTTGCTGATCGCCGGCTCTTACACGCCAATCACACTGCTCGCACTGCCGGCTACCCGCGGGCTCTGGCTGTTGGTTTCGATTTGGGCACTTGCCGTTATGGGCATCGGATTCAGAGTGTTTTGGATTAGCGCTCCGCGTTGGCTCTACGTTCCGATTTATCTTCTACTCGGATGGGCAGCACTCGCCTTTATCTCAGATTTGTTCGCCGCCAACCTACCGATGATGATTCTGATTTTGGCCGGTGGTCTTTGCTACTCAGTCGGCGCTGTGATCTACGGGCTTAAAAAGCCGAACCCGGTTCCTGGCAAATTTGGTTTTCATGAGATTTTTCACGCGCTGACCGTGCTGGCATTCATGTGCCACTGGACTGCATCGCTACTTATTGCGCTTAGCCCGGCTGCTGGCAGCCTGGGCTTCTTCGGCATCTAACTTGATACGAACTTCTTCGCGGTAACGCACGCGACGCACGCGTCGAACCATGTCGAAAATCAGCAACACTGCCGCCAAGGTCACACCGAAGATTGCCAAGAATCCGACGGTGCCAGGGCTGTAAAAAGTGTGCGCTGGGTCGGTGGTTGGAGTCGGGCTCGGGGTGCTGGCCGCGTGAAGAAGCTGAGTTAAGGCAAAAAGCATGCTTCTAGTATCGCCGCCTCGGCTAGCCTTAAGGCGATGGATCAGCAAGAAGTTTTAGACGCCCGATACGGTCGCACCCGCCGTTCAAAGCGAGCCCAATTGATTTTCGGGGTATCGGTGGCAGCAGTGGCATCCGTGGGGTTTCTGGTGTGGGCCGTTTTCGTTACCCAGGTGAATGCCACCACCCCGACCGGCAAAACTATTTCTTACATGGTGGTCTCAGATGCCCAGACTCGAGTCGACTTCACTGTCGAGCAGGCCGGCGATCGCGCCATCGAATGTGAGCTACAGGCACTCGACCAGCAATACGGCGTGGTCGGCGATACGCAGGTCGAATACGCTCCTGGTACGACTCAGGCGAGCATCCTGGTGAATACGGTCAAACGTGCCGTCACGGGCATAGTGAAGGCCTGCTGGGTCAAATAAACTTTTGTAATTATGTCTGAATCAACTGGAATGTGGCTCACCCAAGAGGCCTACGATCGCCTGGTCGCTGAGCTCGAGCACCGCAAGGGCGCTGGGCGAAAGGAAATCGCACACAAAATCTCTGAGGCTCGCGCCGAGGGTGACCTGAAAGAAAACGGCGGCTACCACGCCGCTCGTGAAGAGCAGGGCAAGAACGAGGCCCGCATCGTTCGCCTCGAAGAGATGCTCGCCGAGGCAGTAGTTGGCGAAGACCGCGAAGCAAGTGGCGTCGTTGAAGCCGGCACTGTTGTAACCATCACCCTAAACGGCAACGAACAGCAGTTTTTGCTTGGCAGCCAAGAGGTTGCCGATGGCACCGAACTTTCGGTGTTCAGTCCTGAGTCGCCACTTGGCAAGGCCATCATCGGCCTAGAGATCGGTGCTGAGACTGCTTACACGGCGCCAAACGGCAAGTCGTTTGCGGTCAAGATTTTGAACGTCGAAACCTTCGTAGGTTAAGGCTTAGTTACTCTTCGCTGGCGATGCGGGCCTTGAGCCCTGCATCTTTGAGGGCTTTCATGACTTCGTTGCGGTGAGCTGCTCCTGAGGTCTCGACGTCGAGGCGAAGTTCAACCTCGCCGATGTCGAAGCCGCCGCCGTGACGAGTGTGCACAACCTCAACCACGTTGCCGTGTGCCTTTGCAATTGCCTCGGCCGTCTTGACCAGCTGACCAGGGCGATCTGGCAACATCACGCTGATGGTGGTGTTGCGCTGCGCAGCCTCGAGTCCGTGACCAATTACCTTCTGCAGCAACATAGGGTCGATGTTGCCACCGCTGAGAACCGCGACGGTCTTGCCCTTTGGCTTTACTTTGCCCGCTAGCAGAGCCGCTACAGTCGCAGCGCCCGCTGGCTCGACCACAAGCTTCGCGCGCTCGAGAAGCGCAACGATTGCCTGCGCAATCTGCGAGTCGCTAACGGTAACAACCTTGTCGATGTGCTTCTTAATCAGATCAAACGGAATCTGACCTGGCTTTGCAACCGCGATGCCGTCGGCG
>JBJTNB010000080.1:0-6154 GCA_046073845.1 Micrococcales bacterium
CTCGCAAGGCAAGCTGAGCCAAACGCTTGCCCACCTCAATTGCCGTAGCACCGCCAACGCCAGCATCAACTTCATCAAATACAAAGGTTGGGACTTTGGAATCCCGGGCTAGCACCACTTCAATGGCCAACATTATGCGAGACAGTTCACCGCCACTGGCACCCTTACCGAGCGGTCTAGGTTCGGCTCCAGGGTAGCTTTGCAAATTGATTGACACCACATCGCCGCCGTGTGGACCAAGCTCCTGCCCGGTTTCAACGCTGACAACTAGTTGTGCGCCTTTCATGGCCAAACCCTCTAATTCAGCATTCACTAAAGCTGCCATCTCCGCAGCTGCGGAAAGTCGCAATTTAGAAATTTCCATGGCACGATTTTCGGACTCACTGCCTGCAACTTGAATTTCTGCGGCCAGTTGCTCTAGGCGATCATCTGAAGAGTCGAGATCGAGTAGCCTCAACGAGGCCGCCTGATGCCACTCAAACACTTCGACAAGAGTCGGCCCGTGCTTTCGAGTCAGCGAAGTGAGTTTCGATTTGCGATCTTGCGCTGCCTCCAGTGAAACACCTTCTTCAGCCTCGAGTTTTGCAACATAGCTGCTCAAGTCGCCTGCGATTTCGCGCAACGTCAAAAACGAATCTTGAATCACACCATGAATCTGTTCTAAAGCCGAATCGTTTTGCAATTCACTTTCGAGCGCTTTGCGCGCTTTACCCAGCATGGAAAGCGCATCGGCAGCATCATCCGCAGAGGAAAGAGCTTCGTGCGCCAACAATGCCGCAGCGCGCAAAGATTCAGTGTTCTCCAGCCTTTTGATTTGCTCTGCAAGTTCAACGTCTTCGTGCGGCTTCGGACTAATCGCGTCGAATAATGCGATGTCGTTACGAAGTGATTCAATTTCGGCGAGCGAGATCTCTTGATTTTGTTTCAAGCGATGCAAAGCAGCTTGAGCCTGTTTCCATGCATCGTATGTCTTTCGGTACTCAACTAGCGCACCGCGAAGATTGGCAAAATCGTCGAGCGCTTCGCGTTGAGCCGCTGTTGACTTTAGGCGAATCTGATCGGCTTGACCGTGCACTACGACTAAGTGAGCGCCCACCTCATCGAGGACTCCAGCCGGCGTTGAAACCCCACCAATGGTTGCGCGTGATTTGTCGACACTGACGGTTCTGGCGACGATAAGCTCTTGGTTTTCAATCTCCCCGCCAAGTTCGGCCACTCGGCTAGAAACCGCGTCGTTATTGACCTTCAGGTGCCCTTCAACCAATAACTGGCTGGCTCCCGCTCGAATCATCCCCGAGTCGGCTCTATTGCCAAGGAGCAACCCTAATGCCGTCAAGACCATCGTTTTGCCAGCACCAGTCTCGCCAGTGAGCACATTTAATCCAGGCTCGAAAGGCAGACGTGCTTCTCGAATAACCCCCAAATCACGGATGTGGATTTCTTGAATCATGAGCCAGCCGGGCCACGCCATCCGTCGACAGGAAGTGAGAATTTCTTAACCAAACGATCCGTGAACGGCCCTTGGTGCAAACGAGCCAAGCGCACCGGCGTTGCAGACTTGCGAACTTCAACACGCGACCCAGGAGCAAGCTCGTGGCTTCGACGACCGTCGCACCAGAGCACTCCGCTACCCGCACTACGTTGCAACACTTCGACAGCTAAATTTGAATCCGGGTTGATTACCAACGGTCTTGCGAAAAGCGCGTGAGCGCTAAGTGGAACAAGCAACAGGGCATCAACCGAAGGCCAAACTACTGGGCCACCTGCAGAAAACGCATAAGCGGTTGAGCCTGTCGGCGTAGCCATAACGACCCCGTCACATCCGAAACTTGATAGCGGACGCCCATCAATCTCAACAACAACTTCGAGCATGCGTTCTCGAGCACTCTTTTCAACCGTAGCTTCGTTCAAAGCCCAGGTTTGATAAACGATTTCGCTTCCGACTTTCACAGACACGTCTAAGGTCAGACGTTCTTTCACTAGGTAGTCTTGAGCTACGGCTCGCGCCACAGCATCGCGAAGCCCGTCACGCTCTGATTCAGCCAAGAATCCGACGTGACCAAGATTGATTCCCATGAGTGGGGTGGCGGCTTCGCGAACAAGTTCTGCCGCGCGAAGGATCGTGCCGTCGCCACCGAGCACCATGACAAGCTCTAACTCATCGACCGCGACCGATAAGCCAAGCTCGAGTGTTTTACTCATAACTTCGACTTGATCAGAGGTTTTTGCCTCTGCCTTCACGTCTGTCAGTTCAGAAGCGCTCAAGACGGGGGTAACCCCGCTCTTAGTCAAGAGTTCGCAGACTTCGAGGGTTGCCGAGACAGCCTCACCGCGCCCGGTGTGGGCGACGATGAGGATTTTTCGGCTCATTTTGACTCCTTGGCTACTTCATCAATGCGTTCGAACCATTTTGACTCATTCGGGAGCACAGATGAAGTAATCCACAGCACGTATTCGACGTTGCCATGGGTGCCAGGCAGCTCCGACCTAGTAAGACCCTGCACACCATAGCCCAGCTCAGAGGCAGCCGAGACTACCTGTTTGATGGCCCCAGCACGCAAGGTGTGGTCATTGACAATGCCAGAGGCGTTTAGCGATGTCTTGCCAACTTCGAATTGTGGCTTTACCAATAGAACCCAGTCAGCCTTCGGAGCGACCTGTTTCAAGGCAGGCAAAATCAAGGTGAGCGAGATGAATGAAACATCTGCGACAACCAGCTCGAAACTACTCTCATCAAATTTGCTTTTAGCCGCCGAAGAAAGCGACTCCAGAGTCATCTCTCGAGCATTAATCCCCTCGAGAGAGATCACTCGGGGGTTGTTTTTCAGATCTTCGACCATCTGGTCGTGACCAACATCAATAGCCAGGATGGCGTCTGCGCCGGCACGAAGTAGCACATCGGTGAACCCCCCGGTTGATGCCCCAACATCCAAGCAAAGCCTGCCGCGAACATCAAGATCTCCGAAAGCTTCTAGCGCCTTGGCCAATTTGTGTCCGGCGCGTGAAACGTATTCGACCGCATCGAGAACCACTAAGTGGGCATCGGCTTCAATGGTCTGAGAAGATTTGCGAACTTCCTTGCCGCTGACGAGAACTCGATGCGCTTCAATGAGGGCTGAGGCATGATTTCTAGAACGTGCCAGCCCTCGTTCAACTAGTGCAATGTCGGCGCGCACTAGTTGCCAGCGTTAAGCGTTGATTCAAGCAGATCTCGCAAGGCGCCGTACGCTGCAGGCTGCTCTGCTAGCGGTAGCTGCTTAATGCGCTCGATCTCTTGCTTAAGTTGTTCGACTAATTCACTCATTTTTCTTCCTTCAGACTACTCGTAGAGCGCTGCCTCGACATCGAGAGCATATATCGGCTGGTCAGCAGAATAAATTACAGCCGCCGCCGCCCTCAAAGCATCAAGGCTTCTCGGGTCACCGTGGCTCACAATGATGCGATTGCCGAGCAATTCGATTTCGGCTGAGCCGCACGAAAAACCACGTTTAGTTTTTGAAGGATGCGCATAGGGGGCGAGCAATTCGGTCATGTCACCGATGATGTAGGTCGGTCGACATTCGGGTTTTGCGCCTAATACCTCTTTGCGGGTCGCAACACCGGTCATAACCAAGGCCGAATCAATCCCCGCTCGATTCGCACCGGTGATGTCGGTATCAAGCCTGTCGCCTACAAACAGCGCATTCTGACTTCCGAAGTGTCGCAAGGCGGTGTGAAAAATGGCTGGCTCCGGCTTGCCCGCAACGACTGGCAGCTGCCCAACTGCTGTGTGCACGGCAGAAACCAAGGTTCCGTTACCTGGGGCGAGTCCCCCTTCGCGCGGGATCGTCCAATCCGAGTTGGTTGCCACCCACTTTGCACCACGCTGAATAGCAAAGGATGCCTCAGCAAGGTGCACCCAGGCCACATCCGGCGCGAATCCTTGGATCACTGCTGCGGGATCATCATCGGCCTTATCAACCACGATGAAACCAGACTCGGCTACCTTCGAACGCAGCCCCTCGCCACCAACTACAAGAACCTTTGCCCCCTTGGGCACCATGGTTGCAAGCAGTTCGACTCCAGTAGTAGCGGATCCAATTACATCTTCCGGTGCACAGTGGAGTCCAAACCCAGTCAGTTGCTCTGCAATGGTTTCAGCCTTACGCGATGAGTTGTTGGTCACATATCCCACGGATGCGCCGCCGGCTTGAATGGCATTCACGCTTGAGACCGCGCCACCAATGGCATTATTGCCCTCGTAAATGACGCCATCTAAGTCAGCAAGTAGCGTGTCGTATTTACCCCAAAACTTACCGGCCACGCGATCCGCCGAACTTGCCGCGGCCGCCGCCCTTGTTCTGTGCAGAACTGTTGTTGTTACCTTTACCGCTGCCGCTGCCACCGAAGTTGCCATTAGCCCCGAACGTGTTCTTTGACTTACGAATCTCTTCGAGTGATGGGCGCTTCTTTGGCTCGTCTTTAGCGTTTTCTTGATCAGCCATTGTTTCTCCTCTGGTCTCCGTCATTCTTCCTGAAAGGTTTGCGTGGAGCTCCAGTTGGTTTTTCTGCGCTAAAAGGTCTGGCTGGTCTATCGCCATCACGACGCGGACGCTCCGAACGCTCACCATCACGAGCAGGCCGCTCACGCGCTGCCCATTCGGCTTCGTCAACCCATTCGCGACGAACTGGAATCTCGATTTCCTCGAGCACCTCTAGGTTGTCGCCAAGTGTGTCAAATTCCTTTGCTGCTCGTTGCGCCAATGTCGTCCACTTTGCAGCATCCTTGTCGCGACCGAGCGCAGCGAGACACTCCGCATAGGCGTCGAACAAGGGCACGGAGTATTCGAATACTTTTGCCGGATTGAGCTCAGGAATTTCAAGTTCCACCAATGCGAGCTGAACCTCATTCATGTCTAAACGTGCCCCAGACAGAGCAATCGCCAGATTCACTCGCCCCTCGGCTGACAATTTCGAACGGTCGACAGCCCTGCCCTCTGCCAATCCCTTTTCGGGGCGACCTAGGCCTCGCTCGCAATCCACAATGATCGCGACTTGCTCATTAGAACCCGAAATACGACGATGCGTCAGCATCTCGCGTAGCGCCAAGGCAAAATCTCCAATGGCGTAAGCCGTTGCGCCGGCAAATTCATGAACTAACGCAATTCGACTGGCGCGAGCTACTGCAGCCATCGCATGCTCGTGCGCCAAATGTGGGTCCTGTTCAATCAAAAGACCAACCATGGCAAGGTGTCGCGCTACACGCTCTGCGTTTTCCTCAGTCAAAGTCTTGAGCTGAACCCGCACCTGCAGAGGCAGCTCCTCAGCTGTAATTTCATCTGGGATGAGCGGCGACTTGGCTCGCGTCGGATCCTTAGGAATCGCCACACGCGTTTGCCAGGCAGGTCGCTCTGTTTCAGTCCGGGCAGAGCGATTGCCCGCTTCACGCTTCGGCGTGAACTTCTTTTTCTCTTCGCTCATGTTTCTCCAAAACAAGTTTAAACAAAAATGGCCACCTCGCATGAGGTGGCCATTTTCGCAATTTAAGTCAGGCGGTGTCCTCCTCTCCCACAACGTTGCCATTGCAGTACCATCGGCGCAGGAGGTCTTAGCTTCCGGGTTCGGAATGTGACCGGGCGTTTCCCCTCCGCTATGGCCGCCGAAACACTATTGAGTTATGTGTTTTCGAAAAGCCAGATCGAAATCTGGATTATTCGTGGTTCCCATACCTCGGGAACCACATAGTGGACGCGAACAGAAAAAATTGTTGTGTAAACAAGTCATTGGCCTATTAGTACCGGTCAGCTCCATGGGTCTTTAGTCCCCACTTCCACATCCGGCCTATCAACGCAGTAATCTAGCTGCGAGCCTCTCGACATAAGTCATGGAATTCTCATCTTGAAGTTAGCTTCCCGCTTAGATGCTTTCAGCGGTTATCTATTCCAAACGTAGCTAATCAGCGGTGCTCCTGGCGGAACAACTGACACACCAGAGGTTTGTCCAACCCGGTCCTCTCGTACTAGGGTCAGGTCTTCTCAAAATTCCTGCGCGCGCAGAGGATAGAGACCGAACTGTCTCACGACGTTCTAAACCCAGCTCGCGTGCCGCTTTAATGGGCGAACAGCCCAACCCTTGGGACCTACTCCAGCCCCAGGATGCGACGAGCCGACATCGA
>JBJTNB010000081.1:0-5737 GCA_046073845.1 Micrococcales bacterium
CGCTGGCCCGATCGCGCCGATGGAAAACTATGCAGAACGAGAGTCGGTGTTTGCACCTGCTGGTGCCGCCAGTGGCAACATCGTCGACCTCGACTGCACCGGCCTGGCTTGCCCTGGTCCAATCATGAAGATGTCTGCCAAGATGGGCGACCTCGCATATGGCGATGAACTGCGCGTGAAGGTCAGCGACCCTGGCTTTGCACTCGACGCACCAGCGTGGGCAAAGAACAACGGCCACACGATGGTTTCGATCGAACCGAACGGCCCAGGATTCGAGGCTGTGATTCGCAAGGGTGGCGCGGGCCAGCTCGCACCGCAGCAAAACGTGGCACTCGACCCATCCGGGCCGCAGAAGGTCTCGTTCGTTGTGTTCTCGGGCGACCTCGACAAGCTGATCGCTGCGTTCATCATTGCCAACGGCGCACTCGCCATGGGCAAGCAGGTTTCTATGTTCTTCACCTTCTGGGGTTTGAACGCACTTCGTCGCGAGAACCCGCCTAAGCGCGCGAAGAGCTTGCTGCACAAGATGTTCACCGTCATGATGCCGCGCAACGCAAACCGCACCACGCTCTCGAACATGAACATGCTCGGGGCTGGCACCGCGATGATCAAGGGCGTCATGAAGGCCAACGGAGTCGCCTCGCTGCCTGAACTGATGAAATCTGCCATGGATGGCGGTGCCTACATCGTTGGCTGCACCATGACCATGGACTTGCTCGGCATCGCAAAGAGCGACCTACTCGATGGCGTCGACTTTGGTGGTGTCGCCACATTCTTGGGCGAGGCATCTGAGTCGAAGACCACGCTGTTCATCTAACAGCCAAAGACCGCACCCCGACCTGCAACCATTCCAGCGGGCCGGGGTGCTCTTTTTCTCGCTTAGGATTTACTCAGGAACGACAGCGAGGTCTTGTAATTGGCTATTTCCATCAAGGGTGTAACCAAGAAATTCGGCGAATTTACCGCCGTTGACTCGCTCGACCTCGAAATCAAATCTGGCGAATTCTTCTCGATGCTCGGCCCTTCTGGCTCAGGCAAAACCACCGTTTTGCGCATGATTGCAGGCTTCGAGCTGCCAACCAAGGGCACAATCAGCCTCAACGACGAAGACGTGACCACCAAGGCCCCGTTCGACCGCGACGTAAACACCGTCTTTCAGGACTACGCGCTCTTTCCGCATCTAAACGTTATCGACAACGTCGAATACGGGCTCAAGGTTCGAGGCATTCACAAAGATGAACGCCGCGCTCGCGCAATGGCCGCTCTTGAAAAGGTGCACCTAGCCGACTTCGCTGAGCGCAAACCGGCACAACTCTCGGGCGGCCAGCGCCAGCGCGTAGCACTCGCGCGAGCGATTGTGGTCGAGCCGAAAATCCTGCTGCTCGATGAACCACTAGGCGCACTCGATCTCAAACTGCGCGAAAAGATGCAGATCGAGCTCAAAGAATTGCAGCGTGACCTCGGCATCACGTTCATCTTTGTCACCCACGACCAGGATGAAGCCCTCACTCTCAGCGACCGCATCGCAATCTTCAACAACGGCAAGATCGAACAGATCGGCACACCGCAAGAACTATACGAACAGCCGGCTACCGAGTTCGTGGCTCGCTTCGTGGGCACGGCAAACGTCTTCGACGATGCCGCATCGCAAGCACTATTTGGCAAATCCGGCACCAACATGATTCGCCCTGAGCAAATTGAACTTGGCAAAGGCCCAAAGTCGGCAACCGTGCTTGAAACGATTTACCTCGGTTCGAGCATCCGGTTCATTCTTGAACTCGATGGCCACAACTTGATTGCCGAGGTGTCGGCAAGTAACGACACCGCAAGAACTTACCAACGCGGAGATTCCGTGAAGGTAACCATGAGCGCAGCCGACTTGGTGGCACTCAACTCAAAGGAGAGAACAAAGTGAAGCTAAACAAAGCAAAGGTCGTAGCGGTGGCCCTGGCCGTATCGCTCGCCCTAGCCGGCTGCTCGAGCAGTTCGGGCACGAGCAAGGCTGCAGCCCTCGACAAGTTGGGCGCAAACGAAAAGACTCTGAGCCTTCTCGGCTGGCCTGGCTACGCCGAAGACGGCAGCTCAGACCCGAAGGTTGACTGGGTCACACCATTTGAGCAGCAGACCGGCTGCCAGGTGTCCTTCAAGTCATACGGCACCAGCGACGAGGCTTTGAGCCTGTTCAAGACTGGCGACTACGACGCAATTGCTGCTTCGGGCGACGCCACCTTGCGATTGATCGCGGGTAACTACGTGCAGCCGTTGAACACCAGCTTGATTCCTAGTTACGCGAACGTTTATTCGTTCTTGAAGGAGCGCGCCTGGAACACCGTCGATGGCATGACCTACGGAGTGCCACACGGTTACGGTGCGAACCTCTTGATGTACAACACCGATGTGGTTAAGCCTGCGCCGACCTCATGGAACGTCGTCTGGGATGGCGGCGACGCCTACAAGGGCGTTGTCACCGCTTACGACTCACCGATCTACATTGCTGACGCTGCGCTTTACCTAATGAAGCACAATGCGAGCTTGAAGATCACCAACCCTTACGCACTCGACAAAGACCAGCTGGCCGCGGCCGTATCGCTGCTCAAGCTTCAGCGTCAGAACATTGGCGAGTACTGGAGCGACTACCTAAAGTCGATTCAATCGTTCACCACCGGCAACAGCGTGGTTGGTACCACTTGGCAGGTAATCAAGAACTCGATGCCCGCTACCGCAAAAGTTGATGCAATCTTGCCTAGCGAAGGTGCAACCGGTTGGTCAGACTCATGGATGATCGCAACCAACGCGAAGCACGTGAACTGTGCATACAAGTGGCTCGACTACATCGACTCACCAAAGGCGAACGCGCAAGCAACCGAGTACTTCGGCGAAGCACCTGTAACCCAGGATGCCTGCCAGTATGCATCGGCTGACTTCTGCGCCACCTACCACGCCGGTGACGCAGCCTACGCTGCAAAGATCTGGTACTGGACTACCCCGATCAGCACTTGCCTCGACGGTCGTACCGACGTGAAGTGCACCGATTACGCTGCCTGGACAAAAGCCTGGCAAGAAATCAAGGGTTAACAACTAATGGCTAGAAGTTCGACTGCGGGGGTGGCTGTGGCCTCCCCCGCACGTCGGGCTTCGACCTACCTTTACCAACACGCCAAGACCAGACTCCGCCTGCTGATTGCGGCACCGGTCGCGTGGCTCGGGCTGGTCTACATCGCATCCTTGTTGATGCTTTTGGTCACAGCGCTTTGGACAGTCGACGAATTTACCGGCGAAACCAAAGTGGTCTGGAACCTAGACAACGTATTCTCGCTTTTCACTGACTCGCTCTACACAACGGTCACCCTTCGCACAGTTGGCATCGCTCTGGCCGTGACCGTTATCGATGTGCTGCTTGCCCTTCCGGTGGCCTTCTTTATGTCGAAGGTGGCCGGGCCGCGGTTGCGCAACATCCTGGCAATTTCTGTTCTGCTGCCGCTTTGGGCGAGCTACCTGGTCAAGGCATACGCTTGGCGCTCGGTGCTTTCTAATAAGGGCGTGCTGCAATGGGTACTCGAACCCTTCGGACTGCATAGCCCTGGCTACTCGCTACTCGGTGCATCGCTGACCCTTGGCTACATGTGGCTGCCTTACGTGATCTTGCCGATTTACGCAGGACTCGAGAAAGTGCCTAACAACTTGCTCGAGGCTTCGAGCGACCTTGGTGCCGGCACGTTCACCACCATTCGCCGTGTGATCATGCCGATTCTTTTGCCAAGCATCATCGCAGGTTCAATTTTCGCTTTCTCGCTCACCCTCGGTGACTACATCACCATCAACATCGTCGGCGGTGCATCTCAAATGCTCGGCAATTTGATTTACACAAACGTAGGTACGGCTAACAATTTGCCAATGGCTGCGGCCCTCGCGCTGATTCCGATTGGAATCATGTTCGCCTACCTCGGTGCAGTAAAGCGCACCGGAGCGCTGGATAGCCTCTGATGCGAATTTCAAAAACGGCCTCGCTCGTGCTCGGTGCGATTGCCAGCCTCATCATGGCGCTGGTTTACACGCCGCTCGCAATTGTTGTCATTAACTCGTTCAACAAATCGATGAACATGGATTGGCCGCCACCGGGTTTCACCCTCGAATGGTGGACTCGCGCGTTTGGGTCATCCGGGTTGATGGCAGCTCTGGGCACATCGCTCTTGGTCGCGCTCTGTGCCTCGCTGATCGCCATCGTGCTCGGCACGTTGCTCTCGATTGGCCTTTCGCGCTACAAGTTCTTCGGTAAAGAGGCCGTTGGGCTGATGGTCATTCTGCCGATTGCCCTGCCAGGCATCGTCACCGGTTTGGCGCTGAACAACGCGTTCCGCACAGTGCTAGGCCTTCAGCTGAGCATGGCGACAATAATCATCGCCCACGCCACCTTCTGCATCGTCACCGTTTACAACAACGTGCTCGCCCGACTGTCACGAACCAACCGCAATCTCGAGGATGCCTCTGCCGACCTCGGCGCCGGAGTGTTTACAACGTTCCGTTTAGTCACGCTGCCCCAGATTGGTTCTGCGTTGGTGGCCGGTGGGTTGTTGGCTTTCGCGTTGAGCTTCGATGAAATCATCGTGACGACATTTACCGCTGGCTCAGGCGTTGAGACCCTACCGATTTGGATCATGAACAACATGTTCCGCCCTGGTAAAGCTCCCGTGGTTGACGTTGTCGCTGTCACCACTGTTTTGATCTCGGTGGTGCCGCTCTACTTCGCCAACCGTCTCACCCGCGAAGAGCGCTAGCTAGCTCACAAGTTCTTTGATGGCAGCTTCGAAGACTTCGTTGTGGCGGTCGACGTCATCCTTGGTGGTTGTCGGGCACATCAGCGCCATGTTGTGGAATGGCGTGAGGAGAATGCCGCGGTTCGCCAGGTACAGGTGCAAGAAGTCTTCGAGCTCAGCGTCGGCCGAGTGGTAGGCGGCCGTTCCGGTGATTGGGTAAGGCTTTGCGAAACGGTACTCGGCGCGCGAGCCTAGCTGGTTGATTGACCACTGCAGTTTGTACTTTTCGAACAAAGCGTTCACCTCGTCGGTGAAATAGGTGGCGAGGTCAATCATTTCGTCGAATGCCGCCGGGGTTAGCACCTTCTCGAGGGTTGCGCGCATAGCGGCAACCGATAGCGGGTTGCCGGCGAGAGTGCCGCCAACACCACCCATGTCGACCAGGTCGAGGTCGGTGCGCTCGAGAACCTTTTTGGCGAACTCTTCACTTAGGCCGTAAGTGCCGGTTGGAATGCCACCGGCAATTGCCTTGCCAATTATGAACACATCTGGCTCGAGGTTGTCGCGTCGGGTCATGCCGCCCCAACCTGCCGAGAAAGTGTGAGTCTCGTCGATAATGAGCAACGCGTCGTATTTGCGGGTCAGTTCGCGAACGCCGGCAAGGTAGCCAGGCTCAGGCAGCACGATTCCGATGTTGGTCATCGCTGGCTCCATGAGCACCGCTGCCACATCGCCGTTGCGCAGCTGACGCTCAAGCCCCTCGAGGTCGTTGAACTCGGCAACTCGCGAAGTCTCGGTCACATCGACAGGTGAACCGACGTTGCCCGGGCGGCTCATGCCTTCGCCATCTGGGCCAACCACGATGAGTGCCTCATCGACAGAGCCGTGGTTGTAAGCGTTGAACAAAATCTTTGGCTTGCCGGTAATTGCGCGCACCAGGCGAATCGCCCAACGGTTGGCGTCGGTTGCGGTCAGCGAAAAGC
>JBJTNB010000082.1:0-3298 GCA_046073845.1 Micrococcales bacterium
CAACTTATTGCAACCTATGCCGAACTTCGCCCTGCCGACTTGGCAAGCGCCCTGCTTGACCTGCCAGACGAGCGAATGATCGAGGTTGCCGAAGAACTCGATGACGAACGTTTGGCAGACGTGCTCGAAGAGCTGCCCGAAGACGTGCAGATCGACATCATCGCCGAGCTCGACGACGAACGTGCCGCCGAGGTTCTCGATTTGATGGAACCTGACGACGCAGCCGACCTCATGGCGAATCTTCCTGAAGAACGCTCAGAGGCGATTCTTGAATTGATGGATGAAGAAGAAGCAGACGACATTCGTCAGCTTATGAAGTACGACGAATTCACCGCCGGTGGAATGATGACCACCGAACCGATCATCTGTTCGGCCGACACCACCGTTGCCGAAGCGATGGCGCTGGTTCGTCGCAAAGAAATCGCACCGGTTTTGGCAGCACAGGTTTTCGTCACTCTTCCGCCATACGAGACCACCACCGGCCGCTATCTCGGCACAGTGCACTTTCAGCGCATGATGCGTTACGCACCACACGAGCGCCTTGGCACCCTGCTCGACACCGAGCTTGAACCAATCGGCGTAAACACCCACATCGCCAAGATTCACCGAACCTTCGCGACCTATAACTTGGTTGCCCTGCCTGTCGTTGACGAAGACAACCGCCTACTTGGCGTGGTCACCGTTGACGACGTGCTCGACCACCTGCTGCCAGATGACTGGCGAGCCGAAGACGAGAGCGAGGTGCGCCGTGGCTAAAGACTCACTAGAGACCCCAAAGGGCCAGCGCAGTCGCTTCTTGCCGAAGATCCGTGTAGATCAGGAGCGCTTCGGCCGTGCATCCGAGGCGTTTGCTCGTGCCATGGGCACCGGCGGCTTCTTGATTGGCATGACGATTTTCGCTGTCATCTGGCTGACCTGGAACACCCTGGCCCCGGTCAACCTTCAGTTCGACCCGAAGGCGTTGAACTTCACCCTGCTCACCCTGATTCTTTCGATGCAGGCTTCTTACGCTGCGCCGCTGATCTTGTTGGCTCAAAACCGCCAGGATGACCGCGACCGCGTGAAGTTCGAGCAAGACCGTCAGCGTGCCGAGCGTAACCTAGCCGACACCGAGTACCTCGCTCGCGAAGTTGTTGCGTTGCGTTTGGCAATGAGCGAATTGGCAACCAAAGACGACGTGCGCGATGAGATTCGCGACCAGCTTCGCGAGCTGCTTGCAGAATTGCGCGAAGAGAAAAAGTAATGTCTGACCAGCTTCGCCTGGCACTCGATAAAGTCATCGACCCAGAACTGCGCCGCCCGATTACCGAACTCGGCATGGTTGGCGAAATTGATTTCACGAATGGCGTTGCCCGCATCGAGGTAAAACTCACCGTTGCCGCTTGCCCGGCTCGAGATCGCATCGAGCGCGATGTTGTTGCAGCTGCTCGCACAGTTGAAGGCGTGAATGATGTTTCGGTTTCGCTCGGCGTGATGACCGCCGAAGAACTCGCCGAATTGCGCGTGCAGTTGCGCGGTGCTCGAGCTGCAAAAACTATTCCGTTCGATGCCGACAGTTACACCCGCGTTTATTTGGTCGGCTCTGGCAAGGGTGGTGTTGGCAAATCTTCGCTGACGGCTAACCTCGCCGTGCAACTCGCACTCGATGGTTTCAAAGTCGGACTTCTCGATGCAGATGTTTATGGTTTCTCGATTCCTGGTCAGCTGGGGCTAACCGCTCGCCCGACCAAGGTCGATGAGTTCATCGTTCCGCCGGTTTACGAGGTGCCAGTCGAAGGCGTTGCCGATGGCGACCGACCAGCGGTGAGAGTGATTTCGATTGGCATGTTCATCGAGGGCAGCAAGGCCGTTGCCTGGCGCGGCCCAATGCTGCACCGAACCATGCAGCAATTTCTGGCCGACGTTCACTGGGGCGACCTCGACTTTTTGCTAGTCGACCTGCCGCCAGGCACAGGCGACGTCGCAATCAGCCTCGGCCAGTTGCTGCCAACAGCAAAGTCGATCGTGGTGACCACCCCGCAGGCGGCTGCGGCCGACATCTCGGCCCGCACGGCCGCGGTAGGGCTTCAGACCGGGCAGGGCATCCTAGGTGTTATCGAAAACCTCAGCTGGTTCGAGCAGCAAGACGGCAGCCGCGCCGAACTCTTTGGTGCCGGCGGCGGCCAGCAGGTGGCAGCAGAACTCACTCAGCTTTCGGGTAAGCCGGTCGAACTTCTCGGCCAGGTGCCATTTAGCATCGGACTTCGCGAAGGTGCCGACGCCGGTTCGCCAATCGTGGTCGGGAACTCGAGCGATACCGCGGCGCAGAGCATCGCGGCAATCGCCAAGTTGATTGCCGCTGACAAACTGGTTCGCGCCAGTCGCAGCCTTAAACTCTCAGTGTGACCGATACCACTATCGCGGGGCTAACCTCGCACTTCGCCAAGACCGACTCGACCGTTGACGTGATCAACCCGGCAAACGCAAAGCGCATCTACGAATTACCTCAACTCAGTGCCGAGCAGGTAGCCATCGAAATCGACCGTGCCCGCGACGCCCAGGATGCCTGGTCTGCCACCCCGGTTCACGAACGGGCCGAGATCATGCTGCGTTTTCATGACCTCATGCAGCGCGAACAAGACAAGCTGCTCGATTTGTTGCAACTCGAAACCGGCAAGTCACGCGCTCACGCCGTTGAAGAATTTGCGGGCGCTCTCGGTTCTGCTCGCTACTTTGCCAAGATTGCCGACCGCGCACTTTCTCACAAGACGGCAAGAACTGGCGTGCCAGTTTTGCTTCGCGCAAGTGTTTCGCATGTTCCTGTTGGTGTTGTCGGTGTGATCATTCCCTGGAACTACCCGCTTGCTCTCGCCGTGATGGACATCGCACCAGCACTAATGGCAGGCAACACAGTCGTTCACAAGAGCGACAACCAGACCACTCTCGTTTCGCTACTGACTCGCGCACTCGCAATCGAAGCGGGCCTGCCCGAAGATGCCTGGCGCATCGTCGTTGGAGATGGCGCAAGCGTCGGTAATGCAATCACCGATGGCGTTGACTACGTTGCGTTCACCGGCTCAACTGCTACGGGCCGCGTGGTTGCTGGCCGTGCGGCCGCCCGCCTCATTGGCGCATCGCTAGAACTCGGTGGCAAGAACCCGGCAATCGTTTTGCCGAGCGCAAACCTCGCCAAGGCCGCGCGCCAGGTGGCAAACGGCTCGTTCGGTAACGGCGGCCAGCTCTGCGTTTCGCTCTCGCGCATCTATGTGCCAAACGCAGTCAAGGCCGAGTTCGAGCGCGAGTTTGTCGAAGTCGCGCA
>JBJTNB010000083.1:0-4206 GCA_046073845.1 Micrococcales bacterium
TGATTTTCATCGTCACCCAGACGGTGCAGCTAATCGATTCGTTCACCTGGGGCGTGCTATTTCTTACGCTGTTTGACTTGTTCATTCTTTGGCTCACCTGGCGCGAATATGGTTTGCACAAGATTGCGCGCGCAAACCGCAGCAACGCAGCCAAGTAACTCGGCAGACCGCTAAAATAAAGGGGTTCGCCGATGTTGTCGGGCCCTAATTAGCCCAAAAACTACCCAAATTTAGGGGAAAAATGCCAAAGATCATCGTTGAGGTCATGCCAAAGGCAGACCTACTAGACCCTCAAGGCAAGGCAGTGGCCGGTGCCCTGCACCGAGCTGGCAACAAAGACATCGCAGCCGTTCGAATCGGCAAGCGCATCGAACTTCACTTCGACCGACCAGTCAACGACTCAGATGTTGAAAACGCTCGCAAGCTCGGCGCATCTTTCTTGAGCAACGACGTCATCGAAGACGTGGTCAACGTCCACGTTGAGAACTAAGCCATGAAGATCGGCGTAGTCACCTTTCCTGGCACCCTCGACGACCGCGACGCAGCTCGCGCTGTGCGCCTAGCTGGCGCCGAAGTTGTAAACCTCTGGCACGCAGACGCCGACCTAAAGAAGGTCGACGCAGTGGTTCTGCCTGGTGGTTTCTCATACGGCGACTACCTTCGCTGTGGTGCAATCGCCGCGCAGGCGCCTGTCACCAAAGAAATCGTGAAGCAGGCAGCCAAGGGTTTGCCAGTGCTCGGAATCTGCAACGGCTTTCAGGTTCTCGTCGAAGCGCACCTGCTACCTGGTGGTCTCATTCGCAACGAACACCAGCACTTCATTTGCCGCGACCAGAAACTTCGCGTTGAAAATGTCGACACCGCATGGACCAACGCATTCGAATTGAATCAAGAGATCACCATCCCGTTGAAAAATGGCGAAGGCGGTTACATCGCAACCAAAGAAGAACTTGTTCGCCTCGAAGGTGAAGGTCTTGTCACCTTCCGCTACCTCGATGGAAACCCGAACGGTTCGATGAACGACATCGCCGGTTTGCGCAATGAGCGCGGCAATGTTGTTGGGCTAATGCCACACCCTGAGCACGCGGTCGAACCTGGTTTCGGCCCAGACACCAACTCTGCGATGCGCAGCGGTGTCGACGGATTGTTGTTTTTCAAGTCAGTGCTAAACGCACTGGTCAACGCATAAGGAATTCAGATGGCCCTGTTCAAAAAGAAGACCGCTGCTCCTAGTGGCGTTGACACAACTGCAAACGCGCTAGCGACTGCCGACAAGCACCAGCCATACAAAGAGCTCGGCCTCAAGGATGACGAATACGCGCGCATCCGTGAAATTCTGGGCCGCCGCCCAACCAGCGCCGAGCTCGCCATGTATTCGGTCATGTGGTCTGAGCACTGCTCGTACAAGTCTTCGAAGATTTACCTTCGTCAGTTCGGCGAAAAGGTCACCGACGAGATGAAAAAGCACCTGATGGTTGGCATGGGCGAAAATGCCGGCGTGGTCGACATTGGTGAGGGCTGGGCCGTCACTTTCAAGGTAGAGAGCCACAACCACCCGAGCTACATCGAGCCGTTCCAGGGTGCTGCAACAGGCGTTGGCGGAATCGTTCGCGACATCTTGACCATGGGTGCTCGCCCAATTGCGGTCATGGACCAGCTTCGTTTCGGTGCGGTTTCGAACCCAGACACCGCTCGCGTTGTTCACGGCGTAGTTAGCGGCATTTCGTTCTACGGCAACTGCCTTGGCCTGCCAAACATCGGTGGCGAGACAGTCTTCGATGGCGTCTACCAGGGCAACCCGCTAGTCAACGCACTTAGCGTTGGTGCACTTCGGCACGAAGACTTGAAACTTGCTAAGGCATCGAACCCTGGCGACCAGGTGATCTTGTTCGGCGCACGCACCGGCGCAGACGGCATCGGTGGTGTTTCGGTTCTCGCATCTGAGACTTTTGATTCAACCGGCCCATCACGCCGACCAGCAGTTCAGGTTGGCGACCCGTTCGCAGAAAAAGTTTTGATTGAATGCTGCCTCGAGCTTTACAAGGCTCAGGTTGTTGCAGGTATTCAAGACCTCGGTGGCGCAGGTTTGTCGTGTGCAACTAGCGAGCTAGCTTCGAACGGCAACGCCGGCATGCGCGTGCAGTTGCAGAATGTTTTGAAGCGCGACGAGTCACTCACTCCAGAAGAAATTCTGATGAGTGAATCGCAAGAGCGCATGATGGCGATCGTTCCGAAGAAGTCGCTGAAGAAGTTCATCGAGATTGTCGAAAAGTACGAAGTCGAATACTCGAACCTCGGCGAAGTTATCGAAGAGCCACGTTTGTACATCAACTGGGGCGACGAAGAAATCGTGAACGTTCCACCTCGCACCGTTGCGCACGACGGCCCGGTATACGAACGCCCGGTTGCGTTCCCTTCATACCAAGATGCCCTCAACGCGGCATCGGTTCACGTGTCGGGTAACAATGGCGGAGGGCTCCACCGCGCCAACGACAATGCGACCGATCTTGCTGCGCAGCTTTGGCAGATTGTGACTTCACCGAACCAAGCATCGAAGTCTTGGATTACAAACCAGTACGACCACTACGTGGGCGGTAACACCGCCCTGGCCATGCCAGACGACAGCGGAATGGTTCGCGTCTCTGAAGACTCGGGGCTAGGCATCTCGATTGCGACCGATGCAAACGGCCGCTTCTGCCAGCTCGACCCTTACCAGGGCGCTCGCCTGGCGCTAGCCGAGGCCTACCGCAACGTTGCAGTTGGTGGCGCAAAGCCTATGGCCGTGACCAACTGCCTCAACTTCGGTTCGCCAGAGAACCCAGAGGTCATGTGGCAGTTCAAGCAGGCCACCGCCGGCTTGGCCGACGGCTGTCTCGAATTGGGCATCCCGGTTACTGGCGGAAACGTCTCGTTCTACAACCAGACCGGCGACGTAGCCATTCACCCAACCCCAGTGGTTGGCGTGCTAGGTGTCATCGACGACGTCGCTCGCCGCATCCCGTCAGGCTGGCAAGATGCCGGCAACAACATCTACTTACTCGGTACTACTCGCGACGAACTCGATGGTTCGGTTTGGTCTGAGGTTATTCACGGTCACCTCGGCGGTCGGCCGCCAGTTGTCGACCTCGGCTTCGAGTCTGCGCTCGCCGACCTGCTTCACGGAGGTTCGCAGCAGGGTCTGATCGCTTCTGCTCACGACCTTTCAGAGGCCGGATTGGCTCAGGCACTTGTTGAGTCAGTGCTTCGTTTCAACATGGGTGCTCGCGTTTGGCTTGGCGAAATCGAAGAACGTGATGGCGTAGATCGCACCAGCGCACTGTTCAGCGAATCAACCGGTCGTGTAATTGTTTCGGTTGGTCGCGAAGACGACGTGAAGTTTGTTGGGCTGTGCGAAGCTCGCGGAATTCCTGTGCTTCGCATCGGCGTTACCGACGACTCGGGCGAACTTGAAATCCAGGATGTCGCAACTTTCAAACTGAACGAGTTGCGCGCCGGTTTCGAAGAAACCCTGCCTGCACTCTTCGGCTAAAAGCCTCGGCAAACGCCCTCAGAAATTTCTAATCACGAGCGTAGGGGGCTAAAGGGTCGACCCGGTCAGCCATGAATCCCTCGCTATTTTCTACGGAAGCCAGCAGGGCAAGCAGGGAAGTAGCCAGTGACTCTTTTTACGACGAGACCCTTTAGGCAAGTAATGGTTGTCGTTTGAGCCTTGCCGTTCTTGATTGGCAGATTCACTTTCTTGAATCCCGCAGGACAGGATGGGCTTTGATCAGTAACGACTTTCACAACGTTTCCCTGCATGCAGGCTATTGAGATCGGCTTAAGGGCTCCGACCAGCGTCACCTGAAACCAGTTAGTCTCTGTATAAACGCGACCATTGTGAGTGTAGGAAGTCTCGAAGATCACATCGGCAATAAGACGCGCTCCATAAGTTGGATCGGCACCACAGTAATTTATCTCTCCAGAAGTTTGACTTGCCAATGTGTCCCATTGATTTGGCAAGAAGTGTATGTAGCCGTCTCCCGCGATTACCGTAACTGAGAAAGCGGACTTCTGCGCCACAGTTGCATAAGCGCCAGTTGCTTCGTCAAGCAGATGCAAATTAAACGGAATGCCGACGCAGTAGTCCGACACGCTCATCTCTGCCGGGGTATCCATTCTCAAGTAAACCATTGCCGTGCTCGCGTCTGGCCTACTCAGGCTCTG
>JBJTNB010000084.1:0-2913 GCA_046073845.1 Micrococcales bacterium
GGCAACAATCACTCGCTCGACTTGATCGCTGTCGTCGGCACTGCGGCGAAGTAGCGAGGTGCGCGGTTCGACTCGCACGATGCGGGCTAGGGCGCCGGCGGTTTCGCTCAGGTCGCCGGCCAGCGCGACTCGATCGCCGACCACGGCACCGGCCTTGCGCATCTCTTTACCCATGGTTGCGTCGATCTGACGCGCTTCGCCGTCGAGCAGTACGCGGTAGCGGCCAAGGTCAACGCCAAGCACCATGCCGGTTGGCGCGCCGTCGTGAGTTGGGCGAATCTTGGTGCGCGGGCGATTGCCCTTCGGGTTCGGGCGAACGCGAACGTCGGTCTCGTCTAGGTCGTGGCCCGAGCCGTCTGGCTCATAGAGCCAACTCAAGCGTTACCGCCGAGCATGCCGAGCCAGAGCTTGTCGAAATCGGGCATGGTCTTTGAGGTGACCGAGATGTCTTCGACCATCACGCCACGGATGCGCAGCCCAATAATCGCCCCGGCCGTAGCCATGCGGTGATCTTCATAAGTAGCCCACGAGCCACCGTCTATTGAATCGCTCGGGTCGATCTCGAGACCATCGGCGGTCTCACGGGCGATGCCGCCCATCGCGTTTATCTCGGCGGCGCGTGCAGCAAGACGATCGGTCTCGTGCCCGCGCAAGTGAGCAACACCACTGATGCGAGTTGGTGAATCGGCAATGGCTGCCAGCGCGGCAATTACCGGCGTTAGTTCGCCACCAATAGAGAGGTCAATTTCGATGCCGTGAACGTTGCCACTACCTTCGATGGTCAAACCGTTTTCATTGCGAACAATGTGCGCGCCCATGCGCTGCAAGATTCCGTCGAACTCATCGCCAACCTGAGTCGTCGAAGTTGGCCAATCGGGAATCGTCACAGCGCCTCCGGCAACCATTGCTGCAGCCAAAAAAGGCCCAGCGTTAGAAAGGTCTGGCTCGATAGTTACTTCGCCACCGCGAATAACACCCGGCTCAACTCGCCAAACCGTCGGCTCTGGGTTTGAAACAATAACGCCGCGAGCACGCAAGCACTCGAGAGTCATTTCGATGTGCGGCAGCGAAGGCAGGTGCTCACCAACGTGACGCAAGGTCAGACCATTTTCAAAACGAGGTGCGGCCATGAGCAAGCCCGAAACGAATTGCGACGATGCCGACGCATCAATGGTCAGCTCGCCACCCTCGATTGAGCCCTGGCCGTGAACAGTAAATGGCAAGTAGCCCTCGGTGTCGTCGGTCACGAAAGCGCCGAGGTCGCGAAGCGCCACCAAAGTGGTCTTCATCGGGCGGCGGCGGGCGGCCTCGTCGCCATCAAATTCGATGATCTGGCTCGACAGAGCAGCCAGCGGTGGAACAAAACGCATGACGGTGCCGGCTAGGCCGCAATCGATGCTCGCCACCTTGTCGAACTCGGCTGGTGTTACCAGGATGTCGCCATCCGTGCGGATTTCGATTTTGGTGCCAAGGGCACGCAGGGCCTCGATCATCAGGGTTGAGTCGCGGCTGGCAAGCGGGTGGCGAATCAGGGTAGGCGATTCGGCGAGGGCCGAAAGTACAAGTTCGCGGTTGGTTAGCGACTTCGAGCCAGGCAGGCGAACGGTCGCGTGAACCGGGCCTTCAGCCACCGGGGCAGGCCAAGGGGCCACCGCGCGGGAATTATTTGCTGAAGTCATTGGTTTTAGGCTACCAGCCCAGCAAATGACCCAAAAGGTCAGGGAAGAAGGCAAAGTTTTGGCAACATTAGAACTAATGAGCACCAATTCAACCGCCAGCCTCAAAGACCTGTTCGAACAGCAGGTCTTGCCGTTGACGAATTACATGTATTCGATGGCACTCGGCATGACCTACAACCGGTCAGACGCCGAAGACCTAGTGCAAGAAACCATGATCAAGGCCTACCGTTCTTTCGGCAGCTTTCAGCAGGGCACGGCGCTTAAGGCCTGGCTTCGCACGATCATGAAAAACACCAACAGCAACATCATGACCAAGCGCGGCAAGCAAATCGGCAAGACCCCACTTGACGAGCTCGAAGATTGGCAAGTCGGCTCGGCACCTTCGCTGACTTCTGTCGAAACCCGTTCGGCCGAGATCGAGGCTATCGAGGGCATGGATTCACCAGAGATCCAGCGCGCGATGGCCGAGCTTCCTGATCAGTGGCGTGAAGTTTTGCAGCTTCGCGTTATCGAAGGTCTTTCATATGCCGAGATTGCCGAGGCGCTCGACATGAAGCCGGGCACCGTAATGAGCAGCTTGCACCGAGCGAAGGCAAAACTTCGCGAACAACTACTTGAGTACGCCAAAGAAGAGGGCTACTCGTTCACCGAAAAGGGTTCCTCTGATGAGTGAAGACATGACCTGCGTAGAGATTAAGCAGAAGGTCCACGAGTACCTCTTTAACGAACTGACCACCGCTCAGCTCGATTACATCACCGAGCACATCGCCAACTGCGACACCTGCGATGCCGAGTACGGCCTCGAAGATGCCATCAATCGCAAAATCGAAGAGTTCTGTCAGAGCGTTCCGTCAGTCACCTTGCTGGACGGCATCAAAGAGCGCATTCGCCAAATCGAAGCCGGCGAGGCTCACTAACTTTTAGTCAGGCGATTCGATGCCGAGCCACTCGTACCAACCGCGGTTGAGTACAAGCCACGCCACAAGGCCGTGACCGATTTGGCCAGGGCGGCCATGTTCGGCATTTTGTAATTCGGCGTTGAAGTCTGGGTGATCGACCAGGGGCCTGAAGCAGTCGATGAAGGTGACGCCGCGGCGATTGGCTACATCTTCGAAGCCGGCAACCAGCTGCTCGATCGACGAATTGAGCTGAGGATTGTGACTTGGCCAAGGCCCAACCAACAAACACGAGATTCCCGCCTTGGTTGCCTCATCAAGGATGGTCGCCACATGCA
>JBJTNB010000085.1:0-3560 GCA_046073845.1 Micrococcales bacterium
CCCCAGAAACCCAGTGATGCGGCCAGGCTTGGCCTCGGCCCACAGTTCATTTACGGCAATTACATCTGAATACTTTTTGATCAGACCTTTGAATTCGATGGTGCTCACAATTGTGAGCCTACGCCTCAGATCGAGTAATCGACGACCACGGGAGCGTGATCGCTCCAGCGGGTGTCGTAACTTGGCGCCTTGTCGACTCGATAGTTGGCGGCGAGGGTGGCGAGGCTCGGGGTTGCTAGGTGGTAGTCAATGCGCCATCCGGTGTTGGTATCGAAAGCCTGACCGCGGTTCGACCACCAGGTGTAAGGGCCGTCAACGCCAGGATGCGCCGCGCGACCGAGGTCTACCCAGCCCTGGTCGTTCATGAAGGTGTCGAAGAAGGCGCGCTCTTCTGGCAAGAATCCGGCGTTCTTCAGATTGCCCTTCCAGTTCTTAATGTCTAGTTCGGTGTGGCCCACGTTCAGGTCGCCGAGCACGACAACTTTTTCACCAGAGTCGATAAGTTGCTTCATGCGCTTTTGCATCGCGTTCAAGAACTTGAATTTTTCGTCTTGCTTCGGTGTGCCAACTTCGCCCGCGTGAACGTAAGTCGAGACAACGGTGACCTTTTTGCCTTCGAACGTGAAGTCGGCCTCGAGCCAGCGACCTGCGCTATCGAAAGTTCTTGGTCCGAATTCGATGCGCGAGGCATCCGAGGGGATCTTGCTCAGAATGGCGACGCCGGCTCGCCCCTTCGCAGTGGCGTTGTCGTGCAAAATGTGCCACTGACCGCCGCCATGCTGCCCTTCGAATTCGTTGAACAGGCGAATGAGGTCTTCGGTCTCAGCGCGAACTTCTTGCAAGGCCAAAATATCTGGATTTGCCGTTTTCAGCCAATCGCTCATTCCGTTGCGAAATGCTGCGCGAACTCCGTTGACGTTGACCGAGGCGATTGTGATTGGCATGGGGTCAGTTTATTCAGGTGCCGCGTTGTCTTGGCAGTCGTCGGTTAGATTGCTGTTATGAAACTCAACCAGGTTGCTTCGAACCATCTCGACTTTGTTCGCCGTGGTGCGCTTTATCAAATCTTTCCTGATCGCTTCGCCCGCGATGAGGCAGTGCCGGCAGATCGAGAACTTGTCGACTGGGATGCCACCCCGACGCCACAAAACTTCTTCGGTGGCAATCTTCGCGGGGTTCAGGCAAGGTTGCCCTACCTAGCCAACCTCAAGGTGGGCAACATCTACTTCAACCCAATCTTCGATGCGCCCAGCAACCACCGCTACGACACCAAGAATTACTTCGAAATCGAGCCGCTGATTGGCACCGGTGAAGACCTGCGAGCGCTGACCGCCGCGGCCAAGCAAGACGGCATCGGAGTCATTCTCGATGGCGTGTTCAACCACTCTGGGCGCGAGATGCCTGAGTTTCTGGCGGCTAAGGCCGGCGACGCAGCTTGGCGCGACTTCTTCACCATCTACCCAGACAGCAGCTACCAGACCTTTGGTGGTACCGAGTTCATGCCTAAGTTGAACACGGCCAACCCGGCGGTAGCCGACTACTTCGCCAGCGTGATTCGTCACTGGCACGAATACGGCATCGCCGGTTGGCGACTCGATGTGCCATACAAGTTCGCAGACGGATTCATGCACCAGCTTCGCGAGAAAACCCGCGACCTGAGCTCGGCTCAGTACTTCGTGGGCGAGGCATGGAACGAGTGGTCGTTCGCGACTGACTTCGAGGCGGTGCAGAACTACCGCACCGGCAACCGCATCCTTGATTTTGTTCACAAGCACGCTGCCGATTCAGAAGACATGATCCTCGACATCATGCGCTGGTGCAAAACCTGGGGCGACTTCAGTGTGCTGCCGCACTTCATCGACAGCCACGACACTCAGCGCTTCGCAACCGCGGTCGAAGGTCGCCGCGACTCGTGGGAGCTCGGCTTCGCATTGCACATGTTGCTGCCAGGCGTGCCGGTTTTGTATTACGGAACCGAACTTGCCCTGCCTGGTGTTAACGACCCAGGATGCCGCGCCTCGTACCCAGAAGTTTTGAGTGACGAGCAACGAAGTGCGCTGGCGTATTCGACGCCTTGGGTGCAACTGCGCGGCACCAGCAAAGCACTCTCTCACGGAGGTCTCGAAGTTCATGAGTTGAAGAACTACGCGATTTTGTTTGAGCGCCGTTTCGACAACGAGGTTGTCGAAGTTTTGGTGAATGCCGGTTACAACGATGAGTTGATGCTTGCCAATATTGCGGGCGAGTGGCTCGATCAGAATCAGCAGCGAGTCACGCTTACCGACACGGTTGCCAAGCGCAGTTTGTATTACCGCACTCGTTAATGGCTTGCGACTGACTACACCGTTACTGAGATTTGGGTGCCAACTACCTTGACGGTGAATTTGGCTAGAGATCCGCGGCCAGGGCCACCAGTAGCGGCGCCGGTTGTGGTGGAGTACTGGGCCCCGTGGCGAAAGCAAACCATGTTGCTGCCACTGGTCTGCACCGAACCAGCCGATGGTGAGAGCGGGCTCTGCTGGTGGGTGCACCAACCGCTAAAGGCCTTGAACGTGCCCTTCTTTGGCTGAGTGATCACGACTGGCTGGCTGTTGACGGCGAAAATTTGGGCCGAACCGACAGGCACATCGCTGGTCTTGCAGACCGAGTAGGTCTTGCTGGCTGCCTGTGCCACGGTGGCCATTGAGCCAAGCCCGACAGCACCAAGGATGGCCGCGATGCCCTTGAGCGCGGTTCTGCGGCTGTGGCCGAATGCGGTTTCGCGAACTTCGATCACACTATTGCGCGGGCCTTCGAGGGATTTCTGGCTCGAGGTTTCGCAGAGGTTTTGGCAGTTGTTGGTTTCGGTCATGAGAGAAAACATAGTCAACTGCCGGCTAGTTCCGACTCAGGTGCGCGGGATTTGGGGACAACTCGCAGGTTTTTGCTGCCTGTGTAAATCTATTGCCCGACCTTGTTGCGGTGGGTGCGCTTGCCTCGACTCGCATATGCATTTGCACTGCTTTTTGCATCAGAACTGATGCAAAAACCTGTGCATTTGGACACATCAAGCGAATGGTTGTGAGCAGTAACCTGACGGGTGGTCAAAGCATGCCCTGAAAGTTCCAAACCCCAGAGCCATAACTTGGCTCCGGGGTTCGGTCTCGGTCAAAAAGCGATTATGCGCGACCGCGCAGAATCGCTTGTTTGACCTCGGCAATCGCCTTCGTCACCTGAATGCCACGCGGGCAAGCTTCGGTGCAGTTGAAGGTGGTGCGGCAACGCCACACACCTTCTTTGTCGTTCAAGATGTCGATACGCACATCGGCTGCCTCGTCGCGCGAGTCGAAGATGAAGCGGTGCGCGTTCACGATTGCAGCTGGGCCGAAGTACTGACCGTCTGTCCAGAACACTGGGCACGAGGTGGTGCAGGCAGCACACAAGATGCACTTGGTGGTGTCGTCAAAACGCTCGCGGTCTTCAGGGCTCTGCAGGCGCTCTTTCGCAGGCTTGTCGCCAGCGATCAAGAACGGCTTGATGTCGCGGTATGCCTGGTAGAACGGGTTCATGTCGACTACGAG
>JBJTNB010000086.1:0-6368 GCA_046073845.1 Micrococcales bacterium
CTTTCGCTAAATGAGGCGGCCTATGCCGCAGAGATTGTTCGCGCTGGAATTCTTTCGGTCGATACCGGTCAGAGTGAAGCCGCAAAGTCCCTCGGTATGGGTAGCGCCTACACCCTTCGTCGTATCGTGCTTCCGCAGGCGATGCGTGTCATCATTCCGCCAATGGGTAATGAGTTCATCTCGATGTTGAAGAACACCGCGTTGCTTCAGGTAATTGCTGTCATGGAGCTCTACGCCCGCACCTCGCAAATTTCGTCTCAGAACCTCGCCCAGGTCGAGCTACTAGTGGTTGCGGGCTTCTGGTACTTGGTTATGACCACAATCTTGTCTTACCCACAGAGTTGGCTAGAAAAGCGTTACGGCCGAGGATTCGCGGCAAGCAAACAGCGCCTGCGCCTCATCCGTGTTGGTATGAAGGGCAACGTATGAAAGAGTTGATGGTGGACGCCCGTAGCGTACGAAAGCACTTTGGCTCGAACGAGGTTTTAAAGGGCATCACTCTTGAAGTTAAGCGCGGCGAGGTTCTTTGCTTGCTCGGCCCTTCGGGTTCAGGTAAGTCAACATTCCTTCGCTGCATTAATCACCTCGAAACCATCAATGGTGGCCGCCTCTATGTTGATGGTGAACTGATGGGGTTCCGTGAACACGGCGACAAAATATTCGAACTGAAGCCAAACGCGATCGCAACCCAGCGCAGTGAAATCGGAATGGTGTTCCAACGCTTCAATTTGTTCCCGCACCTGACCGCGCTTGAAAACGTGATCGAAGCCCCGATTGGCATTCGCAAACTCAGCAAGGATGTCGCTACCAAACGGGCCATTGAGTTGCTGACCCAGGTCGGACTTGCCGATAAGGCGGATTCGTACCCGTCCCAGCTTTCTGGTGGTCAGCAGCAGCGAGTGGCCATTGCGCGCGCCCTGGCCATGGAGCCAAAGCTGATGTTGTTCGATGAGCCAACCAGCGCGCTCGACCCTGAGCTTGTCGGTGACGTTCTCGATGTCATGCGCAGCCTGGCCAAGAGTGGCATGACCATGATCGTGGTCACGCATGAAATCGGCTTTGCTCGCGAGGTGGCTGACCGAGTCGTCTTCATGGATGGCGGCGTAGTCGTCGAACAGGGCACACCTGACGAGGTGCTCGACAACCCTTCGAATGCTCGCACTAAGGCATTCATCTCGAGCGTGCTCTAGGTTTCAATCGGGTTAAGTTCGCCATATAACGGGCCTTGCAGCCCTGATTCCAACTAGGCTCTGATTATCAATTCCTAGAAGGAGAATTTGTGAGCAAGAGCAAACTGGCCCTTTTGGCACTGCTAGCAAGCGCTAGCGTCGTTGCCGTAGCCGGCTGCAGTAGCAGCACCTCAACCCCAGCCGCATCAGATACACCGGTCGACATCGTCGCGAGTGTCACTCTCGACCAGGCAGCAGCAGACTTGGTACCTGCAAACTTCAAGACCGCTGGCATCAGCGTTGCATCTGACATTCCATATGCACCAATGGAGTTTTTCGACTCAGCCGACATGCCAACCGGTTTCGACTATGACCTTTCACAGGCGCTAGCAAAAAAGCTTGGCGTTACCTTCAAGTTTGAAGACCAGGCCTGGGATGGCATCATCCCATCACTTCAGGCTGGAACCCACGACGTCATCATGTCGGGTATGAACGACACCGCAGAGCGCCAGAAGGTTCTGGACTTCGTTGACTACTTCAACGCCGGCTTCGCTGTAGTTGTTCCTAAGGGCAACCCAGAAAAGATTGCATCGTTTGCTGACCTCTGTGGCAAGACCGTTGCTATCCAGACCGCCACCGCACAGATCGACCTAGTCAACGCGGTAAACCCAAGTTGCACAAAGAAGATTGCGGTTCTTGAGTTCCCGACTGACGGCGATGCTCAAAACGCTATCCGTGCCGGTAAGGCCTCTGCAGGTGTGAACGACGGCCAGGTTGCCACCTACACCGCACAGACCGCTGGTAGTGGCAAGTACTTCGAGGTTGTTGTTCCTACCGACGCACCTGACGGTTACTCGGCAGTTCCAACCGGTATCGGAGTCTTGAAGGCGAACAGTGGTTTGACCGCTGCGCTAAAGGCTGCAGTTCAGTCTCTAATCGATGACGGCACCTACGGCAAGCTACTTGCCAAGTGGAACCTCTCATCGTTCGCGGTTACCGCTGCGACCGTAAACGGCAAGTAATTCACAAATCGAATCGGGAGTGGGGGCGACCTCACTCCCGATTTCGTTTAATCTGCGAGAATCAAAACATGAACTCACCGGCGATCATCTCTCTCGTCGAAACGGCGCAAGATGCCGAGACCATGGCCGAGTTTTTTAATACGGTCTGGGGTGGATCCGAAGACGTAGCGCCGATGGACATCATCCTTGCCGCTGCGCACGTTGGGGGCTACGCCGCTCTGGTGCGGGTAGAAGGCGAAGTCGTCGCGGGTTGTTTCGGTTTTCTAGGCTCGCACGGGCCGCTTCAGGTGCTCCATTCCCATGTGACCGCCAGCACGGTCAAAGGCCTGGGCTACGAGCTAAAGCGTCATCAGCGCGACTGGGCAGCCGCTCGTGGTATCGACGCCATCACCTGGACATTTGACCCGTTGGTTCGCCGAAACTGCGTGTTCAACTTCGAGAAGCTTGGAGCCGTAGCCGTCGAGTATCTGGTCAACTTCTACGGAACCATGAACGATGCCATCAACCGTGGCGACGACTCGGATCGACTCTTCTTGCTTTGGCCGATTTCGGCCGCGGCCCATGATTTCGCTGCAGTCAAGAACTCGCAGCGCTATCTTGTGCCTATTCCAGAAGACATTGAAGGATTGCGGGTTTCTGACCCGACAGCCGCAACGGCCGCGAGAGTCGACCTACGCGAACAACTAAATGCAGCCATTCAGTCTGGTGCCCGCATCAAATCTATGAACGCAGAGCGCACCGCACTGGTGCTTGAATTTTGAGACCCGAGACACGCTAACTAAGGAATCGCATGAAACTTGAAGCCGTTGAACTCATTCGCCTGAATGTTCCTTTGAAGTCGGCATTCCGAACATCATTCAGTTCGGTGAATCTGCATCAGGTGGTCTGGGTGCATGCGATCACAGATTCAGGTGAAGGCTGGGCAGAGTGCGGTGCCAATGAGCGCCCTGACTATTCGAACGAGTATCACACCGGTGCCATGGACGTGATGAAGCAGTTCATTCTGCCTGACCTGTTCGCGCTGGATGATGATCTTTCGGCAGAAGCAGTCGCCCCGAAGACTCATTGGCTAAAACAGCACCGTATGGCAAAGGCAGCTGTCGAGACCGCGATTCTCGATGCCCAGCTACGTGCAGAAGGTCGCTCTTTCGCTCAGTATCTCGGGTCGACCAAGACTTCGGTACCTTCTGGTGTGTCTGTAGGCATCATGGATTCACTTGACGAACTAGTCAAATTTGTTGACGGCTACCTTGCCGAAGGTTATGTGCGCATCAAACTAAAAATCGAGCCAGGATGGGACTACGAGCCGGTCAAGCTTGTGCGCGAGCGCTACGGGTATGACTTACCTCTGCAGGTCGACGCCAACACTGCTTACACCCGTGATGACTTCGACCTATTGAAACGCCTTGACGAATTCAATTTGCTACTCATTGAACAGCCAATCAACGAAGAAGACATGCTCGGTCACGCGAAGCTTGCCGACTACATCGAAACGCCGGTTTGTCTCGACGAGAGCATTATTTCGGCTGATATTGCTCGCGACGCTATTGAGCTCGGTGCCGCCGAAATCATCAACATTAAGCCGGCCCGCGTTGGTGGCTACATCGAAGCGAAAAAAATTCACGACGTTTCTGTGGCAGCGGGCATCCCGGTTTGGTGCGGGGGAATGCTCGAAACCGGTATTGGTCGCGCAGCGAACTTGGCCCTGGCAGCAATGCCCGGCTTCACTCTGCCGGGCGACACTTCGGCCTCGTCGCGCTACTTCGAAACCGATTTGACCGAACCATTCGTGCTCAAGGATGGCCACATTCAAGTGCCTACCGGGCCTGGCATTGGTATCGATCCGATCCCAGAGATTATCGATCGTTTCACTGTCTCTAGAGAGACGATCCGCGCTTAGGCGCTACTTTTTGCCCAGCATTTCGTAATAGCAACTCGGGCAAAGCGACTCATAGGTAACATCTCCTTGATCAATGGCCACCTGATTGCCAGCGAAGGTGAATGTGCCATTGAGTTTTCGTCCATTGAATAGTGCCTTGCGTCCGCAACGGCAAATTGTCTTGAGCTCTTCGAGGCTGTGTGCGATTTCAAGCAAACGAATGCTGCCAGGAAAGCCATTGGTCAGAAAGTCGGTGCGAATTCCGTAGGCGAGCACTGGCACGTCGTCGAGAACCGCAATCTCCATAGCTTGATCAACTTGGTCGCGCGTCATGAACTGTGCCTCGTCAATCAGCAAGCAGGCGATGCCTTTTCCTGTGAGTTCTGTAAACGCTTTCCTTCTAGCAGTGAATTCGACTCGCAGATTCTGATCCGGCGTAATCAGAAAGTCAACATCGCGGTCAACCCCAAGTCGAGAAAGTATGGCCTTCTCGCCCTTGGAATCAATGGCTGGCTTGGCCAGAAGCACGTGCTGGTCGCGTTCCTCGTAGTTGTGCGCTGCCTGAAGAAGTGCAGTGCTTTTGCCAGAGTTCATGGCGCCATGTCGAAAATAGAGCTTGCTCACGCCGTTAGGGTAGCAGGCGAAAGGGCTGCAAAAGGTTAGACTTTCGAAGAGTCAGATCGGATACCAATGAAGCTAAACCGCAGACCACGTCTCTTCGTGGCAGTAGTCGCAGCCCTAACCACCCTCATTTCGTTAGTCGGGGGAACTGCAGCGCAGGCCGCCATCCCAGACAAAATCACTGTGACGGTTCACTACCACCGCACCGCGAGCGACTATGACGCTTGGCAGGTATTCACCTGGAAAAACATGAACGCCAGTGCAGATGGTTCAAGTCCTGCATACCCTTTCACCGGCACCGATTCATTCGGAGCCACTGTGACTTTCACGCTTGATGGCATGACCGGCTACGACGGTCTTGGCTTCATTCTTCGACCAGGAAGCGACTGGAACAAAGCCGATCGTGACCAGAAGAATTGGCCAAATGGCGGCGACCGTTTTCTGACCAGTTTCGATTCTGCAGGCAAGGCCGAGATTTGGCTGCTGCAGGGTGACGTCAAAATTTACACAGCGCCACCTGCTATTGCAGCTGTGACACCAAGAATTTCGAGCGCGGTTCTCAACGACTTCAAGGCAGTTACCGTTACTTTGAACACCCCGATGACTTTGACCGGCTCAGGTAATGAAGGATTTTCTGTCACCAACGCTGCCGGAGTCGCTCAAACAATTTCGAGCGTTGCGTTACCTGCCGGCAAGAGCAGCTCAAATCTTGTTACGTTGAACCTGGCCAGCCCTATCGACTTGACCACGTCGTACACAATCAAACAGACCACCTATGGTTCGGCCTCGGTGAGCGTAGGAGCAATTATGGATTCACAGGCGTTCGCCGATGCATACACCTACAACGGAAACGACCTTGGTAACACCTACGCGGCCTCGGCAACTGCGTTCCGTGTTTGGGCACCGACCGCATCTGCGGTGAGCCTAAACACCTATGCGACTGTGACAACCAAGACCCCTACCGTTTACAACATGAACAAAGATGTCAACGGCACTTGGGTTTACAGCCTCACCGGTGACCAGAACGGCACCATCTACACCTACAAGGCGAACGTTGGTGGAGTGACTCGCGAAGCGGTTGACCCTTACGTGCGTGCCACCACGATTGAAGGTGACAAGGGTGTTGTCGTTGACCTAACTAAGACCAACCCGACAAGCTGGAACGCTACGGCTAAGCCAGCTTTCAGCGGAAATGCAACCGACGCCTGGATCTACGAGACTCACGTTCGTGATTTGTCGATTGCCTCAGATAGCGGTATTCCAGCAGCGCATAAAGGCAAGTACCTCGCTTTTACTGACTGGAACACCACGACAACCACGACAACCGTCAACGCAAAGACAAAGGCTAAGACCACCGTTCCAACGAAGAATCCATCAGGTGTTTCGGCGATCAAAGACCTCGGCGTCACTCACGTGCAGTTGCTGCCGATTTTCGATTTCGCTTCGGTAACCGAGGCGGCTCCAAGCTTCAACTGGGGCTACGACCCGAAGAACTACAACGTTCCCGAGGGTTCATACGCCACCAAGCCGGCTGAGCCGACCAACCGAATCACCGAATTGAAGTCGGCAGTTCAATCGCTACACGACAACGGACTTCGTGTGGTTATGGACGTCGTCTACAACCACGTCTCGAGTGCAGACGAGTTCAGTGAACAGCAGTTGGTTCCTGGCTACTTC